>NZ_KB905103.1:80705-436057 GCF_000377825.1 Thioalkalivibrio sp. AKL9 | reverse complement strand
CCCCGTCATTGCGTACATGGACGCCCCCGGTTTGCCAAGCGTTTGAGTAGATGGTTTCGGGGCGACGATTGCTCCCGTACATTCGGACTGCGTGTGCGGCTTTCATTCGCCACGGTCCCGGATGGATTCCGCGGGTGGAGGGTCCCAGCGAGGTCGCGCACTCGAGGTGCTTCGCAATGATCGGACTGGCCCCCACCGGGATCGCTCCCGTTGCCATCATGCTCAATCGCTTGCGCAATCGAGGGTTGGGTACGTAATAACGCGTTCGCTTCTCCGTTTTTGCGGGCTTACGCGGCGGCGCCGCGCAGGCCGGGGTCAAACGTCCGGTCATGGGCCATCAGGGCCCAGACCGTGCGGGCATTCTTGTTGGCCAGGGCCACGGTCGCCACGTTGGGACAGCGCCGCTGGCGCAACCCTTCGAGCCAGGGGTCGCCGCCCTCGCCGCGGCGCTGATCCGCCAGCAGGGCGGACCGCGCCCCGTGGATCAGCAGCATGCGCAGGTAGCGGTCGCCGCGTTTGCTGATACCCAGCAGGTTCGACTGGCCGCCACTGGAGTGCTGCTTGGGCACCAGACCCATCCAGGCGGCCAGTTGGCGACCGTTCTTGAAGTGCCGGGCATGGCCGATCGCGGCGACCAGGGCGGTCGCGCTGATCGGTCCGATCCCCGGGATCTCGGCCAGGCGCCGGCTGACCGCATGACTTCGATGCCAGGCCTGGATCTGGCGCTCCTGTTCCTTCACGGCCTGGTCCAGTCGCCGCAACTCCTCCAGCCGGTCGGCCAGCAGCGTGCGGAACAGATCCGGCAAGCCGTTCTCCGCATCCTCCAGGATCCCCGGGAGCTCGCGGAACAGGGTCGTCATCCCCTGGGGCACCACGATCCCGAACTCGGCCAGCAGCCCGCGCACCTGGTTGGCCTGCGCGGTGCGCGCCTTGATCTGGCCCTCGCGCACCCGGTGCAGCGCCAGTACCGCCTGCTGGTCGGGCGTCTTGATCGGCACAAAACGCATGTTCGGGCGGGTCACCGCCTCGCAGATCGCCTCGGCGTCCGCCCGGTCGTTCTTGTTCGTCTTCACGTAGGGCTTCACGAACTGCGGCGCCATCAGCCGTACCTCGTGCCCCAACGCCTGCAACTCACGCGCCCAGTAATGGGCACTCCCGCAGGCCTCCAACCCGATCCGGCAGGCCGGCAGCTGGGCTACGAAGTTGCGCAACTGGCTGCGCCGCAGCGTTTTCGAAAACACCTGCCGTCCCTGCGCATCCACGCCGTGGACCTGGAACACGTTCTTCGCGAGATCAATGCCGAGTGTTGTAACCTGCATCCGGACGCCTCCGTCTTCTTCGAGTGAGAGTGATCACCCCCACTCTGGCACATCGCGATGCCGTAATAGGGCGGGGGCGTCCATCCCATTGAGCAAAGCGAAGCAATCTCCGGAAGCTGGCATGACGTCGGGCCGCGAAATCCGGTGGTCGCGGCGGGGGATTGCCGCGGCCCTTTTCGGGGCCTCGCAATGACGTGGACTACTTCCCGATGCAGAAGCCGGCAAAGATTTCGCCGAGAAGGGCCTCGTGGTCCTGGCGACCGAGGAGCGCGTCCAGGGCGCGCTCGGCCAGACGCAGCTCTTCGGCGATCAGGTCCGGGGGCGCGGCGGCGTCGATCGCGGCGAGATGCGTGGCCGTCGTACGCAGGCCGTCCAGATGGCGCGCGCGCACGCTGAAGCGTTGCTGGCCACCCTCGCTCACGCCCAGACGCTCGACGATCGCCTGTTTGAGCGCGTCGAGCCCTGCCCCGGTCCGTGCAGAGATCCTGAGCCCGTGGTCCGCTCGGGTGGATTCGGCGACGCAGTCCATCTTGTTCCAGACGGTCAGTCGCGGGATTTCCGCCGGGGCCGCCAAGTCGGGGGCCGCATCCGGACGCGTGAGATCGCGCAGCTCCAGGATCAAGTCAGCCCCGGTGGCCGCCTCCTGCGCCCGCTCCATGCCGATCTTCTCCACCGGATCCTCACTCGCGTGCAGCCCGGCGGTGTCGATCAGTTCGACCGGTATCCCGTGGATCGCAATCGGCGAACGCAGGACGTCGCGAGTGGTCCCGGGGCGATCAGTGACAATCGCGACCTCGCTTTCGGCCAAACGGTTCATCAAGCTGGACTTGCCGACATTCGGGGCACCGACCAGGGCCAGGCGCAAGCCCTGGGCAAAGTAACGCGCCGGACGCAGCCGTTCGAGGAGTTCGCGGATGGTCGTGTGGAGGGTGTCGGCACGGCGTGCGATATCGGCGGCAGCCTCCGACTCGAGATCGGTCTCGCCGAAGTCGATCTCCGCCTCGATGATCACACGCAGGTCGCGGATCGCGCGCGAGACCGGTTCGAGTTCGGTCGCCAGGGCGCCGTCCAGGCTGGATCGCGCGAGCCTGGCGGCCTGCTCGGTCTGGGCGTGGATCAGATCGGCCACCGCCTCCGCCTGCGCCAGGTCGAGACGGCCGTTGAGGAAGGCCTGCTCGGTAAACTCCCCCGGTCGGGCACGACGCGCGCCGAGATCCACCGCGGCGGCGACGATCGCCTCCAGCAAGACCGGGCTGCCGTGGCCCTGCAGCTCGATCACGTCCTCACCGGTGTAGGAGTGCGGGCCCGGGAAGGACAGGATCAGACCGTCGTCCAGCGACTCGCCAGTCGCCGGATCAATGAAGCTGCCGTAGTGGGCGTGGCGTGGAAGCAGCTGCGCGCGTCGGGTCAGGCGCCGCGCGATGGGCAGGGCCTGGGGACCCGATAGACGGACCACACCGATACCGCCGACCCCCGGCGGGGTGGCGACCGCGACGATGGTGTCCGTCACGGTCACGAAGCGTCAGCTCTTCTGCTTGTCCGGGTCCTCGCCGCTCTCGATCTTGCGCGTGATGTACCACTGCTGGGCGATGGAGAACAGGTTGTTGGTGAACCAGTACAGCACCAGACCCGCCGGGAAGAAGGCGAAGAACACGGTGAACACGAACGGCAGCGCCATGAAGATCTTCTGCTGCACCGGGTCCATCGGCGGCGGGTTCAGCTTGTACTGCACGAACATCGACACGCCCATCAGGATCGGCAGGATGAAGTACGGATCGCGCGAGGACAGATCCTGCACCCACAGCCACCAGGGCGCCTGGCGCAGTTCGACACTCTCCAGCAGCACCCAGTACAGGGCGATGAACACCGGAATTTGCACCAGGATCGGGAGACAGCCACCCAGCGGGTTGATCTTCTCCTTCTTGTACAGGTCCATCAGCGCCTGGTTCATGCGCTGCTTGTCGTCCTTGTAGCGTTCCTTCAGTGCCTGCAGCTTCGGCGCGACCTTGCGCATGCGCGCCATGGAACGGTAGCTGGTCGCGGACAGCTTGAAGAAGGCCAGTTTGATCAGGATGGTCAGCAGCACGATGGCCCAGCCCCAGTTCCCGACCACGCTGTAGATCTTGTCCAGCAGCCAGAACAACGGCTTGGACAGGAAGGTGAAGATACCGTAGTCGACTGTCAGCTCCAGGCCCTGGGCAATCTGGGACAGCTCGTCCTGCAGCTTCGGACCTACCCACAAGCGGGTGGAGAACCCGCCGCTGGAGCCCGCCGGGATCTGGACGGACTCGGAATGGAGGCCAATCAGGTACTCATCGCCCACCTCACCGGGCACCGCGCGGGCGTACAGGGCGTTCACCTCGTCCTCGCCCGGGACCCAGGCCGACACGAAGTAGTGCTGGATCATCGCGACCCAGCCCCCCTGGATGCGCGCCTGGATGGGGTCGTCACGCAATGACTCGAAGCGTTCCCGCTCGTAGCTGCCATCGAAATACGCCGCGCCGGTGAAGGTGTACAGCCACCACGACTCGCGGTCGGGGGTCGGACCGTGGCGCAGCTGGCGGTACTGGCGGCCGCTCCAGGTGGAATCCGAGCGGTTGTGGACCTCGTAGTCCACTTCGATCAGATGCGAGCCGCGCGTAAAGGTGTAGGTCTTGGTGACCTCGATCTCGCCATCTTCGGACATCCAGCGCAGCGGGACTTGGAGCGTGTCCTGCCCGTCGGTGAGTTCGAAGCGGTCCTGATCGACCTGGAAGTTGGCGTGATGCGAAGGTGCGCGGGCCTCCATCGACTGGTCGTTCACCCGGTCATGGGTCAGGCCGCTCTGCGCGACATAGCCGCGCACGCGGTGGTCGAACAGTCGGACCGGCACCAGCGGATCGTCCTGCAGGTCCTGCGGGTACTGCAGCAGGTCCGCCCGCAGCAGGGTCCCGCCACGGGTATCGATCAGGATCTCGTGGGTGTCGGTGCGCACGGTGATCTGCTGGCGGTCTGGCTCCTGCAGGGTGCTGACCTGCGGCGCGTCAGCCGCCCGTGGATCCGCCTCCGATTCGAACTGCGGGGCGTCCGGCACGTCCTCCGGCCGGGCATCCGGGTCCTCGGCCGCTTGCTCGGCGCTGCGGTCCGGCTGGCTCGGGGCGCCGTAATCCTGGTTCCAGGCCTGCCACATCAGGAACAGGACAAAGGCCAGGGTGAGCCACAGAAGGGGGCGAAGGTTATCCATGAGCGCGACTACTTTGAGGGTCGGGTGCTGGGAGAAGCGGAACGCGGAGCCGGGACCGGATCATAACCGCCCGGCGACCAGGGGTGGCAGCGCAGGATGCGCCGCAGGCCCAGCCAGAAGCCGCGCAGGACCCCGTGGGTCTCGACCGCCTCGACGGTATAGGCCGAACAGGTCGGGTAATGCCGACAATGGGGCGCCATGAACGGCGAGATGCCGTACTGGTAGGCCCGGACGGGCAACAGGGCGATCTTGCGTGGCAGGCTCATTGCAGGCGTTCCAGCAGGCTGTCGATCTCGGCGCGCAGGGCCCGGCGATCCGTGGTCGCCGCGCCCCCTCGGGCCAGCACGATCATGTCGACCGGCGGCAGTGAGATCCGGCATTGGCGAAAGGCCTCTCGGACAATGCGCTTGATCCGGTTGCGGTCCGATGCCTGGCGGACATGCCGCTTGCCAATCGCAAGGCCCAGGCGCGCCTCGCCAGATGCCGAATGGCGATAGAGCAGGGTCAGATCGCGACCGCGCTGGCGCCGGGCATCCTTGAAGACACGCTGATAATCCGCACCGGTCAACAGACGGACGCGGCGCGGAAAGGTCTCGCTAGCTGGCGCCGCGGTCACGGGAGCCGGCGCGCCGCCCGGACTACGGGCAGAGGCGCTTGCGGCCCTTGGCGCGACGGGCGTTCAGGACCTTGCGACCACCACGGGTGGCCATGCGGGCCCGGAAGCCGTGCGTGCGGGCGCGAACGAGCCGGCTGGGTTGAAAAGTGCGCTTCATGAGAGTTCCCGTGACGCTTGGTTAAAGGGCGGTGAAAACTAGCGCCATCCGGACGCAAAGTCAATCTCGAGGGTCGGCAAGTCGCTGGCACCGGGTACCCCCATCGGCGTAGACTCGGTGGCTTCCAATTCCCCCGTCGCCCCGGAGACGAACGCGTGTCAGCCAATGCCCTGTGGACAGCCTGTCTGGATCGCCTGCAGGGGAAGGTCAGCGAACAGCAACTCAACACCTGGCTGCGGCCGCTGCATGCCGAAGAGTCCGAAGGCGGGCTGCGACTGCTCGCGCCGAACCAGTTTGTGTTCGAGCACGTGCGCGATCACCTGCTGGAATCGATCGAGCAGACCGTGGGCGAGCTGCAGCCGGTGGGCGGGCAGGACGGGCGCCGCGTGCGACTCGGGATTGGTGGTGCGCAGATTCCGGTCCCGCCGACCCCCAGTGGTCGCGAGTCCCGCCATGAACGCGGTGCTGCAGACAAGAGCGCCAGCACTGCGCCACGCCCGCAGGGGCCCGTGAGTAACCTGAACCCGGCCTTCACCTTCGACAGCTTCGTCGAGGGCAAGTCGAACCAGCTCGCGCGCGCAGCCAGCCTCCAGGTCGCGGAAAACCCCGGGGTGGCCTACAACCCGTTGTTCATCTATGGCGGGGTCGGGCTTGGCAAGACCCACTTGATGCATGCCATCGGTCACAGCATCCTGGCCCGGCACCCCGAAGGGCGGATCATCTATCTGCACTCCGAGCGCTTCGTGGCGGACATGATCAAGGCGCTGCAGCACAACGCGATCGACGAGTTCAAGCAGCACTATCGCTCCGCCGACGCACTGCTGATCGACGACATTCAGTTCTTTGCCGGCAAGGAGCGTTCCCAGGAGGAGTTCTTCCACACCTTCAACGCGCTGCTGGAGGGCCAGCAGCAGATCATCCTGACCTCGGATCGCTACCCGAAAGAGGTGGAGGGGCTGGAGGAACGCCTGAAGTCTCGCTTCGGCTGGGGGCTGACGATCGCGATCGAGCCGCCAGAACTGGAGACCCGGGTGGCCATCCTCCAGCGCAAGGCCGAGCAGGCGGGGATCGAGCTCCCCTCCGAGGTCGCATTCTTCATGGGCAAGCGGATCCGTTCCAACATCCGCGAACTGGAAGGCTCGCTGCGGCGGGTGATCGCCAACGCGCACTTTACCGGGAAACCGATCACCGTCGAGTTTGCCAAGGACGCGCTGCGCGACCTTCTCGCGGTACAGAACAAACTGATTACACTGGAGAATATCCAGAAGACGGTCGCGGACTACTATCGCGTGAAGGTGGCCGATCTGCTGTCGAGCCGGCGCAGCCGGTCGATTGCCCGTCCGCGGCAGATCGCGATGGCCCTGGCAAAGGAACTGACCCAGCACAGCCTGCCGGAGATCGGACAGGCCTTCGGCGGTCGCGATCACACCACGGTCATCCATGCCTGCCGGAAGGTCGCCGAACTCCGCGAGGCGGACGCCAGCCTGGACGAGGACTACTCGAATCTTCTGCGGACTCTCAGTAGCTGAAGTGGCTGTCCACTGCTCGGCAAAGCTGTGGATAAGCTGGGTGCAACTGCGGTATGGAAAGGTGGAAAACACGGACCGCGAAACTGTCCACAGGTTGGGAACAGGCTTCACAGAGGTTCGGGAGAGCCAAAAAGTGTCGACAAATAACTGAATTTAAAACGAAATTGGGGTTTCCTGCACAGGTCGACCTGCCCCTTATTACTACTATTTAAATATCTAAACACTAGATACAGGACATCGCCATGGAACTGTCTTTCAATCGCGAGACGATGACCGAAGCGCTGCAACGGATTGTGGGCGCGGCCGAAAAACGATTGACGATGCCGATCCTCGGGAATGTGCGTCTGCGACCGGACGACAACGGTGCGATCCGGATGGATACCACCGATCTCGAACTCGCCTGGCAGGCGGGTGCGGAAGGCACCATCCCGGGCGAATGCGATGTCACCGTATCGGTGCGCAAGCTGTTGGACGTCGTGAAGGCGGCCCCAGGGGACAGCGAGATTCGGGCTCGGGTGGAAGGCGAACGCATGACCGTGGGATTCGCCGGTTCGCGCTTCAGCCTGGCGACCCTGCCCGGCGCGGACTTCCCCGACTGGGAGGCGCGAGGGTCGGAGGTCGTGCTCGATGTACCCCAGAACCGGCTGCGGCGTCTGCTGGAAGCGACGATGTTTTCGATGGCGCAGCAGGACGTGCGTTACTACCTCCAGGGTTTGCTCCTGGTAGCCAGCGGGACCAGTCTGCGGGCGGTCGCGACGGACGGGCATCGCTTGGCGCTGGCCGAGGTGGAACTCGAGCACCCGGTGGAGGGGCGAGTTGAACGCATTGTCCCGCGCAAGGCCGTCGCGGAGTTGCGACGAAATCTGGCCGACGACGAATCGACGGTCCGGATCGGCTTCGGGGAAGACCAGGTCGTATTCGAACTCGGCAAAGCGGTCCTGCGCAGCAAGGTGATCGAGGGGCGCTTCCCGGACTACGAACGGGTCATCCCTTCGGATCTGCCCTCCACGTTGCGGGTCGACCGGGAAGTTCTGAAACAGGCGTTGGGCCGGGTCGCGATTGTGGCGAGTGACAAGTATCGCGGCGTACGCATGGCCCTGGGGGAGAACGGTTGCCAGGTGATGACCCACAACGCGGATCGTGAAGAGGCCCAGGAGTCGGTCGAGGCGGAATACGATGGGGGGCCAATGGAGATCGGTTTCAACCTCGGGTACCTGGCGGACGTGCTGAATGTCCTGGAGACCGAGCAGGTCCGGATCGGGCTACGTGACGGGAACTCGTCGATCCTGATTCAGGCGGAACCACCGGGCGGGGCGCGCTACGTGGTGATGCCGATGCGCCTGTAGTTCCGGGGTCTGCGTGCTGGAGTCGCTGTGGTGGCAGGGGGTCCGCAACCTTGAGGAACAGGCCTTGACGTTGGGGCCGGGAATCAATCGGCTGGTCGGCCCGAATGGTGCAGGCAAGACCTCGATACTCGAAGCAGTGCATATCCTCGCGGCTGGTCGCTCGTTTCGTACTCAGCAATTACGGCGTGTTGGGCGGAGCGGAGCCGACGGGTTGTGGATTGGGGCAGTGGTGAAGGATCCGGCCGGGGGCTCCCATCGGCTGGGGATTAGCTGGGATGGTACTCGCCGGTCGCGGCTTGATGGCCGCTGGATGGAAGGCCACGCGGCGGTGGCCGAGTGGTTGCCGGCGCGTACGCTGCATGCGGGCTCCTTCGAATTGTTGACGGGTGGACCGGAAGAGCGCAGGCGCTTGCTGGACTGGGGGTGCTTCCATGCGATCCCGGGGTACCGGGGCCAGTGGCAGCGCTGGAAGCGGGCCCATGACCAACGTAATGCCGCCTTGCGCGTGGGGGACCGCGCGGGGGCTCGCGAGTTTGAGCGACCCTGGCTGGAATTCGGCGAGGCGATCAGTGACGCGCGGCGTCGTTACGTGGAGTCCTGGCAGGCGGCGACTATGGAGGCCGCCCGGCAGTTCGGATTCGGCGAGCGGTTAGCCGATTTGAACTTGAATCCGCGGATGGGCTGGGACCGGGAAAGGAGCCTGAGCGAGGCGCTGGAGCGTAGTCGGGAGGGCGACGAAGAACGGGGCTTCGCGCAGGCGGGGCCGCAGCGGGCCGACATTGATTTGCGGCTATCGGGTCGTCTCGCCGCCGAGGCCTCCCGGGGCGAACAAAAGCGCCTGGTTACGGCTCTCGTGGGCGGGCAGGCATGGATGCTCGAGGCCGAGACCGGGCGGGCGCCGGTGATGTTGCTGGACGATGTAGTGTCGGAGCTGGATCGCGAGGCAGTGGAGGGGTTGATGTCCGGGTTGTGTGCGTCGGGCTGGCAGATCCTGGTGACCGCTGTGGGAGATGACATCCCGGGGCTGGCAGGGGATACCGCAGGGCAATTGTTCCACGTGAAACATGGTCGCGTAACACCCGAATCCCCAGCCTGATGCGCCCGGGCCTTGGGTCTCGTGGCCCTCCTGGACCCCCGCACGTGACCTCACCGGTGCCCCCCGCCTTTGCGCTATACTGGCGTGTCTGCAACTGGCCGGATGACTGACCCGCATGTCCGAAACTGAAGCCCAAGATCCCTCCGTCTACGATTCCTCTCAGATCCGCGTCCTCAAGGGCCTGGATGCCGTTCGCAAGCGACCGGGCATGTACATCGGTGACACCGATGACGGCACAGGCCTGCACCACATGGTCTTCGAGGTGGTCGATAACTCGATCGACGAGGCGCTAGCGGGTCACTGCGACAGTATTGAGGTCACGATCCACGAGGACAATGCGGTCTCCGTTACGGACAACGGTCGCGGCATTCCCGTGGATATCCACGAAGAAGAGGGTATGTCGGCCGCCGAGGTCATCCTCACGGTCCTGCACGCAGGCGGGAAGTTCGACAACAACTCCTACAAGGTCTCCGGCGGCCTGCACGGCGTGGGTGTCTCGGTGGTGAATGCCCTGTCGGAAGAGCTCCGCCTGGAGATCCACCGGGATGGTCAGCGCCACGAACAGACCTATCACCTCGGTGTCCCGGATGCGCCGCTGGCGGTGACCGGTACCACGGAGCGCAACGGAACGAAGATCTGGTTTCGCCCCAGCCCGACCATCTTCACCGACATTAATTTTCACTACGAGATCCTCGCCAAGCGTCTGCGGGAGCTGTCGTTCCTCAACTCGGGCGTGCGCATCACGCTGCGCGACCACCGGGACAACCGCGAGGAGACCTTTGTCTTCGAAGGCGGTATCCGTGCTTTCGTCGAACACCTGAACCAGAAGAAAACCGCGCTGCATCCCACGGTCGTCTACGCCGACCAGATGCGCGAGGACTACGCAGTCGAAATCGCCCTGCAGTGGAATGACTCCTACCAGGAGAACATCTTCTGCTACACCAACAACATTCCGCAGCGCGACGGTGGCTCGCACATGGCGGGCTTTCGCGCCGCGCTGACGCGCACGATCAATCAGTACCTGGAGAACGAGGGCCTGATCAAGAAGGCCAAGGTCGCCACGGCGGGCGACGACATGCGCGAAGGCCTCACGGCCGTGCTCTCGGTCAAGGTGCCGGATCCCAAGTTCTCCTCGCAGACCAAGGACAAGCTGGTTTCCTCCGAGGTCAAGCCGATCGTTGAAAGCGTGCTGTCGGATGCCCTCAACAACTTCCTGCTGGAACACCCGCAGGAAGCCAAGGCCATCACCGAGAAGGTGCTGGATGCCGCGCGAGCGCGCGAGGCCGCCCGCAAGGCGCGTGAGGTCACCCGCCGCAAGGGGGCGCTGGATATCGCCGGTCTGCCGGGCAAGCTGGCCGACTGTCAGGAGAAGGACCCGGCTCAGTCCGAGCTCTACCTGGTCGAGGGTGACTCCGCCGGAGGTTCGGCCAAGCAGGGCCGTGACCGCCATTTCCAGGCGATCCTGCCGCTCAAGGGCAAGATCCTGAATGTCGAGCGGGCGCGCTTTGACCGTATGCTGGGTTCGGCCGAGGTGGGCACGCTCATCACGGCGCTCGGCTGCGGTATTGGCAAGGAAGAGTACGATCCGGACAAGCTGCGTTATCACCGCATTATCATCATGACTGACGCGGACGTGGACGGCTCCCATATCCGTACCCTGCTTCTGACCTTCTTCTTCCGCCAGATGCCGGAACTGATCGAGCGCGGCCACGTGTATATCGCGCAGCCGCCGCTGTACAAGATCAAGCGCGGCAAGCGCGAGCAGTATGTGCGCGACGAGGCCGAAATGGGCGAGATCGTGATCTCCCTCGCCCTGGACGGCGCCGCGCTCTATCCCAGCCCGGATGCACCTCCGATTACCGGCGAGGCCTTCGAAGACTTGGTGAAGGGCTATCAAAAGGCCGCGCGCGCCGTGCAGCGCCTGGGCCGGATGTACGACTCGCGCATCCTTTGGGCGATGCTCGAGGCTGATGCGATCCCCGAGCCTCGAAGCGTGACCAACGCTGCGGTTCAGGCGTGGTTTGCCCGCATCCTGGAGAATCTGTCCAGCGACAAGGCGGGTGCAACCCGCTACAGCCTGGGGCCGGTGACCCAGCATGAAGGCACGGCGCAGCTGAGCCTGGACCGCATCGAACACGGCGCCGCCCTGTCGCAGTACATCACCGATGACACCCTGGCTTCGCGTGATTTTCAGGCGGTACTCGACCTGTCCGCCCGTCTTAACGCCCTTCTCGACGAAGGTGCGTATATGAAGCGCGGAGAACGCGTCCACGTGATCGAGGGCTTTTCCGAAGCCATGGAATGGCTCCTGCAGGAAGGCCGCCGCGGGCTGGCCACCCAGCGCTACAAGGGCCTAGGCGAGATGAATCCCGACCAGCTTTGGGACACCACGATGAACCCCGAATCCCGCCGCCTGCTCCAGGTCCGGGTCGAAGATGCCATCCGGGCCGACGAAATCTTCACCACCCTGATGGGCGATCAGGTCGAGCCGCGTCGGGAATTTATCGAGTCGCGCGCCCTCAGTGCCGAGAACGTCGATATCTGACGTACTCGCTGCCACGGCACGACGAATCCCGCCGGCACCATGCAGGCCCTGGCCGCACTCCTGGTCCTGGTGATTCTGGCGCTGGTCGCGTTTCGCCTGTACACCCATCTTGCGGTCCATGAACGCCGCGTCGTCGCGGCCTGGGATCGACTCGATACCCTGCTCACCCAGCGCAATGGCCTGCTGGAGCGGGCTTGTTCCGCGACCCGGGCCGATCCGCCCCTGGACCTGCGGGCGCTCCAACAGCTGGTCCAGGCACAGGAGCGAGCACGACGCTGCGGCGATCTCCCCGGTCTGGCCCGGGGCGAACGCGCCATCCGCGCCGAATGGGACCTTATACGAACGCAACTCCATGATAACTATCATACTTTTACGGGTTCGACTGATCGACTGCCCCCTCGCGTAGCGGCACTGGACCAAGCAATTACTGAGGCCCTCGGCCGCTACAATGCTGCTGTGGATGCCTATGCCGGGCTGCGCTGCCAGTGGGCCTACGGACTCCTCGCCCGCCTCGCTGGCCATGCCGTCTTTCACCCCGTTCGCCCGCCGAGCCCATAAGCTTCGCCCCGACCACCCCGTTGCCGGGAACACCCTGCCGGGCTTTCTGTCCGAATGGCATAATCCACTGCTGGCCCGACCCCTGGAGATACCGTGTCCAACCCCTTGCTGCAGACCGACCGGCTGCCCGCCTTTCGTGCCATCGAGCCCCAACATGTCCTGCCCGCGGTGGAAACCGTCCTGGTGGAGAATCGCGCGGAGATTGATCGGCTGGTCGCGGCCGTCGGGGATCAACCGACCTGGGCCACGCTGATCCAGCCGTTGCAGGCGCTGGACACGCGCCTGGATGCCGTCTGGTCCCCGGTGGGGCACCTCAATGCGGTCATGAACGGTCCCGAGATTCGGGAGGCATACAACGCCAGCCTTCCCCTGTTGTCGGATTACGGCAGCTGGGTTTCGCAGCATCAGGGCCTGTACCGGGCGGTCCGTCGCCTGGCAGACAGTGAAGAGTACGCGCAGCTTTCGCCCCAGCGGCGCAAGGTGCTGGATGACATGCTGCGTGATTTCCATCTGAGCGGCGTCGATCTCCCCGAGGCCGAGCGTGACCGCCTGCGCGCCATCAACGCCCGCCTTTCGGAGCTGACTGCACGTTTCGAAGAGAACGTGCTGGACGCCACTCAGGCCTGGACGTGGCAGACCGATGATGCGGCCGCGCTCGCCGGCATCTCCGAGTCCGATCGGGCCATGCTCGCGCAGAACGCTCGCGATCACGACCAGACGGGTTTTGTCGTGACCCTGGATATCCCCAGCTACCTCGCAGTCATGACCCACGCCGAGGATCGCGACCTGCGTTTCCGTGTGTACGAGGCCTTCACGACGCGTGCGTCTGACCTCGGGCCCGGCGCCGGCAATCACGACAACAGCGAGATCATGGTCGAGATCCTCCAGTTGCGGGAGGAGAAGGCGCATCTGACGGGCTTTCGCCACTACGCCGAGCGTTCGCTCGCGACCAAGATGGCCGATAGCGCCGAGCAGGTCGAAGGCTTCCTCCAGGATCTGGCGCACCGCGCGCGCCCCCGGGCCGAGCGCGACCTGGACGAGTTGCGCGCCTTTGCCCGCGACGAGCTCGACCTCGGAACCCTGGAGGCCTGGGACATGGCCTTCGCGGCCGAGAAGATGCGTGAGCGGCGCCTGGGTCTCAGCCAGGAGATGTTGAAGCCCTACTTCCCCGCTGACCGCGCAGTCAACGGCCTGTTCGGTCTGGTCCAGCGCCTGTTCCAGGTCCGCTTCGAGCCCGACGACAGCATCGAGACCTGGCACGACGACGTCCGGTTCTATCGCATCTTTGACGCGAATGGTACCGAACGCGCTGGCTTTTACTTCGATCTCTACGCCCGCAAGAACAAGCGCGGCGGCGCCTGGATGGATGTCTGCCGCAACCGTTTCATCTCCGAGGACCGCGCCCAGCTGCCGGTCGCCTACATGACCTGCAACTCCACCCCGCCGGTGGACGGCAAGGCGGCCCTTTTCACTCATGACGAAGTGATTACGCTGTTCCATGAGTTCGGTCACGGCCTGCATCACATGCTGACCCGGGTGGACGAACCCGACATCGCCGGCATCAACGGCGTGGAATGGGATGCGGTCGAACTGCCCAGCCAGTTCATGGAGAACTGGTGCTGGGAACGCGAGGCGCTGGATCTGTTCGCGCGCCATCACGAGTCCGGCGAGGCGATGCCCGAGGACCTGTTCCAGCGCCTGCAGGGCACCCGCCATTTCCACGCGGCGTTACAGCTATTGCGCCAGGTCGAGTTCTCCCTCTTCGACATGCGCCTGCATGCCGGGCCCGCCCCTGCGAAGGCCGCGGACATCCAGCAGCTCCTGGACACCGTGCGTCAGGAGATCGCGGTGGTCCATCCGCCGGCGTTCAATCGCTTCGCCCACGGCTTCGGCCACATCTTCGCCGGCGGCTACGCCGCGGGGTACTACAGCTACAAGTGGGCCGAGGTCCTGTCGGCTGACGCATTCGGGCGCTTCGAAGAGGAAGGTCTGTTTTCGTCCGAGGTGGGGGCGGCCTACCTGCGCGAGATTCTCGAGGCCGGCGCCTCGCGCCCGGCCGCGGATTCCTTCCGTGCCTTCCGCGGGCGCGATCCGCAGATCGACGCCCTGTTGCGCCATAGCGGCTTGGAGGAGAAAGCCGCGTGAAGATCGCCAGCTGGAACGTCAATTCGCTAAAGGTGCGTCTGCCGCAGGTCCTCGATTGGCTGGGGAGCTCGCGGACCGACGTCCTGGCCCTGCAGGAGACCAAGCTGACCGACGAGAACTTTCCGGCGGCGGCCATCCGCGATGCGGGCTATCAGGTCGTGTTCTCCGGGCAGAAGACCTACAACGGCGTGGCCATCATCTCCCGCACCGAGGCCACCGACGTGGTCACCGACCCGCCCGGGCTCGAGGACGCCCAGCGCCGTATCCTCGCCGCCACCATCGGCGAGGTTCGCGTGGTCAACCTGTATGTCGTGAACGGCGAGAACGTCGGAACCGAGAAATACGCCTACAAGCTGGACTGGCTGGCGCGGCTGCACGCCTGGCTGGCCGACGAGATTGCGCAGCACCCGAATCTCGTGGTCCTCGGTGACTTCAACATCGCCCCGGATGATCGCGACGTGCACGACCCCGAGGCCTGGCACGAGCGCATCCTGTGCTCCACGCCGGAACGCGAGGCCCTGGCCGCGCTGACCGATCTCGGCCTCACGGATACCTTCCGCACCTTCGAGCAGCCCGCGGAGGAGTATTCCTGGTTCGATTATCGGGCTGCGTCCTTCCGTCGCAATCGGGGCCTGCGCATCGACCTGGTCCTCGCCAGCGCTCCCTTGCAGGCCCGTCTACAGGCCGCGGGCATTGACCGCGAACCGCGTGCCTGGGAGCGTCCGTCCGACCATGCGCCGGTCTGGGCGGAATTCTCCGCCTAACCCCGGCCCGGGTCGCACCAACCGGCCATTCCCGAGGGAGACCCCGTGAAGTACAAGGATCTGCGCGATTTCATTGATGGCCTCGAACAGCGCGGCGAGCTGCGCCGCATCACCCGCGAGGTGGACCCGAACCTGGAGATGACCGAGATCGCCGACCGCGTCCTGCGCGCCGGCGGCCCGGCCTTGCTGTTCGAAAACCCTACCGGCTCCGACATCCCGGTGCTCGCCAACCTGTTTGGTACCCCGGAGCGGGTGGCCATGGGCATGGGCGAGGACTCGGTCGAAGCCCTGCGCGAGGTCGGGCGCCTGCTCGCCTTCCTTAAGCAGCCGGACCCACCCAAGGGGCTCAAGGCCGCCTGGGAACAGCTGCCGATCTTTCGCAAGGTGCTGGACATGGCGCCCAAGAAGATCCGCGGGGCGCCCTGCCAGCGCCATGTGCTGGAAGGCGATGCGGTTGATCTCGACCAACTCCCGGTCCAGACCTGCTGGCCGGAAGACGCCGGCCCCCTGATTACCTGGGGCCTGGTGGTCACCCGTGGCCCGGAGAAGTCGCGTCAGAACCTCGGGATCTATCGCCAGCAGGTCATTGGGCGCAATCGCGTGATCATGCGCTGGCTGTCCCATCGTGGCGGGGCCCTCGATTTTCGCGAGTGGTGCCAGGCCCACCCCGGCGAGCCGTTTCCCATCGCGGTCGCCCTGGGTGCCGATCCGGCCACCATCCTCGGCGCCGTGACCCCGGTGCCGGACACCCTGTCCGAATATGCCTTCGCCGGATTGCTGCGTGGCAGTCGAACCGAGGTCACCCGTTGCATCGGTTCCGACCTGGAGGTCCCGGCCTCCGCCGAGTTCGTGCTCGAGGGGCACATCCACCCGGACGACACCGCGCCGGAAGGCCCGTTCGGGGACCACACGGGTTACTACAACGAGGTGGACGAATTCCCGGTCTTCACCATCGACCGCATCACCCATCGTGATCAGCCGATCTACCATTCCACCTACACCGGTCGTCCGCCGGACGAGCCCGCCGTGCTCGGGGTGGCCCTGAACGAGGTGTTCATTCCCATCCTGCAGAAGCAGTTCCCGGAGATCGTGGACTTCTACCTGCCGCCCGAGGGTTGTTCCTACCGTCTGGCCGTCGTCTCCATGCGCAAGCAGTACCCGGGCCACGCCAAGCGCGTGATGATGGGGGTGTGGTCCTTCCTGCGTCAGTTCATGTACACCAAGTTCGTGATTGTGGTCGACGACGACGTGAACACCCGTGACTGGAATGACGTGATCTGGGCACTCACTACGCGCATGGATCCGGCCCGCGACACCACCCTCGTGGAAAACACCCCCATCGACTATCTCGACTTTGCCTCGCCGGTCTCGGGTCTGGGGTCCAAGATGGGCATGGACGCGACCTCCAAATGGCCGGGCGAGACCGATCGCGAGTGGGGCCGGCCGATCGCCATGGACGAGGCGGTCAAGCGCCGCGTGGACGAGATCTGGGATGAACTGGGGATATGAGGCGTGACGCGCCGCCGAATCCCGGGCGCGGTCGGGCTCCTGGCTGTACTGCTGCTGGCCTTGACCGCCTGTGCGGCCGCCCCGGAGCGTGAAACCGTGCGCGCGGCGGGGACCCCAGTGAAGGAAGCTCCCGCGGGCGCAGCGATTGCCCCCGATCGCGTCCGCCGCTGGTCGGCCGCAGAACCCGTCGCCGTGGTGATCGCCCTGCACAGCTTCCGCGATCACGCCGGTGCCTATGACGCCCTGGGCCCCTGGCTGGCCGATCGCGGCTACAGTGTCCAGGCGCTGGATCAGCGCGGCCATGGCACCAGCGAGCCGCACGGCCGCTGGCCGGGTACCGAACCCCTGATCAGCGACGTGGCTGCAATGGTCCGCGCGGCGCAAGCGGAGGACCCCGACCGGCCGATCTTCCTGCTGGGCGAGAGCATGGGCGGCTCCGCCGCGCTAGCGAGCCTCGCCACCCACCCAGAGCTGGAGGTCGCCGGGGTGATGGCGGTCGCCCCGGGCCTGCGTGGCGGGATCCCCGCACGCGGTTTCTGGGATGCTGCCGTACGCACCGGCGAGGTCCTTGCCGGCGGGCTCACGCTGACCATCGACCCCGACTACTCCGACAGCCTCGCGCCCGCCGCGGTCGAACGCTTCTCCACGGATCCGCGCATCATTCGCCGCGTGCGCATGGATACCTATGCCGGCGTGGTCTGGCTGGCCCAGTACGCCACGGATCATATCGGCCACGTCACAGCCCCGGTGGTGTACCTGTGGGGCGAGCAGGACGGGACGATCCAGCGCGAGTCGGTCTGCATGGCCGCCCGTGCCCATCCACAGGGCCAGGCCGAGGTCTGGACCGACGCCGACTGGCCGCATCTCATTTTGCACGCCCCCGACTGGCAGACCACGGCCACCCGCTTGGTCGACTGGATGCAGCGGTTGGCAGGCGACGAGGTCGGCGCCCGCACGGCGCGAAGGCCCGACCCCTGCGACGATTAGTCGCCCAGGTGGGCACCGTCCTCCGGCGCCGCCGACCAGGCCGCGATATCACGGCCCATCACCTGCACGGTACGCCCCAGCACCGAACACGAGCCCTTGAAGCCGCCGAATGCGCCGCCGCCCGAGAAGCGCCGCGAGGTAAAGCTGGCCTGCTCCTCGCCGTCCGCGTACAGCGTTCCCGCTGCCTCGGTTACCTTGCGGTGGCCGATCCAGGCATTGCCACCGCTGACCGCGTCGGTCAGCTCGACCATCAGCACCTGGCCACTGGACGCTGGATCGAGATCCTGGCTGCGCTGGAAGCGGATGCCCTGATCGGCCCCGTAGTGCTCGATGAACTCGGAGAACTGTTCCTCCAGGTTGCACTCCTGGCGGATGTTGTTGGCGATGGTGGCATCGGCGCTGTAGGGCACCGCCTGCGCAACCCGGATTACCGGCGCATCCGCCGCGACCTCGACGGTAGCGGCCGGCGTGTCCGTCGGCGCGGCCGCCGCATCTCCGGAATCGGTGGAACGGGTCTCGTTGGAGGCGCAGCCGCTTGCAAGCAGCAGCCCGGCCCCGGCGGCAATCAGTAGGTGACGCATGGCATTCCCTTGTCGTTTTTATGGTTAGGGCCCGATTCTGCCGAACCCGTCCGCGCGAGGGAACCCCTACGCCGACGACCCGGCCGGACTGCGGTTGCTTGCGTTCGGGGCGGCAGCGGCGAGAATAACGGCCTTTCCGCGACCGAGGGTTTCCGATGGCGTTCGATGTCACCATTCAGCCCAGTGGCCATGTATTCGAGGTCGAAGACGACGAGACCGTCCTCGAGGCCGGCCTGCGCCAGGGCTTCGCCTTTCCCTACGGCTGCCGCAATGGCGCCTGTGGCTCCTGCAAGGGGCGGGTGCTGCAGGGCGAGGTCGATCACGGGCCGAACAAACCACCGGGCATCAGCGAGGCGGAACTGGCCGACGGCATGGCCTTGTTCTGCCAGGCGGTCCCGGTGGACGACCTCGAGATCGAGGTGAAAGAGATCGGCGCGGCCAGGGACATCGTGGTCAAGACCCTGCCGTGTCGCGTGGCGGCCCTGAACCGCCTGGCCGACGACGTGATGGAGCTGCGTCTGCAGCTCCCGGCCGCCGAGCGCCTCCAGTTCCTCGCCGGGCAGTATCTGGACATCCTGCTCAAGGGGGGTGAGCGCCGCAGCTATTCCCTGGCCAACGCCCCGCACGATGACGCGCAGCTGTCCCTGCATGTCCGGCACATGCCGGGCGGGCGTTTCTCCACCATGGTGTTCGAGGAGCTCAAGCCCAAGGCGCTGCTGCGTATCGAGGGGCCGCTGGGCAGCTTTTTCGTCGACGAGGAATCCCCGCGCCCGCGCTTGTTCGTTGGTGGGGGCACCGGTTTTGGTCCGTTGAAAGGCATGCTGGACCATCTGGCCGCCGAAGGACTGGATCGACCGCACCACCTGTTCTGGGGCGCCCGCGGCGCCGATGGCATCTATGCCCCGGACTGGCTGCAGCAGATGACCGCCGAGCACGCCGGACCGTTCCGTTTCACGCCGGTGCTGTCGGATGTCCCGGCCGAGACCGCCGCCGGCTTTGCCGCCGTCAGCGGCTGGCCTCAAGATGCGGTGCTGTCGGAGTACCCGGACCTGTCCGGCTTTGATGTCTACATGGCCGGGCCACCGGCGATGATCCACGCCGCCCGCGAGGCCTTCCAGGCGGCCGGTCTGCCGCCGGAGCAGCTGTACTACGACAGCTTCGAACCGGCCACCCCGGCCGAGTAACACCGCGGCGCCCGCGTCGCTTATTCACCACGAAGGGCGCGAAGACACGAAGAAAGGCAAGGTCACAATCGGTTGAACCACAGAGGAGACTGAGGTCACGGAGAAAACCGGGATGGCGTCATAAGGACGGTAGGATGCGGATGAGCGCAGCGAATCGCATCAGTCCCTCTGCGAACCGCTGATCCCCGACCTCGATGCCCGATGGGTCTGCTCACCACAGCCCCGCACGGGGACGACGGGCCAACACCTGTGGTGTAACCGCCCTTCTTCGTGCCAGAAAAAACCTAAGCCCCATCGGCGCGCAGGCGTTCCGCGAGATGATGGACTGCCGCCAGCATGGCCGCATCGGTCGGGTCCTCGGCGGTCTCGACGGCGGCCTTGAAGCCCAGCTCCTGCGCGATCTCCGCGATGCGTTCGCTGCCGACCACCAGCGGGGTCTTGCGCAGCCACATGCGCCCCAGCTTGCCGACCATCTCGTACAGGTTGCGCAGCCCCTCGCCACTGGTGATGGTGATCACGCCGATCTGCCCGCGCGAGAAGGCGTACATCAGCTCGCCGGTATCGCCCTCGGGGCGCCCGCGGCGGTAGGCCTCGGCAAAGGTCACCTCGGCGCCGCGGGCCTTCAGGGTGTCGCCCAGCAATTCGCGGCCGCCATCGCCGCGGAAGATCACCACGCGCTTGCCGGCCACCTCCTGCATCGCCTCCTGCGCCAGCAGGGCCTCGCTGTCGAAGCGTCGCGGCGGCAGGATGTCCGCCGGGCGCCCGAAGCCCTTCAATTCCTGCGCCGTGCGGTTGCCGATCGCCGCGATCTTTGTGGTGGCGGGCCATGAATGTTCCGCCAGGGCCAGATTGAGCACGCGCTGGACGGCGTTCGGGCTGATGAACACGGCGATATCGAAGTCCGCCAGCCGGTCCAGCACCTCGCGCAGGTTGGTGGGATCACTGGGGGCCAGGATCTCCAGCACGGGAAAGCGGATCACGCTCGCGCCCTCGGCCGTCAAGGCGGTACAGAACGGCTCCGCCTGGGCGGCCGGGCGGGTGACCAGGATGCCAAGGCCGGCCAGCGGGCCGCAGGCCTTGTCGACCACCGTGTTGTCGTCTGCGGATGCGGTCATGCGTCTACCCCTTCGTGTCCTGGCCGTGTTCCCGATGTGCGGCCGCGAGCAGTTCGCCTGCCCCGAGTTCCAGAAGCATGTCCGCTAGGCGGATCCCCAGGGCCTGGGCGTCGCTGCGCGGCCCCTCGACCTGGCGGCGCAACAGGCGACTGCCATCCACCGCGCCGACCAGGCCGTCCAGGTGCAGCTGATCCCCGACCAGCGTCGCATGGGCAGCCAGTGGGACCTGACAGCCGCCTTCCAGGCGACGGTTGAAGGCCCGCTCGGCGCGCACGCGGTCGGCGGTATCCGCATCGTTCAATGGTGCGATCAGCGCGCCGATGGCGGTATCGCCGGCGCGACACTCGATGGCGATGGCACCCTGACCAACCGCCGGCAGGCTGACGTCCGGCTCCAGGCAGCTGCGAATCCGCTCATGGAACCCGAGGCGCTTGAGCCCGGCTGCGGCGAGCAGGATGGCGTCGTATTCGCCGGCATCCAGCTTGCCCAGGCGGGTATTCACGTTGCCGCGCAGGTCACGGACCTCCAGGTCCGGTCGCCGCGCGCGCAGCTGGCACTGCCGGCGCAGGCTGGAGGAGCCAACCCGGGCCCCCTGCGGCAGCTCGTCGACATGTGAGTACTGGTTGGACACGAACGCGTCCAGCGGGTCCTCGCGGTCGAGGATCACCGGCAGTTCGAGCTGCTCGGGCAGCTCCATCGGCACGTCCTTCACCGAGTGCACCGCGATGTCGGCGCGGTCCTCCAGCAGCGCGATCTCCAGCTCCTTCACGAACAGGCCCTTGCCGCCGATCCGCGCCAGCGGGGAGTCCAGGACACGGTCGCCCTGGGTGGTCATGCCCACCAGTTCAACCGGGCGTTCCGGATCACGGGCGCGCAGACGGGCGGCGACGTGTTCGGCCTGCCACATGGCAAGCGGGCTCTTTCGGGTGGCGATGCGTACAGGCTTCATGGATTGTCCGGGCGAGCCACGGCGCGAGCGGCCGGGCGTTCAAACGGACTAGTATAACGGCGAATGCTTCGCGCCCCGAATCCCGCAGGGGTGTGCGGCCCTCTCAGGTCCCGTTGCGCAGGTAATCGCGCACTCGGGGCAGCTGGCGGCGGCTAATGGGGATCGGGTCCAGGTCGTCGTGGAACAGCAGGCGGTGGTCGGTCTGGCCGAGGCTTTCGACGCCCTTGATCGAGGCCTTCACCGCCAGGCAGCCGCGGTGCACCCGCAACAGGGCGGGGCCGTACCGGCCCTCCAGTTCGCGCAGGCGGGCGTCGACGAAGCCGGCCAGGCGTGCCGAACGCGCCATGACGTAACCGCCCTCCGCGATGAAGATGTCCACCTGTTCCAGCGGTACGCGTTCCTCGCGCCGGCCAACGGTGATGTGGACCTCGTTCGGGAAGGTCTCGGGCCGGTCCTGTTTTTGCTGCACTGCACGCTGCAACGCCTGTTCCAGCCGTTCGCGGCGCACCGGCTTCAGCACGTAGTCGCGCACCCCGGCCTCGAATGCCTCCAGCGGAAAGCGGTCGTGGGCGGTGACCAGGATCACCGTCAGCGCGGGATCTTCTGCATGCAGACGCCGCGCGAGTTCCAGCCCGGTTTCCCCGGGCATGTCGATATCCAGCAGCAGGGCATCCGGCGCGTGGTCCTGCAATTGCATCTCGACCTCGCCGGCATGCGCAGCTTGCGCCACCACCCGATGCCCCAACTCCTGCGCGAGCGCGGTCAGCCGTTGACGGGCAATCGGCTCGTCGTCGGCAATCAATAACTCCAGTCGAGCGGTGTTCATGTGGTTTCCCCCCGGTTCGCGAGCGGCAAACGGATCCGGACCTCGAACCGCTCGACCTCGGCCTCGGCCTCGAAGTGTACCTGCCCGCCGAAGGCGTGCTGCAGCCGCAGGCGTACCGCATCCGTGGCGGTGCCGGTCCCCTCGCCGCGTGCGTGTGGATCCACGGTGTTGCCGATGGTTACCGTGACCCGTCCGGAATCCATGCGGCAGCGCACCCATATGCGCCCTGCGCCGCGTGCGGGTGCGATCCCGTGCTGGATCGCGTTTTCCGCCAGCGGTTGCAGGATCAGCGTAGGCACATCGAGATCCAGGCCCGGATGGTCGGGGCAGTCCCAGTCGAGTACCAGGCGTTCGCCGAAACGGGTCTGTTCGATCTCGAGGAACGCGCGGACCAGGTCCAGCTCCTCACGCAGCGAGTGGCGATCCCCGGTGGCGAATGTGGCGCGGAACAGATCCGCCAGGTCCAGGGTGATCTGTTCCGCACGCGCAGGATCACTGCGACACAGCCCGGCGATGGTGTTCATGCTGTTGTAGAGAAAATGCGGGCGCAGGCGGGCGCGCATGGCCTGTTCCCGGGCCGCTGCCACGGCCCGGGTTTCGCGTTGCCAGGCCGCCTGCAGGTACAGGTAGTGCATGGCCATCAGGCTGAGGATGGTGGCGACGCCGATCACCGGCCAGCGCAGCGCCGGGTCGGCCAGCACCAGTTCCTCCGCGAGGCGATAGACGATGGCGGTGTTCGCGATGGGGACCAGGGGCGAGAGCACGATCTGCGCGGTCAGCGGTAGTCGGTGCAGCGATCTCTTGAGCCCGCACAGGATCAACAGGCTGGTCAGCGCCACCCAGAAGATGAACAGCGCGTGCAGCGCCAGGGCCGACAGCCAGTCCTGGCCGCCGGCGCGCAACAGGGCTACGGCCAGTGCCAGCAGCACGGCCACCATGAGCACGCGCAGCAACGTCTCCGCACTGCAGAAATCGGGCAGCGGCGAGAGCTCCCCGGTGGTGTCCCTGGTGGTTTCCCCCTGGGCCATGCGTAACACTCTCCCCTGTTGCCGTGCACAAACGGGCGCAGGACCGCGCCATGTTCACTCCCCGGCTGTGCCCGTATACTTCCGTGTCTTTCCCCACCCGCTTCAGGATGCACCATGACGCAGGATTCCCCGCACGACAAGCCAGCCGCCACGCCTGCCGCCTCCGGTGAGGCCAAGCTGTGGGGCGGGCGCTTTTCCGAGCCGACCGATGCCTTCGTCGAGCGCTTCACCGCGTCGGTGGATTTCGACCGGCGTCTGTACCGCGAGGACATCCAGGGCTCGCAGGCGCATGCGCGCATGCTGGCCAAGGTCGGGGTGCTGACAGAGGCCGAGGCCGGGGAGATCCTCGCGGGGCTGGACGCGATCCGCGACGAGATCGCCGCCGGCGAGTTCGACTGGCAGGTCGGGCGCGAGGACGTGCACATGAACATCGAGGCGCGCCTGATCGAGCGCATCGGCGATGTCGGCAAGAAGCTGCATACCGGGCGTTCGCGCAACGACCAGATCGCGACCGACATCCGCCTGTGGCTGCGCGCGGCCATCGACGATGTCTTGCGCCTGATCCGCGGCTATCAGGATGGCCTGGTGGCCCTGGCCGAGCGTGAGGCGGATACCGTGATGCCCGGCTTTACCCACCTGCAGACCGCCCAGCCGGTCACCTTCGGCCATCACATGCTGGCCTGGTACGAGATGCTGGAGCGCGATGCCGAGCGTCTGCGTGATACGCGGCGCCGGGTGAACATCCTGCCGCTGGGCGCAGCCGCGCTGGCTGGTACGCCGTATCCGCTGGATCGTGAATACACCGCCGAACTGCTGGGTTTCGACAGTGTCACCCGCAACTCCCTGGACGCGGTCTCCGATCGTGATTTCGCCATCGAATTCACCGCGGCCGCCGCGACCCTGATGATGCACCTGTCGCGTCAGGCCGAGGAGCTGGTGCTGTGGACCAGCGCCCAGTTCGCCTTCATCGAGCTGCCGGATCGCTACTGCACCGGCTCCTCGATCATGCCGCAAAAGAAGAACCCGGACGTACCCGAACTGGTGCGGGGCAAGACCGGCCGGGTCTACGGCCACCTGATGTCGCTGCTGACCCTGATGAAGAGCCAGCCGCTGGCGTACAACAAGGACAATCAGGAAGACAAGGAACCGCTGTTCGACACCGTCGACACCCTGCTGGGCTCGCTGCGTGCGTTCGGCGACATGGTGCCGAACCTTGAGGTGCGGCGGGAGAACACCCTGGCGGCAACCCGCAAGGGCTTCGCCACGGCGACCGATCTGGCCGACTACCTGGTCGGGCGCGGTGTGGCCTTTCGCGATGCCCACGAGGTCGTCGGGCGCGCGGTGCGTATTGCGCAGGAGCGCGGGGTGGACCTGGCGGAGCTGCCGCTGGCGGACCTGCAGGCGATCAGCCCGGCGGTGGGCGAGGACGTGTTCACGGTGCTGACGCCCGAGGGCTCGGCCGCCGCGCGTAACCTCACGGGGGGGACCGCCCCGGAACAGGTGCGCCGCCAGGCTGCGGCCGCCCGCGAGCACCTGGCCGCGCTGGCCCGCGCCGACCGCTGAGTTAGTTCACCCCGCACTCCGGTTCCCGGGGGCGGGGCGCGTCTGTGTGCCGCCTGGCCCGCCTTCAGATCCGGTCCAGCGTGGACTCCAGCACTTCCCAGTGGACGTTGCCGTGGACGACCTCGTAGGCCAGCAGTAGCTGGCCGTGCGCCGAGTCGCCCTCGAAGTTCGCCAGGACCCACTGGTGGTTAAGGACGTGGATGCCGTCGCGGCGGAACGCGTATGCGTCGCCTTCCGGCGCCTCGTGCGGGATCAGGCCGGTCTGCTGCATCAGGTCATCGGCGAGACGCTCGTTCGGGCGCACCATGCCGCGACGCTGCAGGTCCTGGAGATGGGCATTGGTCAGGCCCAGTTCCACCGGACGCGGGATCTCGTGGCGGGTGTATTGCTGCAGCTGCATCTGCGCCTGCAGCAGATCGCGGTTGGCCTCCGAAAGATCCTGTTCGAGCCCGTTGCCGCGGGCGATGTAGATCGCCAGCACGACCACGAAAAACAGCATGAAGCCGAGCCAGACCAGGCGTTCGTTGGTCTTCAGGTTCTGCGGCTTGGGGTTGTCTTGTTCGGACACGGGGTTTGCCTCCGGAATGCAGGGTGCCGTTTGCCGTGGGGCATCCGGCCGGAAAATGAACGCGCGACCGCCGTGGGTTCCTGAACCCGGGTCGATGCGACGCGCATGATAACCCCTGACACCGCAACCTGCCGAGAATGCCCCATGTCGGTCCCCGACCCCGTCAACGCCACCGCATCCGAGAGCCAGCTGGAGTGGATCAACCACTTTGCCCGGCTGCCGGAGGCCTTTCACGAGAGCCCGGCGCCCGCCCCGTTTCCGGATGCGACCTGCCTGGCGAGCAGCCCGGCCATGTGCGAGCGTCTGGGCCTGGAGGCTGCGGCCCTGGGCCGCGACCCGTGGCTCGGGGCCTGCACTCACGGTAGCGAGCTGGCGGGGGCCGAGCCGCGGGCCTCGGTGTACGCGGGACACCAGTTCGGCGTCTTCGTGCCGCAACTGGGCGATGGTCGCGCGAAGCTCCTGGGCGAGGTTCGCACGCCAACGGGCGAGACCTGGGAGTTGCAGGTCAAGGGTGCCGGCCCGACGCGCTTCTCGCGCGGCGCGGACGGTCGTGCGGTCATGCGTTCCTCGGTGCGCGAGTACCTGGTCTCGGAGGCGATGGCCGCGTTGGGCGTGCCGACTACCCGCGCGGTGGCGTTGTTTGGCTCCAGCCTGCCGGTGTACCGCGAGCGCGTCGAGCCGGCGGCCATCGTGCTGCGCGCCGCGCCCAGCTTCCTGCGCTTCGGCCATTTCGAATACTTCCACTACAACGGCTACAGCGCCCGCCTGCAGGAGCTGATCGACTACGCCCTGGCGCATGACTACCCGGAACTCCAGGGGGCCGATGATCCCGTCGCCGCGATGCTGGAGGCGGTGATCGCCCGCACCGCGGAGATGGTCGCCGACTGGCAGGCCATCGGCTTCTGTCACGGCGTGATGAACACCGACAACATGAGCCTGGCCGGCCTGACCATCGACTACGGCCCGTTCGCGTTCATGGATGCCTTCGACCCCGGCTACATCTGCAACCACACCGACCAGGGCGGGCGCTATGCCTTCGACCAGCAGCCGCAGATCGCGCAGTGGAACCTGATCCGCCTGGCCGAGACCCTGGTGATTTATTTCGCCGACGCCACCCGCGAGGCGGCGATCGAGCACGCCAAGGCGCTGCTGCAGGGCTTCCAGCCGCAGTACCGGCAGGCCTGGTTGGCGCGTATGCGCGCGAAGCTCGGGCTGCAGGTGGAACAGGAGGACGACGAGGCATTGATCCAGGATCTGCTCGCGCGCATGGCAGCCGAGGGTGTGGATTACACTCGCTTCTTCCGCCAGCTGCCGGATCTCGAGCAGGCGGAGATCCGGGCGCAACTGGAATCGGAACTGGAGGATGGGGCCGCATGGCAGGCTTGGTGGTCGCGCTATCAGGCGCGGCTGGCGAGGGAGGGGCTGCCCCCTGAAGAGCGGCGCGCGGCGATGAATGCCGTCAATCCCAAGTACATCCTGCGCAACCATCTGGCCCAGGCCGCGATCGAGCAAGCCGAGGCAGGGGATGCATCCGAGGTGCTGCGTCTGCAGCAGATCCTGGCGCGTCCGTTCGCTGAACAGCCGGAATACGAGGCCTATGCGGACCTGCCGCCGGAGTGGGCGAGCGGGATCCAGCTAAGCTGTTCGTCCTGAGAGGGCGTGCAGGCCGGACCCCGGACTGGAACGTCCGGAGACCGGGGCCAACTTATCCGAGGATGCCGCGCAGGATGTAGAAGTAGACCACCGCGAGGATCGCGCCGGCCGGCAGGGTCACGATCCAGGATAGGAAGATCATCCGCACCAGCCCCAGATTGATCGCGGCAATCCCGCGTGCCAGGCCCACGCCGAGGATCGCGCCCACTAGGGTATGGGTAGTGGAGATCGGCAGGCCGGTGCCGGAGGCCAGGACCACGGTGGCCGCCGCCGCGGCGGTGGCGGCATAGCCGCGGCTGGGGGTGAGCTGGGTGATCCCGGTGCCCACGGTCGCGATCACCTTGTGGCCGTAGGTGAACAGGCCGAACACGATGCCGACCCCACCCAGCAGCAGCACCCACATGGGCACGACAGTCTCGGTGCTCACATCGCCGGTCTGGATCACGTCCACGACTGCAGCCAGCGGGCCGACGGCATTGGCGACGTCGTTGGAGCCCAGGGCAAAGGCCATCGCGCACCCGGTCACCACCATCTGGATGCCGAACACCTTCTCGACATTGGCGAAATGGGAGCCTTCCTCGCCCACGCCGGTGGGATCGTCAAAGCGCAGGCGCCGGATTGCCATCATCCCGAGCACGACCACGATGGCGCTGATCAGGATCGCGAAGCCATAGGCCTGCACGGGCGTGAGGTCCAGGCCGACGTGGGTCAGGCCCTTGAACATCGTTACCAGTGCCGTGACAAAGGCCGTGAGGAAGATATAGAGCGGCGCCCAGCGCTTGGCGTTCTTCAGCGGATCGACGGTATCGAGGATCAGGATCTGCACACTGCGGAACAGGGCAAAGGCGATCATCCCGCCGACGAGCGGCGAGACCACCCAGGACATCGCGATGGTGCCGACACGTTCCCAGCGAACCACCTCGAAGCCGAGGCCGACCACGGCAAAGCCGACGATGGCGCCAATGATGGAGTGGGTCGTGGAGACCGGCCAGCCAAAATAGGAGGCGACCATCAGCCAGGTCCCGGCGGCTGCCAGGGCCGCCAGCATCCCGTAAACGAGCAATTCGGGGTTGTCGGCCATCAGGCTGGAGTCGACCATCCCGCTTCGAATGGTCTGGGTGACCTCGCCGCCGGCCAGCCAGGCCCCGGAGAACACGAAGATCGCGGCTACAAACACCGCCTGGCGAATCGTCAGCGCGCGTGAGCCCACCGAGGTGCCCATGGCATTGGCAACGTCGTTGGCGCCGATGCCCCAGGCCATGAACAGGCCGAAGATCACTGCAAGGCCGAGCAACAGGGTGCTGTATTCCATGCCGTCCTCGGTGCCTGTGCCTGGGTGCCGGTGGTTACTTGGCGAGCATCAGCTGCAGGCGGCTGCCTACACGCTGGGCCAGGTCGGCCAGCTCGCCGATGGAGTCGATCACGCGATACATGAACATCACGTTGACCGGGGGTAGTTCGGCCTCCTGCGCGAACAGGATCTCGCGCACCTCGCGCTGGGCCTCGTCGGACTCGTGCTCGATCTGGTCCAGCTCAGTGAGGATGCCGTTGACGACCTCGACCTCGTGGCCGCGGAAGCCCGCCTCCACCAGTTCGTCCAGCTCGTTGATTGCCCGGCCGGCCTGGTCGACGGCATCCACGCTGCGATCGAGGAAGCGCTTCAGCGGCTCGCCCATGTTGTCGGGGAACTGCATCTGCCGGCCCAGCATCAGCCCGGCGATGTCTTTCGCCATGTTGGCGATGCGGTCCTGGATCAGCAGGGTGTCGAGCACGTCGCGGCGCGACATGGCCAGCATCATGCCCTTGGGCAGGTGCAGGCGCAGGTCCTTCTTCAGGCGGTCCGCCTCGCGTTCCAGCTTCGAAATCTTCTTCTGCTGTACCCGCGCGGTCTCCCAGTCGTCGCGGGCCATGGCCTCCATGAACGGCGGGAGCTCGGCGATGCAGGCGCGCACCTTTTCCATGTGCGCCTGTAGCGGGCGTACCGGGGAACGGCCAAACAGCTCGAAGACGAAGTTCTTGGGGGACATGGCGGCGCGAAGGTTGTCACAAAGCGATAATCTAACGCAAAACACCGGAGCGCGCGCTGTCTTGTTGGTCCCGCCGCCGCCCTCTGTGCGGTACACTCATCCGTCAGAGCTGGGGGTGCCCGCGATCGATGCGAGCTGAGAGAGTCCCCTTGAACCTGAACCAGTTAACGCTGGCGGAGGGAAGCTCGGTGCTCGATCCAGTCCGCGCGCGCCCCGTTCGCAGTCTGTCCGGCCCGTTCTGTTCCCTCTGCTGCCACATCCGCATCGCAGAGGTCACCGTATGAGCGCCATTCCCGAGTCCTTCGCCCGCAAGACCGCCCAGGTCTCCGCCGACGTCACGCGCCCGTTTCCCAATTCCGAGAAGGTCTTCGTGCAGGGTTCGCGCCCGGATATCCGCGTGCCGTTCCGCCAGGTCGCACAAAGCCCCACGCTGACCTCCGGCACCCCGGAAGAGAACCCGCCGATCCCGGTCTACGACACCTCGGGCCCGTACACGGATCCGGACGCGACCATCGATCTGCGCCAGGGCCTGACGGATCTGCGCGGCGGCTGGATTGACGAGCGCGGCGACACCGAATGGCAGGATGGCCCGAGCTCCGAATACGGCCGCGCCCGCGCCGCCGACCCGGAACTGGCCAGCCTGCGCTTCGAGCACATCCGCCCGCCGCGCCGCGCGCATGCCGGGGCGAACGTCTCGCAGATGCACTACGCCCGCCAGGGGACCATCACACCGGAGATGGAGTTCGTCGCCATCCGCGAGAACAACCGCCTGCAGGAGCTGCGCGCCGACCCGCGCTACAAGAAGCTGCTGCGCCAGCACGCCGGCGAGTCCTTCGGGGCGTCCATCCCCGAGGCGATCACGCCCGAGTTCGTGCGTGACGAAATCGCCCGCGGCCGCGCGATCATTCCGGCCAACATCAACCACCCGGAGCTGGAGCCGATGATCATCGGCCGCAACTTCCGGGTGAAGGTGAACACCAACATCGGCAACTCCGCGGTCTCCTCCTCGATCGAGGAGGAGGTCGAGAAGCTCGTATGGTCCGCGCGCTGGGGCGGCGACACCCTGATGGACCTGTCCACCGGCAAGAACATCCACGAGACCCGCGAGTGGATCCTGCGCAACTCGCCGGTGCCGATCGGTACCGTGCCGATTTACCAGGCGCTGGAGAAGGTCGACGGCAAGCCCGAGGACCTGACCTGGGAACTGTTCCGCGACACCCTGATCGAGCAGGCCGAACAGGGTGTGGACTACTTCACCATCCATGCCGGCGTGCGGTTGCAGTACGTGCCGCTGACCGCCGATCGGGTGACCGGCATCGTCTCGCGCGGTGGATCGATCATGGCCAAGTGGTGCCTGGCGCATCACGAGGAGAACTTCCTCTACACCCGTTTCGACGAGATCTGCGAGATCATGAAGGCGTTCGACGTCTCGTTCTCCCTCGGTGACGGGCTGCGCCCTGGCTGCCTGGCCGACGCCAACGACGCCGCGCAGTTCGGCGAGCTGGAGACCCTGGGCGAGCTGACGCAGAAGGCCTGGGCGCACGACGTGCAGGTGATGATCGAAGGCCCCGGCCACGTCCCGCTGCAGAAGGTGAAGGAGAACGTCGACAAGGAGCTGGAAGACTGCTTCGAGGCGCCGTTTTACACTCTCGGCCCGCTGGTCACCGATATCGCCCCGGCCTACGACCACATCACCTCCGGGATCGGCGCGGCCAACATCGGCTGGTACGGCACCGCGATGCTCTGCTACGTGACGCCGAAGGAGCATCTGGGCCTGCCCAACAAGCAGGACGTGCGCGACGGCATTATCACCTACAAGATTGCGGCCCATGCGGCCGATCTCGCCAAGGGCTTTCCCGGCGCGCAGCTGCAGGACAACGCGCTGTCCAAGGCGCGCTTCGAGTTCCGCTGGGAGGACCAGTTCAACCTGGCGCTGGACCCGGAACGCGCGCGCGAATTCCACGACGAGACCCTGCCCAAGGACGCGCACAAGGTCGCCCACTTCTGCTCCATGTGCGGTCCCAACTTCTGCTCCATGAAGATTACCCAGGACGTGCGCGACTACGCCGCGGCCCAGGGCGTCTCCGAAGACGAGGCCCTGAAGAAGGGGATGCAGGAGAAGGCGGTCGAGTTCGTCAACAAGGGCGCACAGATCTACCGCGAGGTCTGAGCGACATCCTCGTCATTGCGAGGAGCGCAGCGACGAAGCAATCTGCCTCTGGCCCCACCGGACGTTGCGTCCGACCTGGCTATCGGTAGGCCGCTTGCGGCCCCAACGGCGGCCGTCGGGTGTGTTCGTGTTCGTCTGCCACGCCCCCTTCCGGGGGCTCGCCATGACGCGGCCGGGGGGCACTCTACTGCATGTGGCCGAAGCCGCCCATCAGACCGGCGCCGATGCCGAAGAGCATGCCCAGGACCATCAGGATCAGGTAGATCAGCAGCAGCACGCCAAAGATGGTGAAGTAGATGCGCAGGCGGCCGAGGGCGTACTTGATCGCTTCCGGATCGGCACTTTCGTAGGCGCGCTGGGAGGCGCCGGCGGCCTGCATCAGCACCACGCCGGCCCAGATCGGGATCCAGGCAATGATGATGCCGATGATCGACAGGGCGGTCAGCACGCCCGAGATGATCATCATCACCCCGATCAACTGCATCCAGAATTTTCCGCGAACGAGCGGCTCGATCAGTCCACGGAGGTCGGCCCCGTTGGTGGTGTCCTGTTCCATGTTCAGACTCCTTGTCGTGATGGGCGGATGGCCGGAGCATAGCAGGCCCTTTCATGGTGTGACGCATTCGTTGTTTTGGTGCGCGCCGCCCGTGCATACTCGAGCAAGTGCCAACCCGAAAAACAGGGCCACGCAAGGCTCGTGAAGCAGGGGGATGTATGAGCGATCAGGGACGACGCAGGGATGCCGGCCGCAGCGGGCCGCAGGGGACAATGCTGTTTCAGGGACAGGCCTTGCCCGAGCAGGAAAGTGCCGCGGACACCGCCAGCGAGGGGGCGCCCCCCGGCGGCCACCCGGTGCTGGTGGGGATCTCCGAGCCCTTCGGCCAGCAGCGCCTGACCTTGAAACCGGGCAAGCGCTCGGTGGGCCGTCAGGCGACCAATGACATCGTTCTGCAGGAGGGCAGCGTCTCCTCGCAGCATGCCTGGCTGGTCAACGACGGCGGCGAATGCCGGGTCGTCAATCTCTTGTCCACCAACGGCACCTGGGTGAACGACGAGAAGGTGCACGAGGCTGCGCTGAAGGACGGCGACCACGTCCGTTTCGGGCGGGCCGAGTTCGTGTTCCGCCGCCGCGACGACGGTTCCGATGCCCGGCCTGGCCGTGGGCCTCGGTCACGCTGGCGCTGGCTGGGCATCGCGGTGGCGGTTCTGGTACTGGCGGTCGTCGCGCGCATCCTGCTCGAGACGGTTTGAGGCTCAGGGTCGCCGGAGCATGCAGCGGATCGGACGCTACGGGGTCGGCGAGGAGATCGGGCGCGGTGCGATGGCTGTCATCCATCGCGGCTACGACCCGGATATCCGTCGTCCGCTTGCGATCAAGTGCCTGCAGCCGGACTACGCCCGACGGCCCGAGTACCGCCGGCGCTTCCTGGCCGAGGCGCGCGCCGCCGGCACCCTGACCCACCCGGGCATCGTCACCATCTTCGATGTCGGCGAGTCGGATCAGCAGCCGTTCATCGCGATGGAGCTGCTGGACGGCATCACCCTCGCGGAGTTCGCGGAACAGTTCCGCCCGCTGCTGCTGCGCAATGTCCTGAAGATCGCCATCCAGCTGGTGGAGGCCCTGGACTATGCGCACCGGCATGGCGTCGTGCACCGCGACATCAAGCCCGAGAACATCATCGTCACCAGCGCCACGGCGAACATCAAGGTGATGGACTTCGGCATTGCCCGCACCCTCAGGGACCCCGACTGGCGCGCCGACGACGACTGGCTTGCCGAGGACGACGACGGCTATATCGCAGGATCGCCGCACTATATGGCGCCGGAGCAGGTCCGTGGCCGCGATACCGACGCTCGTGCCGATCTCTATTCCGTGGGCGTGGTGCTGTACGAGCTCCTGACGGGGGCCACCCCGTTTCGCGGGCATGATGTCGAGACCCTGCTGACCCGGGTGGTCAAGGATTCGGTCCCCGCACCGCGGGTCATCGTGCGCGACTGTCCGCAGGAACTGATCGAGCTGGTGCTGCGCCTGCTGGCGAAGGAGCCGGACGAGCGCTACCAGTCGGCCGGCGAGCTACTGGTGGACCTCGAGCGTATCGACGAGCAACGCGCCGAGCGCGAACGGGCAGGTGCCGGGCGTCGGATCATCCCGCTGCGTCTGCGCTGGGCCGCGGTCATGGGGGCACTGGTGGCGGTCACCCTGGTTGTCGGCGGTACGCTGGTACACCAGAAGCAGAACGAGGTGATGACCGATCTGGCGTTTGACTATGGGGCCACGCTGGCGCAGATCATCTCGGTGGAGAGTGCCGAGGACCTGTTGCTGGAGGACACCATCGCGGTCCAGGGCCGCCTGCGCGACATGCAGGCGAACCGGGAGATTGCCCTGCTGAGCGTCGTGGACCACCGCGGCGAGGTGGTGGCCAGCAGCGACCCGGAGGCCCTGGGCCAGCCCTACGAGCCGCCTTCCGAGGACCGCCTGCTTCAGCGTCGCGACGGCCAGGCCGTGTGGTCCGTCACCGGGCGGGATGGCGCAGAGCTGTTCATGTTCGAGGCCCCGGTTCGCTGCCAGGATCATCACCTTGGGCAACTCCAGGTCGGGCTGTCCACGGGGTCGCTGCGCGCGGCGAACGAGGCCACCTTCATGGCCTTGCTGATGCTCACGCTGGTCACCCTCCTCGCGGTGCTCCTGGGGGCCTACGTGCTCGCCCGGCGTCTTCAGGCGCCGCTGGACCGCCTGCGCGGGGCGCTGGACCAGATCGGTCAGGGGCGGCTCGATACCCGGATCCGTGCCCGTCGACACGACGACTTCGAGCGGGTCTTCAGTGCCTACAACGCGATGGCCGACTCGCTGGAGGCGCGCATGAAGCGCCGGGTCGCCGGGACGCCCGAGCGCAGCGCTGCCGGGCCGGTTGCTGACGGCGACCGCACCCAGGAGCTCGCATCCGACGAGTTGCCGATCGAAGCCACTTCAAGACGTACCGCTACGGATTAACTCCGGCCGTTCTCGCGGTCCAGGGCATTCAGGCGACGCTGCAGTTCCAGGGCTCGCAGGCGATAGCCGCGCGCCGCCTCGAACCCGGGGTCGATCGCCAGGGCCTCGTCCCACAATGCGATGGCGGTCTCCAGGTCCTGGTTGCGGTAGCGCACGATGGCCTCCGCGTGCAGGGCCTCCTTGCGCTGTTGCTCCAGCTCGTCAAGGTGCTGGCGCGCGGTCGCGTGTTGCGGGTCCTGTTCGAGCACCCGGCCGAAGGCCTCCAGCGCCTCTTCGGTCGCGCCTGCCGCGCGCGCCTCCACGCCCCGCCGGTGCCAGTAGCCGATCGTCGCGTCGCGCGCCAGCGGGTCCAGCCAGCTGGCCCATTCGTTCTGCGCCTCGGGGTGCTCGCGGGCCAGCTCCACGACCTCCAGCGCCGCGCCATAACGCCCGGCTGCCAGGTCGGCCTCGATTGCGCGGCGCAAACCGTCCTCGCTGACGCCGGGCGCGGCGTCGGGGTCCAGAGCCATCAGCTGTTCGTCCAGATCGGTCTCGCCATGCTGCGGCCCCGCTACATCCCGCGGGATGCGCAGCCGTTGCCCGACGAGCAGTCGGTCCGGGCGTTCGATGTCGTTGTAGCGTGCGAGGATCACAAAGCGGGTGGCATCGCCGAGGTGCTCACGCGCCAGCCCGCCCAGGCTGTCGCCCGGCTCCACCGTGTGAACGAAATAGGCCTCGCCCAGGGTCGCCTGCGGATCCCCGGAGAGCTGTTCACGCAGGCCGCGGGCGGCGGGGTTGCCCGGATCATCTGCGAGGATCCGGTCTAGTGCCGAGCGTGCCCGGTCCATCTCGCCGCCCTGCAAGAGCTGCACGATCTCGGCGATCTTGAGGCGCTCGTCCTGCTCCTCACGGGCGAGCGGGTCGGACGGGGCCTCGTCGGTCGCGGCGACCACGTCCTCGGTGGCCTCCGCCTCGGGGTCGAACAAGCCCTGTAGCTGCGCACAGCCGGACAGGAACGCTGTCAGTACGGCGAGCAGGACGAGGCGAAGCAGCGTGGTGTGGGCTGGCATCATGGCAAGGGCTGGTGCGGCTCGGCGAGTCCGCGAGTATACGGTCGGCATCAGTCCAGCGGCCACAGCAGGATCGCAAGGGCCGCAGCCAGTAGCGCCAGAAGGCCCAGCGTGGGCCCGATGCGCGCCTTCAGGTGCCGGCGCCAGAAACGCCCGCGCGGCGGCCCGGTCCGCCATGCTGCCAGGGCCACGTTGTCACCCTTGGGTCCGCCGCGTCGCGCCGCTTCGACGGCTGCGCGCGCGGTGGCCGTGTCGAGGTCCGGGCTGTCCAGCAGTTCCGCGATCTCCATCGGTCCGATCTGTTCCCAGAAGCCATCCGAGCACAACAAGAAGCGCGTGTGACGGGTGACGGGGGCCTCGGCGTAGTCCACCTCGATCGGGTCGACCACGCCGAGGCCTCGCAATAGCCGGTTCTGCTCCGGGTGCGTTGCCATTTGCGCCTCGCTTATTACCCCCTCGTCGACCAGCTGCTGGACCCGGGTGTGATCGCGCGTGCGCCGCTGAAGGGTGTCGCCCTCGAAGTGGTACAGCCGGCTGTCGCCGCAATGGGCCCAGCAGGCGGAGGTCGGGGTCACATACAGTGCCACCAGCGTGGTGCCGGGGCGTTGTGACGGATCGGTACCCCCGGCCTCCAGCAAGGCTGCATGGGTCTCGTGGAAGAGAGCGTGGAGCAGGGCACGGGCATCGGCAGCCTGCCCCGCGTAGCGGGTCCACAGGAGTTCGGCGGTCGCGATCGCGGCGTGCGAGGCGCGTGCCCCGCCCTCGTGGCCGCCCATTCCGTCCGCGACCAGCAGCAGGGCGCTCTGCCCGTCCGCGTTTTGTAGCACGGTCACCGCGTCCTGTTGCTCGGCGCGGCCACCCATCTCCCTGGCGTATCCGGTTTCCATGTGCGTGTGGCCCCGGTGATCCCGTGACCATGATGACCGAGTTGATCGGCGTGTGACAGCCCCCGGGGGAGCCGCGCATCGATCCGCATCTCCCTAGCCGGTGGCGCCGATCCAGAACTGGATGGAGCGGCCGAGGAAGTCGTCCCAGGTCATGTAATGCGAGCCGTCGCACGAGAAGGTCAGGCTGATCATGCCGTTGAACAGGTTGATCGAGGCGGAGCGCAGGTACACGGTCTCGTCGGCATAGCGCAGCGCGCGCAGCGCCTCCAGCACGCGGCCGACCTCCTCCTTCGGGATCAGCGCCTCCGCGGGGTACGGCTCGTGCGGAAACGCCAGGCAGACGTCCGGGTCGCCCAGGGATTCGTGGGTCAGGATGCGGTAGCGGTACGGGTCCTCGGTGGTCCATAGCGTGGCGCGCGAACTGGAGAAGTGGAACACCCCCTGGAACACGCCGCGCTCGGTGAACAGTTCTTCCAGAATGGCCAGGGCGGTGTCCATGTTCTGGTCCATCAGGCTCTCGGTGCGGCTCTGCAGGAACAGTGTCCCGCGAATCGACGGATCGCCCTTGATCTGGCGCCACTCGCTGGGCTCCTCGTACAGGTCCTCGGAAAAGTCGGGCAGGTTGCGCAGATCGAAGTCCGCGCCGAGAAAGCCCAGCGCATTGCCCTGGTCGTCGCGCACCAGCTGCAATGAGGTCAGGGATGGCCGGCGTCCGAGCAGGCTGATGTAGGCATCCGACAGCAGGAAGCCGTCCGCGGGCACGGCCTCCTTCATGTACGGGCGCTGAGAGCGATCGCGCCCGAAGTGTTCCGGCAGTACGCCAGTGCGCGAGATGTTGTCCGAAAGCTGGACCCCCTCGGTGTTCAGTGCATACACGAAGGTCGCTTCCGGGATCTGGCGGATCGCCTCCTCCAGTATCGAGTCCAGCGCCTCGCGGCGCGGCCAGGCGGCACTCAGCCGGCCGGCGATCTCCGCCAGGGGTTCATGCAGCTTGTCCTCGAGGTAGTCGCGCTGGTGCTCGATCGCCTTTTTCAGTTCCGTCATGGTGCGGTGTCGTCTCCTTTCAGTGCGCTGCGATTATCCCCGATCGCGGATGGCGTTGTCGTGACGGCCCGCGCGCGCCGTTTGTCCCGGCACTTCGGCCTGTCGAACAGGTCCGAGCAGGAACCATGCCGACAACGAGCCCGACTGTGCCCGATACTGCAAACATGCCCATGACGAAATCTACCGAATCCCTCCGCCCGGCCCGCCCCGGCGATCTCGACACCATCAACCATCTGGTGGCCGAGGCGATCGAGGATTGGCCCCTGCCCGAACGTGTGCGCCGGCTCGCCCTGCCGGCCTACCGCTATACCGAGGCCGATCTGATGTTCCTCGAGGTGACGGTGCTGGAGCGTGCGGGCGAGGTGGTCGGCGTCGCCGCCTGGGAGACGGCGGAGCCCCGCGAGCTGCCGGAGGGTGCCGCCGACGGGCTGCTGCTGCATGGCCTCTACGTGGGGCGAGCCGACCGCGGGCAGGGTGTGGGCCGGCAACTGGTCGAGGCCTGCCGGAGCGCCGCGCACGAGGCCGGGGTGGCCGGGGTGCTGGTCAAGGCCCAGGCCTCGGCGGCCAGCTTCTTCGCGGCGATGGGTTTCGTCCCGGTACCGGTGCGCGATCGCGACCGTGACTACGAACAGCGCTACTGGTGGGCGGTGGAAGGTTCGCCCGTCGCCGGCTGACGTCAGCGTCGCGCCCGGTGGCGGCACCAGCGGGCACCGAACAGGCCCCCGACAATGGCCAGCATCAGCAGCCCGAGGGGCCAGAGATGCTCGGGTGAACTCAGGAAGTGGAGCAGCGAGAAGGCGTCCCCGTGTCCGTGGCCGGGGTGGGCCAGGACGGGCGTGGTGGCCAATGCTAGAGCGGTTCCCATGAGGGTGCGCAAGTTCATCTCGGGGTCCTCCTGTCGTTCTGACCCACCATAGCGCGACACGCAGGCCGCTTCAGCAAATACGTGGCAGTTGCTCGCCGGCCGGCAGGATGACGCGGCGTTCCACGCCGGTCGCCAGGCGCCGGATGACGGCCGGTTCGCCCGCCTCCGCCCGTCCGATGGCAACGGCCCCGGCTGTCTCCGCGCGGGTCCGGAGAATCCTCAGGGCCTGAGCGGCCGCGTGTTCCGGAACGGCGGCCAGGAAGCGGCCCTCGCAGGCGGAGTGCAGCGGGTCCAGACCAAGGATCTCGCAGGCCCCGCGCACGTCGTTGCGCACGGGGATTGCGGCGTCCTCCAGCACCAGGCGGCAGGCGGAGGCATCGGCCAGCTCCTGCAGGGCGGCGATCGCACCGCCGCGGGTGGGGTCGCGCAGCGCGCGGACTGGCACGCCGGCGGCCAGTAGTGCGGCCACGGCCCCGGCGACCGATGCGCTGTCACTGGGGATCGGCGGGTCCAGGCCCAGGTTTTCGCGGGCGGCGAGGATTGCGACACCATGGCGGCCAAGATCGCCACTGGCGAGCAGTACATCACCGGGCCGGATCGCGCCCGGCGTGATCTGCACGCCTTCGGGCACGACGCCCACCCCGCTGGTGCTGATGTAGACCCCGTCGCCGCGCCCGGCCTCCACCACCTTGGTGTCGCCGGCGACCACCCGCACGCCGCATTCCTCTGCGGCCGCCTGCACCGAGGCGAGGACGCGCCGCAGGTCGTCCAGCGGCAGCCCCTCCTCCAGGATCAGGCCGAGGGTCAGCCACAGGGGGCGCGCCCCGGCCATCGCCAAGTCGTTGATCGTACCGTGCACCGCGAGCCGGCCGATGTCGCCACCCGGGAAGAACAGCGGCCGCACCACGAAGCTGTCCGTCGTCATTGCCAGGCGCCCGCCCGGGGCGTCGAGCACGGCGGCATCGGGGGCGGCGAGGGCCGGGATGCCCAGCGCTGGCAGGATCACCTCGTCCAGCAGCTTTGCCTGCATCCGCCCCCCGCCGCCATGCGCGAGGCGTACGACGTCGGTGGTCATGCCTCGCCCCGAAAGTGCAGGTAGGCCGCGCAGGCCCCCTCGGAGGAGACCATGGGCGCGCCCAGCGGGGTATCCGGCGTGCAATCGCGGCCGAAGGCGGGGCAGTCGGTGGGGCGGCGCAGTCCGCGCAGCACCTCGCCGGCGATGCAGGGGCCATCCCCGATCGCCTCGGGTGGGACGAGCCCGAAACGGGCCACGGCGTCGAACCGGGCGTACTCCGGGCGCAGCCCGAGGCCGCTGGCGGGCAGGCGTCCCATGCCACGCCATTCGCGCTCGACCGGCTCGAAGACGCGAGAGACCGCAACGCGCGCGGCTGCGTTGCCGTCGTCCTGCGCGGCCCGGTCGTAGCGGTTCTCCACCCCGGTCGCGCCGCGTTCCAGTTGCTCCACGCAGGCGTGGATCCCGGCCAGCAGGTCCACCGGCTCGAAGCCGGTCACCGCGATCGGGACCCGGAAGCGTTCGGCGATCGCGTGATAGGCGGTCGCTCCCTCCACCGTGCAGACATGGCCGGCGGCCAGGAAGCCCTGGATGCGGTTGTCCGGGTCGGCCAGCAACGCCTCCATCGCCGGTGGGACCAGTGAGTGCGAGACCAGCAGCGACAGATTGCCCAGGCCCAGGGCCTCGGCCTGCAGCACGGCGATCGCGGCGGCCGGGGCGGTGGTCTCGAAGCCCACCGCCAGCAGCACGACCTCGCGCTCCGGGTGTTCGCGCGCCAGCGCTACCGCATCCAGCGGCGAGTAGATCACGCGCACCTCGCCCCCGGCCGCGCGCGCCGCGTTCAGGTCGCCCAGCGCCCCGGGCACGCGCAGCATGTCGCCGAAGGTGCAAAGCATTACCTCCGGGCGTCGGGTCAGCAGTACCGCCTGGTCCAGGGTTTCGGCCGGGGTCACGCAGACCGGGCATCCGGGCCCGTGGATCAGCTCGACGGCGTCCGCCAGCAGTTCATCCAGGCCATGGCGCAGGATCGCGTGGGTCTGGCCGCCGCAGACCTCCATCAGTGTCCAGCGCCGGGTGCAGGTGGCGCGGATCGCTTCCACCTGGCGCAGGATCAGGGCCGGGTCGCGGTATTCGTCCAGGTGCTTCACGGGCCCTCCGGGGCGGGCGGGTCGTGCGCGGGGATTTCGCGCAGGGCCGCCAGGGTGCGTTCGGCAGCGGCCTCGTCGAGGGTGGCGATCGCGATGCCGGCGTGGACCAGCACGTAGTCGCCGGGCACGGCCTCGGGGGTGCAGGCCAGCGAGATCACGCGCGTGACGCCACCGAAGGCTACGCGCGCCTGGCGGAACAGCGGGTCGTCGCCGTCCACGCTGTCGATACGACCGGGGATGGCAAGGCACATGGGCTCAGTCTCCGTTCGGGGGCACCGCGGCCCGGCGCCCGATCACCGCCTGGCCCAGCGCCAGCCCGCCGTCATTGGGCGGGATGCGCTGCGGCCACAGCGCACGGAAGCCGGCGGCCTGCAGCGCGTCCACGCATTGTTGCAGCAACCACCGATTCTGGAAGCATCCGCCCGTCAGCGCCACGGTTTCATGCCCCCCGGCCCGGGCGGCGTCGACCGCGAATCCGGCCAGCGCCCCGTGCAGGCGGGCCGCCATGCGTCCGGGTGTCGCCGCGCCGGCATGATCGGCCAGCAGCGCGGCGACCAGCGGGTCCCAGTCGGCCCGCCACGGCGTTGTGGCCGTGCTCAGCGAAATGCCGGAGGCGTCGACCCCGCCCCCTGCGGCCTCCGCCGCCTGCTGCACGAGCATGGCCGCCTGCCCCTCGAAGCCGGCACCGGTGCGCAGCCCGCCCAGTGCCGCGACCGCGTCGAACAGCCGCCCGACGCTGGACGTCCAGGGGGCGTTGACCCCTCGCTCCAGTGCCGCGAGCAGCGGGTGCCATTCCGCAGCGGTAAACAAGGCCCGCGCGGGGCTCGCCTCCAGCGCGGCCGGATCGCCGTCGAAGTGGGCATGCAGCAGGCCCAGCAGGGCGCGCCGGGGTTCGCGGATCGCGGCCTCGGCCCCGGGCAGGCGGAAGGGCCGCAGATGACCCCGCCGTTGAAAGCCCCCGTCGGCGTCCACTGCCAGGCATTCGCCGCCCCATAGCATGCCGTCCTCTCCCAGGCCCATGCCGTCCCAGACCAGCGCCACGGCTGGTTCGCGTACCCCGTGCTCCGCCAGGCAGGCCGCCGCGTGGGCGTGATGGTGCTGTACGGCGACGACCGGAGGCCCCCAGCCCCCGGCCAGCGACGTGGAGGCGTAGTCGGGATGCCGGTCGCAGGCGACGCGCGCGATGTCCACGCCACAGAGCTCGCCCAGTGCGCGGGCCTCGCCAGCCAGCCGGTGCAGGGCCGCATCGCTGTCCAGGTCGCCGACGTGGGCGCCGACGACCACCTCGTCCTCCAGGGCCAGGGCCGGGGCGGCCTTCAGGTGGCCCCCCAGCGCAACGGTGACGGGCCCGGCGTCTGGCAGGGGCACTCGCAGCGGCGCATACCCGCGGCCGAGGCGCAGGCATTGAGGTCGGCCCGCGGCGATCTGGACCACCGAATCGTCCAGTGCCCGCGCGATCGGCCGGTCGTGGTCCAGGATCCCGTCCGCGATCATGCCCAGTCGGGTCACCGCCTCCACGGTGTCGATACAAAGGGGCTCGCCGCCGCGGTTGCCCGAGGTGCAGACCAGCGGGCCGGCGAAGGCCTCCAGCAGCAGGTGATGCAGCGGCGTCGCCGGCCGCATCAATCCCAGGCGGCTGAACCCCGGCGCCACGTCCTCCGCCAGCGGGGCGCCGGGCCGGCGGTCCACCAGCACGATCGGGGCCTCCGGCGCATCCAGCAGCGTACGTTCGGCGCCGGTGGCACGTGCCACTTGGTCCAGCCAGTCGCCATCCGGCAGCATGACCGCCAGCGGCTTGTCCGGGCGCAGCTTGCGCGCGCGCAGGCGGGCCACCGCATCCTGGCGGGTCGCGTCCACCAGGAGCTGGAACCCGCCCAGACCCTTCAGCGCCAGGATCTGCCCCTCGCGCAGGGTGTTGACCGCCGCGTGCAGGGCCGCTTCGCCGGTGGCGTGTTCGCTCCCGTCCGGGCCGCGCAGCGTTACCTGCGGCCCGCAGTCCGGGCAGGCCATGGCCTCCGCGTGAAAGCGCCGGTCCCCCGGGGTCTCGAATGCCGCCCGGCAGGCCGCGCACAGCGGGAACCCGTCCAGGGTGGTATGCGAGCGGTCCCAGGGCAGGGCCGTCGCTATACTCCAGCGCGGTCCGCAGGCCGTACAGGCGGTAAACGGGTAGTGGTGGCGCCGCGCCGCGGGGTCACGGATCTCGGCGCGGCAGTCGGGGCAGGGTGCACGGTCCGGTGCCAGGGCCGGCGCGCCGCCCTGCCCGGGACCCTGAACCACGCGGAAGGTGGTATCGCCGACGGGGCGAGATGCCGTCACGGTGATCGCATCGACCCGCGCGGCCGGTGGGGCCTCCTGCTCCAGGGCAGCCCGCAGCGCGACGAGCGCGGCCTCTCGTCCCTCGGCCTGGATCACCACGCCGGACGGCGTGTTGCCCACCGAGCCGGTGATGCCGAGCCGCCGGGCCCGCTCCGCGACAAACGGCCGGAAGCCAACGCCCTGAACCCGGCCGGTGACCACCAGGAGCCAGCGCGCAGGCGACGGGGCGCGTGTCGCGGCGGCGCTCACGCCACGTCCAGGCTCCGCAGCAGGATCTGCTGGGCCTCGGGGTGGGTCTCGTCGTCCGAGGTCTCCACCTCCAGCTCGGCCCCCTCGGCGACGGTGCCGCGGGTCCCGTCCTCGAAGTGCTCGCGGAAATGCTCCGGCGTGATGTGCGCCAGCGCGCCCAGCCACACCCGCACCCGAGTGACCCGCGCGGCGTCGTGTTCGGCCGCCACCTGCTCGATCTTGCGCATCAGGTCGGCCATCAGCGAAAACTCGTGCATCCGCTTTCCTCCACAGGGTGAACTCCCCTGATGCTGGCACCGTCCGCGATGCCTGTCATCCCGGACACCAACGCGGACGAGCCGCATCAGGAGCTCGAACCGGTGGACGGCCGGACGGTACCGACCCGATTCGCGGCGCGGGAATTCCCGGGGTAGACTCGGCCCATGTCCAGCTCCAACCAAGCCGCCCCGTCGGCATGAGTCTGCGCACCCGTTTTTTGCTGATCGCCGGCGCCCTGGTATTGCTGGGGCTGGCGGGCACATGGCTTGCCTTCGAACGGATCGCCGAAGGCATCATCGAACAATGGGGCCAGCGCGTAGCCGAGATCCAGGTACGCTACGACAGCGCCCGCCTGCAGCAGCCACTGGAACGCGAGATCGCCCTTTCCCGGCAGCTTGCCGATTCCGGCGTCATCCGCCGCTTCGCCCGTGCGCCGGAGGACGCCGCCCGCGAGGCCGCCGCCATCGAGGAGATGGAGAGCTTTCGCAACAACTTCCGCGACAACAACTACTTCGTCGCCCTGCGCGCAACCGGCGCCTACTACCATAACAACGCGGCCAACGAGTTCCGCGACGCACCCCTGCGCTATCACCTGGATCCGGACAAGCCGGACGACGCCTGGTTTTTCCGCCTGATCGAGGAGGGCCGGGACTTTCACCTGAACGTCAATCCGGATACCGAGCTGGGTGTCACCAAGCTGTGGATCGACGTGCTGATCCGCGGCCGCGACGGCACCATTCTGGGCATGACCGGCACCGGGCTCGAGCTGGAGGACGTCCTGCGCGATGTCATCGATATCGACCAGCCTGGCATTACCACCCTGTTCGCCGACTTCAGCGGGGCCATCCAGCTCTACCGCGATCCGGAGTTCATCGAATTCGCCAGCCTGGTCCAGCCGGAGGGGCAGAAAAGCACCGTGGACCGGCTACTGGACCGCCCGCGTGATCGGGAACGTCTCCAGGCAATGATGGAGGAGCTGCGCAACCTCCCGGATCCGGAAGGCGAGGTGCGAGCCGACTTCGTGCAGGTCGATGGCCAGCGCCAGCTGGCCGGAATTGCCTACCTTCCATCGCTGGGCTGGTACGAAATTACCCTGCTGGACCTCGACGAGGTCATGCCGGTACGCCACTTCGCACCGGTGCTTGTGGTGTTCGGCCTTACCCTGCTGATCGCTCTGCTGCTGTTCCATTTGGCATTGCAGCGTCTGATCCTGCGTCCGGCCACTGCCCTGGAACAGGCGATGGCTCGCATTCAGTCAGGCGACCTGAGGCCGGTAGAGCTGCCCGATGGACGTGGCGAAATGGGCCGGCTGATCCGCCACTACCAGGGCATGGCCGACGCCATCCGCGAACAGACGCGCGACCTCGAGAGCAAGGTGCGCGAACGCACCGAGGCCCTCCACCGACTGGCTCGGAAGGATCCGCTAACCGGGCTCATCAACCGTCGCGGCATGGACGAACTGCTGGACGACCACGTCCAGCGCGCCCGGCATTCGGGTGACCCGTTCGGCGTGATCTATCTCGACCTCGACCACTTCAAGCCCCTGAACGACAACCACGGACATGCCGCGGGTGACGAGGCCCTGTCGCGGGTCGCCGACAAACTGCGCGGGGCCCTCGGCCCGGAGGACCGGGTGGCCCGCTGGGGTGGCGACGAGTTCCTGGTTCTGCTGTTTCCGTGCGACAGCGAACGCATGAATGCCATGGGCACCGCTCTGGTCGAGGCGGCCGCATCGGTCGACGTGCCCGGGGAGACGGCACTCACCTTCAGCGCCGGGGGCCACCTTGCCGCACCGGGCGAGTCCCCCGACGTGATCCTCGCACACGCCGATGACGCGCTTTACGCTGCCAAGTCAGCCGGCCGCAACCGTTTCCGGGGCGCCTGACCCGGCCCCACTCCACCCGGGACCGCGGGTCTGTCAGCTCTCAGGTGGTTACCTAGCCGATGGCGTGCTTCTTCATGCGGTACAACAACGTGTCGCGGGTCAGTCCCAGCAGGCGCGCGGCGCGCGAACGGTTGCCGCGGGTCTGTTCCAGCGCCTGACGGATCAGCTCCATTTCCACCCGTTCCAGACTCAATCCGCCCGGGGGGATAACCCACGGCCCACCAGCCTGATCCGGCGGCAGCTGCATCCAGTGGTCTGGGATGTCGCCCGGCGCCACCTGCTGGCCCGGCATGAAGATCACGCAGCGCTCCACTAGGTTCTTCAGCTCGCGGACATTGCCCGGCCATGGCCATTGGGCCAGCCACCTGCGCAGCGCTGGCGCAAAGGTCGGCGGCGTCAGTCCATGGTGGGCGGCCAGCGTGTTGCGAAAGTGCTCGGTGAGCAGCGGGATATCGCCCTGGCGCAGGCGCAGCGGCGGCATCTCCAGTGGCACCACCTGCAGGCGGTAATAGAGATCAGCGCGGAACTGTCCGGCACCGACCCACGCATGCAGGTCCTGATGGGTGGCGGCGATCACGCGCACGTCCACGTGTTCGGTCGTCCCCGCGCCCAGGGGTTGGCATTCCCCGGCCTCTAGGAACCGCAGCAGCTTGGCCTGCGCCCCAGCCGGCAGCTCGGCGATCTCGTCGAGGAATAACGTGCCCCCAGCCGCTTGCTGTACCAGCCCGGTCTGGTGGGAGTTGGCACCGGTAAAGGCCCCGCGCCGGTGGCCGAACAGCTCCGATTCGACCAGTTCTGCGGGCAGGGCCGCACAGTTCAACGTTACCAGCGGCCCGTCCGGGCGTCGGCTCTGTGCATGAATGCGCCGCGCCAGTCGCTCCTTGCCGGTACCACTTTCGCCGAGCACCAACACGGTGGCATCGGTGGCCGCCACCATGCTGACCTGGCGCAGCACGGCCTGCAGTTCCGGGGAATTGCCGATGATTTCAGCACCCGTCTGATCGGATCTGGTTTCTATCCCCACCGTCCGTACCTATTCAGCCAGCCGCCGTGGCCGGCAGTTCCTGTGGATTGCCTTCAATATAGCCTGCCTATCCCCGCGAGTACTGACAAACCAGATCGCTGGCGCATGTGCGATATCACCCGTGCCCTGTGGCAAATGCCACATGCGGGTGAACCCGTTTATAGCCCCTGCGGTTGCCCGTCTGCCAAAAAATCATGCCAATTCATAGCGCTGCATTCGATGGCCCGCCGCTTGACCGGTTTGGCCTGGCCCTTGCTCTGATGCCTTCGATATCACGACAAGGGAGAGGTAGTAATGCTGAATGTAACGCTGCGCCGCGCACTGGCTATGGTACTGGGGGCCAGTGTACCCATGTGGCCCAGTGCGTCGTTGGCCGATGGGACGTCCGAACCAGCGGCCGTCCTTTTGCCGCCGGTGGTGATCACCGCACCGGCAATGGAAGGGCCCGGCGTGGTCACCACCGACCCACGCCAGCCACGCCTGCCGTTGCCGGCACACGATGGAGGTTCGTACCTAGCGTCCATCCCCGGCTTCGCGGTCAGCCGCAAGGGTGGCACCAGCGGCGATCCGGAGTTGCGCGGTCTGGGTGGCTCGCGGCTGGCCATCCTGCTGGACGATGACCTAATCCTTGGCGGCTGCGGCGGACGCATGGATCCGCCCACCGCCTACGCATATCCGCAGGCCTTCGACCGCATTGAGGTGCGCAAGGGTCCCCAGACCGTGCGGTATGGCGCCAATCCCGCCGGCACGGTGCGTTTCGAGCGGGATGCCCCGGTGTTCGATGCCGACGGCGGTGTGACCGGTTTTGCCGGGATCACCGTCGGGCGCTTCGACCGTTTCGACCTGATCACCGATGTTGCCACTGGCAGCGAGCAGGGCTACATCCGCGGCATCGGCACCCTGTCCGATCAGGCCGATTACAAGGACGGCGACGGCAACACGGTGCACTCGCAGTACTCGCGCTGGAGCGGCACCGGGATCTTCGGCTGGCGGCCGGATGCCGACACCCTGGTGGAACTCACCCTCGACCGCTCGGATGCTGAGGCGGCCTACGACGACCGCGGCATGGACGGCACGCAGTTCGAACGAACCGGCTACAGCCTAGCGCTGACGCGCGAGCGCATCACGCCGTGGTTGGATCAGGTCGAGGCCCGGGTGTTCTACAACGAGATCGACCATGTGATGGACAACTATAGCTTGCGCGAGCCGCCGAACATGCCAATGGTCAGCTACCCTGATCGCGTGACCACCGGCGCGCGCATCGCTGCCGACTTCGCCCTGCCGAGCGATGTGCTGCTGCATGCCGGGCTCGAGCACCAGCGCAACCGGCACCGGGGCAATCGCCTGATGGGTATGGAGGCCCTCGGCTGGCGCGATGTCCCGCGCCAGGATACCGCCCGATTCCGGGATGCCGGCGTGTTCGCGGAGCTGGAATACCCGTTCTCGGACTACCAGCGCCTGGTCACTGGCCTGCGTGCCGACCGGTCGCGGGCCGAGGCACAGGCCGCCAACGGTTTCGGCGGGGCCGCGGCCGGGGAACACGACCGTACTCACCAGACCAGCGGGTTCCTGCGTTACGAGCAGGATCTCCATGCGGCCCCGGCAAGCTGGCACGTCGGTCTGGGGCGCGCCGAGCGTGCCGCTGACTTCTGGGAACGCCGCCGCGTGTTTGATCTCGACACCGAGAACCTGACCCAGCTGGATGCGGGTTTGCAGGTTCATCGCGGGGGTCTCACCGGCTCGGTCGCCGTGTTCTACGGCAAGTACGACGACTACATCCTGATCGCCAACGAGGCCCCGGCTGCGCGCAACGTGGACGCCACCACCTATGGCGCCGAGATGGATCTTGCCTGGGCCATGAACTCACGTTGGACGGCGCGCGCCAGTGCCGCCTGGGTTCGCTCCAGCAACGATACCGATGGTGTGCCCCTCGCGCAGACGCCGCCGGCTGAAATGACCCTGGCCCTGGAGTACCAGTCCGGCGGGCGCTTTGCCGGGGCCCAGGTACGAGGTGTCGCACGTCAGGACCGGATTCATCCCGGCCATGGAACCATCTACAGCCTCGACCAGGAAGAAACCCCCGGTTCTGCCACCGCCGCGATGTACGCTGGCATGGAGGTGTCCTCCGGATCGCGGGTGATGCTGGGTGTGGACAACCTGTTCGATCGCACTTACAGCGAACACATCCAGCGCGGTACGGCCGATCTCGGAGCCAGCACCCAGCCGATCAACGAGCCAGGCCGTACCCTCTGGGCGAAGTGGACCGTGGAATTTTGATCGATCGCCGGACGCGGCTCCGGCTGGTCCGGCCTTACCCAAGGAGAAAAACGATGATCCCTCTGTACCGAACGCTGAGCGGACTGGCGCTTGTGGGCCTGTTGTGCGCGGCAACCCCGGTGGCTTCCGAGCCGACCCATGACGCTGCAGAGCATGCTGCCTGCGACTGCCCGGACGGCATCAAACTCGAGGGCCAGCCGTGGGTGCGGCTGATGCCGCCGACGATGCCGAGTACTGCGGCCTATCTGACCCTGCGCAACACCACCGATCGCGACATCGAGATCGTTTCCGCTGAGTCGCCGGTGGCTGCGGTCACCGAGTTGCACGACCACGTCGAGGACGAGCACGGCGTCATGCGCATGCGCGAGGTTCCATCAATCACCATTCCCGCCAACGATCGTGTGGAGCTGCAGCCCGGCAGTTTGCATGTGATGCTGATCGATCTGTTGGAGCCGCTCGAACAAGGACAGCAGGTGCCGATCCGCCTGAAGCTGGAGGGCCTTCGCGACCTGCATCTTCAGGCCGTGGTGCGGCGGGCGGAGCGTCCCGCAGCAGGCGGGCATCATCAACACTGACATGGCAGGTGTGTTCTCGGCGCTCGAATGACTGACGCTGAGCCAGAGAGGGGCTAAAGTGTGTTCGTTTCACGCCTTCGCTTCGTGCCCGGGGCCGACTATGCATATCCACCTCGACACCCCCGACCTGATGACCCGCGTGCGGCTGGAGTCGCGCTGGCGTTCGGCCGGCGCATCGGTTTCTAGCAGTCAGGCGCCGGAGCAGCCCGACCTGGTGGTAGTCGACCTCGGCAGCCGTGGCATGGAAGCGGTGTCGACCTGGCGCGAGCGCTACCCGGACGCAAAGATTCTCGCCTTTGGCCCGCACGTGGAAGGGGCGATGCTCAAGGCGGCGCGCCAGGCGGGCGCCGACGAGGTTGTGGTCCGTGGCAAGGTGGCCGACCGGGTCGCAGCCAAGCTGGGGGGTGATCGCGCCTGAAGGTACGCGGGCCCCGCAATCCGGGGCCCGCGTTCACGCCGTGGTCGCGCGACGAGAGGCCGACAGGGCGCGCAGGCGGCGGCGCTGCATCTTGAGGCGATACTCCAGTTCCTTGAACTGGGTGCGCAGTTCCGTGCGCACCCAGCGATCGTTCATGGCCTCGCGCCCGGCCCGCATCTTGCGCGCCTGCACCTCCTGCCACTGGTTCACGGTATCGCGGAAACGCTGATACTCCCGCTCCACGGTTGCGCGCCAGGAGTCGTGCGCCGGCCCGGCCTGGTCGGCATTGAGCAGGCGGCGAAACTCGGTGTGCAGCCGTGCGCGCATGATCTTGAAGCGCGGTGTCCAGCGGCGGTCATACACCAGTCCGGTCCAGGCAAAAAGGTTGATCAGCCACTTCGAGGGGTCGTACTGCCACCAGCGCACCCCGTTGCGGTAGTCCGCCTGAAAGGCGTGGTGGAAGTTGTGGTACCCCTCGCCCCAGGTGAGCAGGGCGACCAGTCCGTTGTCCACGGCGGTGCTGTCGTCACTGTAGGGACGACGGCCCCACCAATGCGCCAGGGAGTTGATGAAGAACGTGAAGTGGTGGCTGAGCACCATGCGCAGAATGCCGGCCAGCAGCAGCATGCCGATCACATCCCCGAACGCCAGCCCCAGCAGCAGAGGCAGGCCCAGGTTCAGTCCCCAGGCCAGGGTCCAGTAATGCCGGTGTTGCCACATCACCACCGGGTCCTTCGCCAGGTCCTTCACCCGCGAATAGTCGGGCTCGCTGGTGGGCCAGTTGCGCAGCATCCAGCCCATGTGGGCATGCCAGAAACCGCGCTTGATGGAATGCGGGTCGCGTTCCACATCATCCACGTAGCGATGATGCACGCGATGCCGCGCGCCCCAGTTGTAGATGCTGTTCTGCAGCGCCAGGGCACCGCTCAGCGCCAGCAGAACGCGCAATGGCCCCCGCGCCTTGAAGGTGCGGTGCGCCCAGAGCCGGTGATAACCCACCGTGATGCCCAGGCCGCTTAGCACCAGGAACAGGCCAAAAAACAGCCAGGCCGCGCCGCTGAAGCCCTGGGTGAGCCACCACCATGGCACCAGCGTGACCGCGGCCAGGTTGGTCAATGCAAAGAAAACTGCCGGCGTCCAGGCAATCGGGGGGGCACGTTCGGACATGGTGGAGACCTGCAGGCGACCGGGGCGAGCGAAGATGCTCACCTATTCATAGCAGATGAGACCGCGACCGGCGAGTAAAAGTGCCCTCGTTCCGGACGGGCGGCCCCAGAGCGTTGCCGGACGATGGTGACTCCATCGGAGGCGCTGCTCCCTGGCTCCCTTCCGGTGCTGCACGGCCGGTGACGCAATGCACCATCATGGGGCGCTCGGCATTGTCTTCTCGGCACCCGCATGCCTAAATGCGTTCGAATCAGACCATCAGGATGCGATCCATGAACGGCAGTCTCGACGAGAAGCTCGAACCCATTTACCAGGAAGTCCTGCACCGCAACGCCGGTGAGACGGAATTCCATCAGTCCGTCCATGGCGTGCTGGAGACGCTGGGGCCGGTGCTGGTGAAGTACCCGGAGTTTGCCGAGCTCAAGATCATCCAGCGCATCTGCGAGCCCGAGCGTCAGATCATCTTCCGGGTGCCCTGGCAGGACGACAAGGGCGAGCTGCACATCAACCGGGCGTTCCGCGTCCAGTTCAACAGTGCGCTGGGGCCCTACAAGGGGGGCATGCGTTTCCACCCCTCGGTGTACCTGGGCATCATCAAGTTCCTCGGCTTCTCGCAGGTGTTCAAGAATGCCCTCACCGGCCTGCCGATCGGCGGCGGCAAGGGCGGAAGCGACTTTGACCCGAAGGGGCGCTCCGATTCCGAAATCATGCGCTTCTGCCAGAGCCTGATGACCGAGATGTACCGCCACATCGGCGAGTACACTGATGTGCCCGCGGGCGACATCGGCGTGGGCCAGCGCGAGGTCGGCTACCTGTTTGGCCAGTACAAGCGCCTGACTAACCGCTTCGAGGCCGGCGTGTTCACCGGCAAGGGTCTCGACTGGGGCGGCAGCCGTGCACGCACCGAGGCCACCGGCTACGGGGCGATCTTCTTCACTCAGGAGATGCTGAAGGCGCGCAACGACTCGCTGGAGGGTAAACGCGTGATCATCTCCGGGGCCGGCAACGTGGCGATCCATGCCACCGAGAAGGCCCAGCAGCTGGGCGCCCGGGTGATCGCCTGTTCCGACTCCCGCGGGGTTATCCTCGACGAGGACGGGCTCGACCTGGACTTGGTGCGCCAGATCAAGGAACGCGAGCGCGGCCCGATCAGTGCCTACGCGGAGCGCAAGAAGGGCGCGAAGTACAGCGAGAATGGCAGTATCTGGGAGATCCCCTGCGATGTGGCCCTGCCGTGTGCCACCCAGAACGAACTGACCGGAAAGGACGCCAAGGTCCTGGTCGAAAACGGCTGCATCGCGGTCGCCGAGGGCGCCAACATGCCGGTCACGCCGGAGGGTATCCAGACCTTTCGCGAGGCCGGGATCGCCTTTGGCCCCGGGAAGGCCGCGAATGCCGGCGGTGTGGCCACCAGTGCGCTGGAGATGCAGCAGAATGCGAGCCGGGACTCCTGGACCTTCGAATACACCGAGGCGCGCCTGCAGGAGATCATGGCCAACATCCACCGCACCTGCCACGAAACGGCCGAGGAATACGGCGCGCCCGGCAACTACACGGTCGGCGCCAACATCGCCGGCTTCGTGAAGGTCGCCCGCGCCATGGAGGCGATGGGCCACATCTGAGCTTGCCCGCGCCGGGTGCGCCGGGGCTCCACGCCGGGTCGCGGGCGTATACTGCGTTCCGGATTCCGCCCGCGCATTCAACACGTCGGCTGGGCCAAACCCCTGCTTTCGTTCACCCGGGAAAGCCTGGGGGTACGCGCCCGCTTGACGCCGACGTTGGCTCAGTCAGGCGGCCACCCCGACCAGGTCGCGAAGTCGGCCGCTGCCATGGGCTTCGCGTAGTAATAGCCCTGGGCGAAGCGGTAGTTGTGTGAGCGCAGGAAGGCCACGTGCACCGCGTTCTCCACGCCCTCGCCGAGGGCGTGGACGTGGAGGTGGCTGCTCAATTGCGATAGGCTTGCCACGACACCCGCCCCGCGCCCATCCGGTGTCTGCGAGACAAAACTCCGGTCGACCTTGATGATGCTGAACGGCAGGTCGATCAGCCGCCTCAGCGACGAATAACCCGTGCCGAAGTCGTCCAGGGCGAGGGGAAAGCCCGCGGCCGCGAGCGCATCGATGGCGTGGATCACCTCGTCCAGGCCGTGTTCCAGCGCACTCTCGGTAATTTCCAGTTTCACGTGCGCTGGCAAGACGCCCACTTCCCGCGCGATGGCGCTGAAGTGGTCGGCGATGTCCGGGTCCCGGAGCTGGGCCGGGGCGACGTTAACGGACACCCAGAACGCCGCGTTGCCCGGGTGCGCCTGCCAGCGATGCAGCTGGCGGCAGGCGTCCTCGAAGACCTGGGTACCGAGACGACCCATCAGCCCCAGCTCTTCGGCAAGGGGGATGAAGTGATCCGGCCCGATGGGGGCCTGGCCGTCAGGCTGAGGCCAGCGTGCCAGGGCCTCGGCCCCCACCACCTCGCCGCTGGCCAGATCCACAATCGGTTGGTAGTGCAGCACCAGTTCCCGCTCGGTGACGGCACGCTGCAGCTTGCTCTCGAACTTGATCTGCTGGCGCTGTGCCGGCTTGATCGTGTGATCTGCCCAGCGCACGAGCTCCGTGTCGCTGTTGGCTCCGCGTTGCGTGACCTCCTCCGCGCGGAGGACGAGTTCCTGTGCGTCGCGGCTGTCGGGCGGCGCGCGGGCGACCCCCGCGTAGACCTGGACCTGGAGCGTGTCACCGGCGACCTCGAAGCCCGCTTCCGTCACGGCGGCGACCAGCGCATGGGCCCGTGCCATCAGGTGGCGATCCGCGTCGTCGGCCACATCGGTAGCCGCCGAGATGAGGATCGCGAAGGTGTGCTCGTGCGAGCGCGCAAGGGATTCGTTGGCCTCGAGCCGGTTACCGAGGCGCTCGCCGATATCGTTCAACAGCTGGTTGAGCGCCTCGATGCCGAAGGCCTGATCGACGCGGTCCAGGCGCCTGAAGTGCAATGACACGATCCCCGTCACCGAATGCGCGGCGTTCGTCTCGGCAATGAGGCGCTGGAGCCGTAACAGCATGCCCCGGTGATTCAGGGCGCCGGTGATCGGATCGTGGTTGGTTCCGGCCGCGATCAGGAAGGCGCTCAATCGCCGGGTCTGAGTGGCCAACCTTTCCTGCGGCGGGTGCCGTTCCGAGACCTCCCTCTGCACGGAAAAGAAATACGCGATCCCTTGGCCTTCCAGGCGCAACGGCGTGATGGTCCACTCGACCTGGTATGGCGTGCCGTCCTTGCGGTAATTCCAGGTGCGCCCCTCGAAGGAATCGCCAGCGCGCAAGTTCGCCTTGAGCCGCTCCAGGACCGAACTTTCGGTCGCCTCCCCCTGCAGCATGCGAGGCGTGGCGCCGAGGACCTCGTCGCGCGTATAGCCCGTCATGCGCTCGAAGGCATCATTGACGTAAACGAATGCCGGCCCGGGCGGGTCCAAATCGGCGGTGGTGATGACCACCGCATAGTCGGTCTGCCCGATGATCGCTTCCAGGATGCTGGGCTTGTCACCCGATTCCATTCGTTCCCCCCTCAAGGTAACGGTGGTCGTACAAGGGGGCCGATGCACCCGCCCACATTGAAGCACATCAACTCAATTCCCTTATAGCAGAGTGGATACAACGGCGACCCTTGTCCAATATTCGCTACAGGTGACCCGCGGGCCGGACCCGTGGGAGCCGTACCCGGGTCCGAATACCTCCGCCCATGGGCCCTGCCTTCCGCTTGCCAGACCTCGGCAGTGGCAAAAAGGCAAGGTATGACCCCGGGACCTTTCGGCTGGAGGTTTCGGGGTCACCCAGTCGCCCGATCCCGCTTGTGTTCAAGAAAGGTCCGAAAATCAACGCCAACGGGTGTTGTCGGTATCGCGTTAACATTAAATCCGCTTGTTGCTCACGATCCGGATGGGTGAACAACAAGTGTGCGCCCTTTCCCGTAACACCTGCGGGGCCGCGGAAGGGGGCGGCAATCTGGCGTTGGGCTGAACCGATTCAGCGAGCCGGGCGGGATCGGGGCACAGCCTCGGCGAGGTTGTCCGTGATTCGTGTGATGACCCGGGCCAGGGTGTCGCGGACCTCTGGCGAGAGGCCGGCGCCGTCCTCGAGGCGGGCGGGTTCGATGCCGTGGACGATGAGGGTTTCCGGGAGGTCGCCGAGGGAACGGGCGAGCTCGACGGCCTCGGCGAGGCCGATGCCGTGGGAGGAGTAGCGGGCGCCGCGCGGCAGGGGCTCGCGGGCGTCAAGACGATGGAGGGTACCGGGGGCGGCGCCGGTGACGATGGCGTCGACCAGGATGACGGGGTCGTGGCCCTGCCATAGCTCCATGAGTTCGGCGGGCTCGCCGCTGCAGGTGGCGGTGGTGAGGCCCGAGGTGCCCTGCAGGGCCTCGACCACGGCGTGGCCGATGCCGTCGTCGCCGCGCCAGGGGTTCCCTATGCCGATGACGAGTGGGCCCTTGCCTGCCGATCTTCCATCGTCGGCCGAGGCCTCTTGGGTTTGTTCAGGGGTCTTGCGGGATCCATTTTCCGCGGCCTCGACAATGGATGCCCTGCGTTCGTTGTCCTTGTCCGATTCGAACTCGCCTGCTTCAAAGGTATCGAGCAGTTCCTGCTCTTCCTGATTCAGTTTGGTCGGCTTCCGCATGCGTTCCTTCCGAAACTCGCATCTCTCTTTCGGGCGCCGTTCATTTTCGGTCGACGGTCAGGTCGAGGAAGTGGGTGGCGCAGGAGATGCAGGGGTCGTAGTTGCGGATGGCGACTTCGCAGTGGTGGCGCAGTTCGTCGTCCGGAAGGTCGAGGTTGTTCTGTACCAGTTCGCGCAGGTCGGCCTCGATGGTCGGCTGGTTGACGGAGGTGGGCGGGACGATCTTGGCGTCGGCGATGAGGCCCGCGTCGTCGATGCTGTAGCGGTGGTAGCAGATGCCGCGCGGGGCCTCGGTGGCGCCGAAGCCGGTGCCGGCGCGGGGGGTGACCGGCAGGGCCGGCTCGGTGGGGGCCGTCCGGTAGCCATCGACCAGGCGCAGGGCCTCCTCGAAGGCGAGCACGATCTCGATCATCCGGACCTGGATGCTGCGGAACGGGTTGCGGCAGACCGCCCCCAGCCCGGCGCGTTCGGCCAGCTCGGCGGCGCGCGGGGTGAGGCGTTCGCGGTTCAGCGCGAAGCGCGCCAGCGGGCCCATGAACACCGGCTCGCCGGAATCCGAGCGGTGGCTGTGCAGCGCGTTGGAGTGGGCGACGTGTTCCTCGGTGAAGATAGCGTCGTAGTCGCGGATGGCCGCGTCCAGGCCGCTGCTGGAGCCGAGGCGGCCGTGGGTGATCGGGTATTCGTCCGGGTGCACCAGGGACACGAATTCGTAGTCGCGTTCCAGGTCCGGGTAGTCGAGGGTGGCGAGGAATTCGGCGACCTCGCAGGCCGCCTCCAGGCCCCAGGCCAGTTCCTCGCGCAGGCCGACGACCTCGGCGGGCGTTGGCGCGCGGTAGAAGCCGCCCACGCGCAGGTTGACCGGATGGATCTCGCGCCCGCCCAGCAGGCGCAGGATGGAGTTGCCGATCTTCTTGATGCGCAGGCCGTTGCGCACCATGTCCGGGTGGTCCTTGGCGGCGGTGACCGCGTCCGGATAGCCGAGGAAGTCCGGCAGGTGCAGCATGAACACGTGCAGGGCGTGGCTCTCGATCCACTCGCCGCAGTAGGCCAGCCGCCGCAGGTCCTGCAGCACGCCGTCCACGGTGATGCCGCAGATGTCCTCCATCGCCAGCGAGGCACCCATCTGGTAGGCGATCGGGCAGATGCCGCAGATGCGCGCGGTGATGTCCGGGGCCTCGCGGAAGTCGCGCCCGCGCAGGAAGCCCTCGAAGAAGCGCGGCGCCTCGAAGATCGACAGCTTCACCTCCTCCACGCGGCCGCCCTCGGTGCGCACGTACATCGCGCCTTCGCCCTCCACTCGGGCGAGGTAGTCGACTTCGATGGTGCGGGTCTCGCTCATGGCCGGTTCCCTGAATCTTCGCGCGGTGCCGCGCCGCTCTCCTGACGCTCGCTCTCCTCGCGGAAGGCGTCGGCGCCGGCGTTGAAGGTGCGATAGAAGCGTACGCGCGTGGCGCGATCCATCCCCAGCGTCTCCAGCTGACCCGACAGGCCGGGGGCGTTGGGGGTCTCCTTCGGCCCGAAGCAGCCGTAGCAGCCGCGGTTGCAGCCGGGGCACAGCGCGCCGCAGCCGGCATGGGTGACCGGGCCGAGGCAGGGCGTGCCGTGGGCGACCATCACGCAGACGTGCCCCGCCCGCTTGCACTCCTCGCAGACGCTGGCGTTGGAGACCTGCGGGCGCCGGCCGTAGAGGAAGGCGCTGATGACCTCGAGGAGCTGGTACTTGTCGATCGGGCAGCCGCGCAGCTCGAAATCCACCGGCACGTGCTGGCTGATGGCATCCGAGGTGGCCAGGGTCTCGATGTATTCCGGGTGGGCGTAGACCTGGCGGGTGAATTCCTCGACATCGGCGAAGTTGCGTAGCGCCTGGATGCCGCCGGCGGTGGCGCAGGCGCCGATAGTCACCAGGAACCTGGAGGCGCTGCGGATCTCGCGGATCTGTTCGGCCGCCTCCGGCGTGGTGATCGAGCCCTCGACCAGGGTCAGGTCCCACGGCCCGTCGATGCGCTGGCTGCTGGCCTCGGGGAAATGCGCGATGCGCACGCGGTCGGTGACCGCCAGCAGCTCGTCCTCGCAGTCCAGCAGGCTCAGCTGGCAGCCGTCGCAGGAGGCGAACTTGAAGACCGCCAGGGTGGGCTGTTCCCGCTTCATAGCTCGTGCACCCGGAAGGCCGGTTCCATTACCGGATAGGGGAAGACCGGGCCGTCGCGGCAGACGAAATGCGGACCGATCTGGCAGTGGCCGCAAAAGCCCACCGCACAGCGCATGTTGCGTTCCATCGACACGAAGATGTCCTCCGGCTTCAGCCCGCGGCGTTCCAGCGAGGCGGCGGTGAAGCGCATCATCACCTCCGGGCCACAGGTCATTACGAGGGTGTTGCGCCGGTCGAAGCCGCCACGCTCCACCAGCTGGGTGACCACGCCGACGTCGCCGCGCCAGGCCGCGGTGCCGCGATCGACCGTGATGCGCAGATCGAGATCGTCACGCGCCTCCCAGGCATCCAGCTCGTCGCGGAAGATCATGTCCCCCGGCGAGCGCGCGCCGTAGCAGACCACCACGCGCCCGAACTCGGAGCGCCGTTCGAGGGCCGCGTGGATCACCGGGCGCAGCGGGGCCAGGCCAATGCCGCCGGCGACCAGCACCAGGTCGCGGTCTTTCGCCTGCTCCAGCGGCCACTGCGACCCGAACGGCCCGCGCAGGCCGACCACCGCGCCGGCCTCCAGGCCCTGCATCGCGCGGGTCACGCTGCCCACCGCGCGCGTGGTGTGCACGACCCCGCCCTCCGCGGTGGTGGCCGATACCGAGATCGGCACCTCGCCCACGCCGAACAGGTAGAGCATGTTGAACTGCCCGGGTGCCGGCAGCGGCCCGGGTTCCACGCCCGGCTCCGGGCGCAGTTCCCAGCTGAAGACCTCGTTGCTCGCCACGTCGCGGCGCACCGAATGGATCCGCCACGGCTGCGGCGCCATCGCCTGCTCCGGCAGGGCGCTGCCCGGCTGCGGCTGGATGGTGTCAGGCGCCATGAGCCGGTCCTCCCGATTGGTAGATGTCCAGGCCCTGCAGCCGCGCCGCCTGCAGGCGCTGCACGATCAGGGCGGCGAAGCGCTTCATCAGCAGGTAGCCGAAGGCCGGGTCGGCCTCCATGCGGTCGCGCAGCACACCGGCGTCGAAGCGCAAGGTATGGATGTCGGTCACCGCCCGGGCGTCGTAGCTCGCGCGGTACGGCGGCAGCAGCCAGGACCAGCCGAGGATGTCCCCGGGCCCGAGGGTCTGGAACGGTACGGTGCCCTCGCGCAGCGGGCTCTCCAGCGCGACCTGGCCGGAGCGGATCAGCCAGAAGGTCTCGGTCGGTTCGTGATCGCGCATCAGCCGGGCGCCGGCCTCGTAGTTGCGCCCCGCCGCGCAGGCTGCCAGCAGGCGCCGATGGGCGGGCTCCATGTCCTCGAAGAACGGCTGCTCCTCGATGATGGCCAGCAGCTCCTTCATGTCCGGCCCTCCGGGTCGCGCCGCACCGCAGTGACCTCCTCGGTGATGTCGATGCCCACCGGGCACCAGGTGATGCAGCGCCCGCAGCCGACACAGCCGGAGGTGCCGAACTGGTCATGCCAGGTGGCCAGCTTGTGGGTGATCCACTGGCGATAGCGCGCGGCCACCGAGTCGCGGTGCGCGCCGCCGACCAGGTGCGAGTGTTCCTGGTTGAAGCAGGAATCCCAGCGCCGCACGCGCTCGGTGCGCTGGCCTTCCAGATCGGGGACCTCCTCGACCTGCGAGCAGAAGCAGGTGGGGCAGACCAGGGTGCAGTTGGAGCAGGACAGGCAGCGCTCGGCGGTCTCCTCCCAGCGCGGGTGTTCCAGGGCCCGGTTCAGGACCTCGCGGGCATCCGCCGGCATCTGCCGGCCCATCTTTTCCGGTGCCTCGGCCCACACCCGCGCGGCGGCGGCCTGCTCGGCATCGCTGGCCGGGCGCGGATCGAGCCGGTCGAGCATCGCGCGACCCGCCTCGGATCCCGCCTCGGCGACCAGAAAGTGCTGGGTGGCGTCGATCACCTCGGTCAGCGCCAGGTCGAAGCCCTCGCGGGCGCGCGGGCCGGTATCCATGGAGGCGCAGAAGCAGGTTCCGCCCGGCTCGGCGCAGCTGACCGCAACCATGAACAGGTCCCGCCGGCGGGCGGCATAGCCGCGGTCCTGCACCGCCTGGCCGAGGAACACCCGGTCCTGCACGTCGATCGCCGCCAGCTCGCAGGCGCGCATGCCGATGAAGGCACGGCGCGGCGCGTCGGAGGTGCCGGGCTGGGTCACGAAGCTGCCGTCCGGCTGGCGGGTCAGCCGGAACAGGGTCTCCTCGGGCGGGAACAGGTACTTCTTCCAGGAATGCGGCCCGACCACGTAGCCGAACAGCGCGTCGTCGTCGCGTTCGCGCAGGCGGTAGTGCCCGGGGGCCTGCTCGTCGGTCCAGCCCACCGGCAGGTCCTCGAGGCCGCCCACCCGGTCGTAGACGATCGCGCCATCGCGCCGTGTCGGCCCCACCACCTCGTAGCCGTCGCCGCTCAGCAGGCGGATCAGCGTATCCACGGCTTGTGGTGCGATCACTTCCACAGACGGCTCCTGGCCCTTGGGCGAGCCGCTCGGTACGGCAAGGCCCCACACCCGTCCATAGTGCGGCAAGAGCGGGGCGCGATCCAGCGACATCCCGGGCTGGTAATAACCCGGATACCTGCCACACTCCATGGAGGGCGGTGTGCGGCCCTGGCGACCCGTTGTCCGGGGAAAACGATGCCAGTTATGAATTCGCCGGCGAGGCACAACATCTTCGTCGTCGGTCTGGACGACTTCCATCTGGGCCAGCTCCAGACCCTGCCTGGGGCGGAGGGTTATGCCTTCCACGCACTGTTCACACGCGAGGAGGTCAAGCCCTGCGCCCGGTTTCCGGTGCGTCGGATCCTGATCGAGGGTCGCGAACGGTTGAGCCAGTTTCCCGGCACGGCGGATGCCGTGGTCGGTTTCTGGGACTTCCCGGTCAGCACGATCCTGCCCCTCCTGCGTCAGGCCAGGGACCTGCCGGGGCCGACCCTGGAAAGCGTGCTGAAGTGCGAGCACAAGTACTGGAGCCGGCTTGAACAGGCCCGCGCTGCACCCGAACACATCCCGGCCTTCTGCGCGGTCAACCCGTTTGCCGACGATCCCCTGCGCGAGGTCACCCTGGATTTTCCGTTCTGGATCAAACCGGTGAAATCGGTGCTCTCCTACCTCGGCTTCCGCATCGACGATGTGGACGACTTCCGGCGTGCCATGGAGCGGATCCGCAGGGAGATCGACCGCTTCGGCGAGCCCTTCAACCATGTCCTGGGGCACGCGACACTGCCTCCGGAGGTGGCCGGGGTCGATGGCAATCACTGCATTGCCGAGGCGCTGATATCGGAGGGGCGTCAGTGCACCCTGGAGGGGTATGCCTGGCAGGGCGCGGTCCGGATTTACGGTGCTGTCGATTCCCTGCGCGAGGGTGCGGCCGGCTCCTCATTCTCCCGCTACCAGTACCCGTCCATCCTTCCGCAGACGGTACAGGCACGGATGGAGGAGATAGCGGACCGCGTGATCCGGCAGGTGGGCTATGACTGCGCCCCGTTCAACGTGGAGTTCTACTGGGATGAGGCCACGGACCGGATCTGGCTGCTGGAGATCAACACCCGCATCTCCAAGTCTCATGCCCCGCTGTTCCGGATGGTGGATGGCTGCTATCACCATCAGGTGATGATTGATTTGGGCTTGGGGCGCGCGCCGACGATGCCCCATCGCCAGGGGGCCTTCCGATGTGCGGCCAAGTTCATGGTTCGCCGGTACCAGGATGCACGGGTCGTGCGGATGCCCACGCCGGCGGACATCGCGGCCGTCGAGGCCGAGTTCCCGAGTGTGGCCATACAGATCGAAGTCCAGGAGGGCATGATGCTGTCGCAGCTTTGTTATCAGGACAGCTACTCCTACGAGGTCGCGACCCTGTTTATCGGGGCCGCGGACAACACCGAACTGGAGCGGACCTACACACGCGTGATGGAGCGGCTACCCATGGAGTTCGAGCCCGCCACACCCCCGAGCGAGGTACAGTCATGAATGTTGTCCACGACTTTCCCTGCGCGGTGGAGGTCGAGGAATACATCCCGATCCCGCTTGCCGATGGCACGCGCCTGGCCGCCCGTCTGTGGCGCCCTGCGGGCGCCGGGCAGCAGCCGGTACCTGCGATCCTGGAATACATCCCGTACCGCCGCCGTGACTCGACCCGGCTGCGCGACGACACGATGCATCACTACTTTGCCGGTCACGGCTACGCCTGCTTGCGGGTGGACCTGCGCGGATCGGGCGACTCCGAGGGGGTGCTGGAGGGCGAATACCTGCAGCAGGAACTGGACGACGGCGTGGAGATCCTGCGCTGGATCGGGCAGCAGGACTGGTGCAATGGCAACGTCGGCATGATTGGCATCTCCTGGGGCGGATTCAACGGCCTGCAAGTCGCCGCCCTGCGTCCGCCTGAGCTGAAGGCCGTGGTGAGCGTGTGTTCCACCGACGACCGTTACGCCGATGATATCCACCACATGGGCGGGTGCCTGCTCGGTGACACCCTGTCCTGGGCCTCCACCATGTTCGCGTACAACTCGCTGCCGCCGGATCCGGAGATCGTGGGCGCGCGCTGGCGCGAGATGTGGCTCCAGCGCCTGGAGGGCAGCGGCCTGTGGCTGGAACAGTGGCTGCGCCACCAGCGCCGCGACGAATACTGGCAACACGGCTCGATCTGCGAGGACTGGTCCGCGGTGCAGACGCCGGTGCTGGCGGTCAGTGGCTGGGCGGACGGCTACTCCAATGCCGTCTTTCGCCTGCTGGCCAACCTGCAGGGGCCACGACTGGGCCTGGTCGGCCCCTGGAGCCACAAGTATCCGCATCAGGGCGTGCCGGGCCCGGCCATCGGTTTCCTGCAGGAATGTCTGCGCTGGTGGGACCGCTGGCTGAAGGGCGAGCAGAACGGGATCATGGACGAACCCATGCTGCGGGTCTGGATGCAGGACAGCGTCCCGCCAACCAGCCACTACCAGGAACGCCCTGGCCGCTGGGTAGGGGAACCGCACTGGCCCTCGGCGAACGTCGAACCCGAGCCCTTGATGCTGGCCTGGCCGGGCAGGCTGGAAACCAGATCGGTCGTGATCCCGGAGCGCGAGATGAGCGTGCAGTCCCCGTTGAGCGTGGGACTGTTCGCCGGCAAGTGGTGCTCGTATGCCGCGACCCCGGACCTGCCCCATGACCAGCGCGAAGAGGATGGGGGTGCCCTGGTGTTTACCAGCGCCCCGCTGGAAGAGTCCCTGGAGATCCTCGGCGCGGCGATGCTGGAGCTGGAGTTGAGCGTCGACCAGCCCGTCGCAATGGTTGCGGCGCGATTGTCCGATGTTGCCACTGACGACAAGGCGACCCGCGTCACCTACGGGCTGCTCAACCTGACCCACCGCGAAGGCGCCGAGACTCCGCAACCCCTGGAGCCCGGGAAAACCTACCGCGTCCGGGTCAAGTTCAACGACGTCGCGCAGCGCTTCCCGGGGGGGCATCGCATCCGGCTGTCGCTGTCGACTTCGTACTTCCCGCTGGCATGGCCGGCGCCGCGGCCGGTGCGGCTGCGGATCATGGCGGGCGCGAGCCGTCTGCTTCTGCCCCGGCGCGCGCCGCGCGAAGACATGGATGCCCGAATCGCCTTCCCGCCCCCCGAGGGCGCGCCCCCCTCGACACAAACCCATCAGCTAACGCCGCAGCGGCACAACTGGCGGGTCATTCGCGACCTGGCCGAGGACGAGTCGACCCTGGAGGTGACCAACGATGCGGGGACGGTACGGCTGGACGACCTGAACCTGGAGATGCAGCGCAAGGCGCTGGAGTGGTACAGCTACCGGGGTGACGACTTCAACTCGGCGCGTGGGGAGACCTTGTGGGAGCGCGGCTTCCGGCGTGGCGACTGGGCGGTGCGCACGGTAACCCGAACGGTGCTCACCTCGACCCCGACCGATTTCGAGATCCACGCCCAGCTGGATGCGTACGAGGGCGAGCGTCGCGTCTATGCCCGCAACTGGGACGTGAAGATCCCCCGCGACCTCGTCTGACAAAGCCACCAGGGGGTTGGAGTCTGCCCGTGACAGCGCCCGATCCTGCGTTATGCTGGTGCCATCGTCCGGTCTCGGGGGCGGTTCCATGGGGGCACGCGCATCGTCGCTGCCCAGGGCCGGTTCCTCCCTCATGCGCAAACACCGGAACGAGGCATCGTTGGGAAACCCCTTGGGGACCTAGCGTGCGCAGGTACTACGCGAGCCCTTATTCAACCTATGGATTAGAGAGAACGTTATGCGGGTCACCGTATTCAGTGTTCAGCAACACGATCGCGAGTTTCTGCTCCCTGCTTTTCAAGCGGCGGACATGAAGCCTCTCCTGCATGCCGAACGCCTGACCGCAGAGACGGTGCACCTTGCCACAGGGTCGGATGCGGTCTGCGTCTTTACCAACGATGACTTGCATCGGCGCGTGATCGACGGGCTCGCCGATCACGGGGTGCATGTGGTGGCGCTGCGCTGTTCCGGCTACGACAACCTGGATATCGACCGCGCCCGCGAGCGTGGCGTGCGCGTGGCGCGGGTGCCGGCCTATTCCCCGAACGCGATTGCGGAGCACGCCGTCGCCCTGCTGATGACGCTGAACCGGCGCGTTCACCTCGCCTGGGACCGCACGCGGCGAGGTGATTTTCGCCTCGATCACCTGACCGGATTCGATCTCGTTGGCCGCTCGGTGGGCATCGTCGGCACCGGCCGCATCGGCCAGGCCTTTGCGCGCATCATGCTGGGCTTCGGCTGCCGGGTGGCGGCGCACGACCCGTATCCGAACGCCGAGCTGCAGGCCGCGGGCGTCCAGTACCTCGAGCTGGATGCGCTGCTGGCGCAGTCCGAGGTGCTCAGCCTCAGCTGTCCGCTGACTCGCGAAAACCGCCACCTGATCAATAGTGACAGTCTGGCGCGGCTCCCGCGCGGGGCCTTCCTGATCAACACCGCCCGCGGGGCGCTGGTTGATACGGATGCGGCCGAGGCCGCGCTGGAGTCCGGTCAGCTCGGCGGGCTGGCGATGGATGTGTACGAGAACGAGGCCTCGCTGTTCTTCCGCGACTGGTCGCTGGCCGGGCTGCCCGATCGCCGCCTGGCGCGGCTGATGCAGCGCGACGACGTGCTGGTCACCGGCCACCAGGCTTTCCTGACTCGCGAGGCGCTGACCAACATCGCGGACCACACGGTGACCAACCTGCAGGTGCTGGCGGCGAATACCGAGGCTGCGGCTACCCTGGAGGGCCGAGTGGTTTGATCGGTGCCTTTCGCCTGGCCCGGCAGGCCAGGGTGCCTACAGCAGGAGCCGATACCCGGCGCCGAGCACGGCGCAGACGAGGATCAGCGGGATGATGCCCACCCGGAAACGGGCCAGGGCAATAAAGGCGGCGATGCCGAGCAGGGCCGAGAACCACTCGAAGGTGCCCTCGAAGCCGGCAGGCCACAGGACGTGCCAGGTAAAGAACACGGCCAGGTTCACGATCACCCCGACCACGGCGGCGGTAATGCCGGTCAGCGGTCCGGTGAAGTGCAGATCGCCCCGGGTGCGCTCGACCAGGGGCGCGCCCACCAGGCTGAACAGGAACGACGGCAGGAAGGTGAAGAAGGTCGCGACCAGCGCCCCGAGCAAGGCGGCCAGCAGTACCTGATCCGGGCCGAGAAACGCCTGGGTCCAGCCGCCGATGAAGCCGACGAAGGTGACCACCATGATCAGCGGCCCCGGCGTGGCCTCGCCCAGCGCGAGCCCGTCGATCATCTGGGTCGGGCTCAGCCAGCCGTAGGTCTCCACCCCGCCTTGATAGACATATGGCAGCACCGCGTAGGCCCCGCCGAAGGTCACCAACGCGGTCTGGGTGAAGAACTGGCCCATGCGGGTCAGCGTGGCGTCCCAGCCAAATACCGTGAGCAGCAAACCGAACACCGCGGCCCACAGGCCCAGGCCGACCAAGAGGAAGCGGAACACCCGCGACCAGCGAAACTGCATCCAGGGCGCGGGTGGGGTGTCGTCGTCCACCACGGCCGGCCCTGTGGCCTTGTGGCTGCCGGCGCTGTGCGATTCGCCGCTGCGGAAGCGTTCCGGCCAGACCCGGCTGCCCAGCCAGCCGAGCAGCCCCGCGGCGATGATGATGTACGGGAACGGGATGTTGAGCACAAAGATCGCCAGGAACGCCGCAACGGCCATCAGCCATAGCAGGCCGTTGTTCAACACGCGTCCGCCGATGCGCCAGCCGGCATAGACGATGATTGCGATCACCGCCGGCTTAATGCCGTAGAACACGGCCTCCACCGTGGGCGCGTCGCCAAAGGCCAGGTACACCCAGGACAGCCCGGTGATCAGGACCAGCGAGGGCAGGATGAACAGCAGCCCCGCCATCAGGCCGCCGAAGGTGCCGTGCAGCAGCCAGCCGAGATACGTGGCGAGCTGCTGCGCCTCCGGCCCCGGCAGGACCATCGCGTAGTTCAGCGCGTGCAGGAAGCGGTTCTCGGAGACCCAGCGACGCCGTTCCACCAGCTCCTCGTGCATCATCCCGATTTGCCCGGCGGCACCCCCGAACGAGATGAAGCCGAGCTTGAGCCAGTAACGAAAGGCTTCGCCCCGGGTCGGGGCGTCTGGTCGTTTATCCGAGGGCTCTGTCATCCGTCACGTCCGTTCGGATTGGGCAGCGCTTGTCCGAGCCCATCCGCGTTGTCCTTGATTGCAACAAAAAGGCCCGGCGCCTTGCGGGGCCGGGCCTTGGGGAGCGCATCGGGGTGCCCGAGGCGCGAGGGGTTCTTAGCCCTCGTTGTGGTAGCGGGTGATCCGCTCCACTTCGTTCTTCGCGCCCAGGACTACCGGCACGCGCTGGTGAATGCCCGTGGGGCTGATATCCATGATGCGCTCGCGACCGGTGGTGGAGGCGCCGCCGGCCTGCTCGATGATGAAGCTCATCGGGTTGGCCTCGTACATCAGGCGCAGCTTGCCGGCGGTGCCCTTGGCCTGCATCTTGGAGTCCATCGGGTACATGAACACGCCGCCGCGCGACAGGATGCGGTGCACCTCGGCGACCATGGAGGCCACCCAGCGCATGTTGAAGTCCTTGTCGCGGGCGCCTTCCTTGCCGGCCAGGCATTCGTCGATGTAGCGCTTGACCGGGGCCTCCCAGAAGCGGCTGTTGGACATGTTGATCGCGAATTCCTCGGTGTCTTCCGGGATCTGCACGCTGTCCTTGGTCAGCAGGAACTCGCCGAAGTCCTTGTCCAGGGTGAACATCTGCACGCCCTTGCCGGTGGTCAGCACCATCATGGTGGACGGACCGTACAGGCAGTAGCCGGCGGCGATCTGCTTGGTGCCCGGCTGCAGGAAGTCCTCGGTCTTCGGATCGGAGACGCCTTCCGGCGCCTTCAGGATGGAGAAGATCGTGCCGACGGAGACGTTCACGTCGATATTGGAGGAGCCGTCCAGCGGGTCGAACAGGACCAGGTAATGACCACGCGGGGCGCCGGCCGGCATCTCGCAGATCTCGTCCATCTCCTCGGAGGCGAGGCCGGCGGCGTGGCCGTTGTGGCCCAGGGCCTCGATGAACACCTCGTTGGTGATGATGTCGAGCTTCTTCTGCGTCTCGCCCTGCACGTTCTCGGAGCCGGCGGAGCCGAGAACGCCGACCAGGTCACCCTTGTCGACGAGGTCGGAGATCTTCTTGCAGGCCACCGAGATATCGTTCAGCAGGCCGGTGAATTCGCCGGTCGCGCCCTGGATACCGCGCTGAGTCTCGATAATGTAGTTGGTCAAAGTCGTGCCGATATGCATGATGCAATCCTGATGCTGTTGTGAATCGGGTGACACCGCGCAATCGAGGTGCGTGAGCACCATGACGGGGCGAACGGCCCCGGTGCGCCGAGTGTCTTAACCGGCATAGTGTAGCAAAAGCACCCGGATGGGCCGATCCGACGGGTAGTTCATGGCTTGAGCGGGCTGGCACTTGTCGTGCATGGCATCCGGGGCTGTATCCACAAGGGAGATTCGCATGCCGCAAAACGCGCTGTACGCCCAGTCCGGCGGGGTTACCGCCGTCATCAACGCCAGCGCCTGGGGGGTGATCGAGGCGGTGCGCGCCCATCCGGCCCATTTCGGCAAGATCTATGCGGCGCGCGACGGCATCCTCGGTGTCCTGCGCGAGGAGATCATCGACCTGGATCAGGAGGACCCGCTGACCCTCGCGGCCCTGCGTCATACCCCCGGCGGGGCGTTCGGCTCCTGCCGTTTCGACCTGGGCGATCCTGACAAGGATCCGGAGCAGTACGAACGCCTGGTCGAGGTCTTCCGCGCCCATGACATCGGCACCTTCTTCTATAACGGCGGCGGCGGTTCCATGGATACCGCGCTGAAGATCGCCAGGATGGGGGATCGCATGGGCTTCCCGATCAAGGCGATCGGCGTGCCCAAGACGATCGACAACGATCTCGCCGTGACCGACTCCAGCCCCGGGTTCGGCTCCGCCGCCAAGTTCATCGCCACGGTCGTGCGCGAGGCCAGTCTGGATGTCGAGTCCATGCACACCAGTTCCACCAAGGTGTTCGTGCTCGAGGTAATGGGTCGGCATGCGGGCTGGCTGGCGGCCGCCGCCGCACTGGCGCAGGAGTTCGATGGCCAGCCGCCGATGCTGATCCTGTTCGCCGAGACCCTGTTTGACCAGGACGACTTTCTCGAGCACCTGAACCGGACGATCGAGCGTCACGGCTACTGTGTGGTGGTGGTCTCCGAGGGTCTGAAGAATCCGGATGGCACCCTGTTCTCGGTGGCACAAAGCCATGATGTGTATGCCTACACCCAGCTGGGCGGCGCAGCCCCGCGCCTGGCCGAGCTGATCCGCGAACAGACCGGACACAAGCTGCACTGGGCGGTGGTCGACTATATCCAGCGCTCCGCGCGGCATATCGCGTCGAAGGTGGACGTGGAGCAGGCCTATGCCTGTGGCCGTGCGGCGGTGGAGGGCGTGGTGGCCGGCGAGGATGCCTTCATGCCGATCATCCGTCGCGATTCCAACGATCCCTACCGCTGGAGCATCGGTTTTACCCCGCTGGAGACCGTGGCCGACGTCGAGCAGGGCATGCCGCGCGAGTACATCACCCCGGACGGCTACGGCATCACCCAGGCCGCGCGCGATTACCTGCGCCCGCTGATCCAGGGCGAGGACGCCCCGCCGTTCGACCAGGGCCTGCCCTGCTACCCGCGCATCCGGGGCGAATTGCTGCCCAAGCGTTGCCCTCCGTTCGAGGTCAAGACCGACTAGTCATTTCCGGGCGAGTGGGCGTCGGCGTCCAGCCAGGCCCGCTGGAAGGCGAAGAACTGCCGGGCGACCCTGTCCGCCTCGTCGACGCGCAGATAGTCCGCGTGTTCGGCCGGTGCACAACGCGCACAGACGAAGGTGATGCCCTCACAAAGGCTGGTGCAGCACGGGGTGTTGTCCGTGCGGCGCGGCCGGTAATGCACCCACACGGAGGCCGTATCCGCAACCGCGGTGGGCCCGGATTCCAGGCTGAGCGCGGCGCCACAGTGGCTGCAGGCCGCCTCGATCCGGCTATGTGCACCGCTTAGCATCGGGATGGCCAGGGCATCGACGGCGCACATCGCGGCGACCGGGCTGCCATCGGCGACGCTGACCGTGATGCTGCCCGGTGCGGCGCTGTACGGGTAGCAGCCCAGACCCTGGGCCTGATGCGCCACGGCATCCAGCGCGGCCAGTCGCTCCAGCGCGCGGATATCCAGCTCCCGGGCCTCTGGTGGCCGTCCGCGCTGGCGCCAGTGTTCCAGGACTTCGAGATAGGCGGCGCGCACGGCTTCGGGGGCATCCCGCAGGCGCTGTTCCAGCGGGAAGTCGCCGCGCAGGCGTCCCAGGGCGGCGGTCACGCGCGCCGGCCTCATGACGAGGCGCAGCAGCCGCCCGGGCCCTCCTGCTGGATGGGCGGACAGGGCACGGTGCCGTAGGAGCAGAACACGCAGCAGTCCCCTGGAAGTGGCCGGAGCAGGGCCCCGCAGCCGGTGCATTCGTAGAACCACTGGCAGGCGTCGGTGGGCATCGTTTCCGTCTTCTGGTGCCCGCATTCCGGGCAGGTCAGGGTCGAATCGGGCACGATCTCGTTCATATGCGTTTCAGCTCGGTTTGCGAGGATGGGAGCCAACGACCGGGGCTGGCGGGAAAAAACCCCGCCAGACAACCGGAATCGGCACAAACGTCGTCTGGCCAGCGTCTATTCTCTGCCAAGCCCGCGCAAGACGGGCCCACAACCGGATCCCGGATGGAGGAAATCATGTACTCGCGCATTCTCAATCGCACTCTCGCCCTGACCGCTGCCAGTGTGCTGGCCGCCGCGTTTGTCGCGCCCGGCCAGGTCGCGGCCCAGGGCGCCTACTTCGCTCCGGCGGACGGTTCGCCGGACGAGGTCGCCTTCGAATACCGCATGCACGAATACGGCTGCGCCAATGTGCGCGGACAGTGGCGCGCGACCAACAACACGGATGACTGGCTGGAAGTCCGGGTCACCAAGACCGCCTACAACTGTCCCGGAGAGCTGGAAGACGACGTGCGCACGACGACCCGCCTGTGGCGCACCCTGGGTCCGGGCGAGACCCAGGAGCGCACGCGCGACAACTCCGTGTGCGGCGGGGCCTGGGCGCGTGGTGTCGAGGTCCTGGAGTACGAGATCAAGGTGGTCGACGCCCCCGGCGAAAGCTGACAGACGTGTGAAACCGGCCGCGATTTTCGTTTGCGGCCGGTCAATTCGCGGCTCTGGCGGGCTACACTTCTAACAACCGTTCACCGATTTCAAGGAGTCTGCCCATGAGCGTTCATTCGTTCCGTCGAGTTCTGTCCGCACCCGCGGCACTGCTGGTCGCGCTGGCCCTGACCCTGCTGCCCGCCACCCCGGCATTCGCCGATGTCGGCATGCTGGATACCGGCAGCATGATCCAGCAGGCCAGCGCGGACGACACCCGCGCCCAGTTGCTGGAACAGCTCAATGACGCCGAGGTTCGCGCGCAGCTGATCGAGATGGGGGTTGATCCCGAGCGCGCCGAGCAGCGTGTGGCCCGCCTGACCGACGACGAACTGGCGCAGCTGGAGGCGCACATGGAGACCGACCCGGCCGGCGCGGCCAGCGTCCTGGGTGTGGTCGCCATCGTGTTCGTGGTGTTCGTGATCCTGGATGCGGTGGGTGTGACCGACATCTTCTCGTTTGTCGGACCGTCCCGCTAAGCCACGCCCTGCATGGGGTCCATCTCGACGCGGCGAGTTACGGGGTTTCTCGCGCTCGCCGCGCTTCTCTGGCTGACCGGTTGTGCCACCGCGCCGCAGAGCGCGGGTCTGGCGAGCGAGCGTCCGACGGACCTGCCGGCGCGCGTCGAACTGGCTGACACGCCGTTCTTTCCCCAGGAGCAATACCAGTGCGGCCCCGCCGCGCTGGCCACGGCGTTGAATGCCCGGGGTATCGACGCCGCGCTGGATGATCTGATCGAGGAGGTTTACATCCCCGCCCGCGCGGGCAGCCTGCAGACCGAGATGCGCGCGGCGGTGCGCGCGCGCGACCAGGTGGCCTACCGTATCGAGCCCCAACTGGAGGCGATCCTGCGCGAGGTGGCGGCGGGCAACCCGGTGGTGGTGTTCCAGAACCTCGGGGTGGCCCTGATCCCGGAATGGCACTTTGCGGTGGTTATCGGATACGACCTGGAGGATCGGGAGATCTTCCTGCGCAGCGGCCCGATCCAGCGCCACGTGAATTCCTTTGCCCGCTTCGAGCGCACCTGGGCGCGGGGTGAGCGCTGGGCCTTCCTTGTGATGCCCCCCGATACCCTGCCGGCCACCGCCCAGCCGCTGCGCTGGCTGCGTGCGGTCAACGAACTGGAACAGACCGGGCGTTTTGCGGCGGCGGCCATGGGCTACGAAACCGCCATGGATCGCTGGCCCGATGAACCGATCCCCTATGTGGGCCGCGCCAACGTGGCCTTTGCCCAGGGCGATCTGCCGGCGGCGGAGAATGCCCTGCGGGCGCTGGTCGAGCGCGACCCGGCCCGCCACGAGGGCTGGAACAACCTCGCGCACGTGTTGATCGCCCGCGAATGCGGCGAGCAGGCACGCGAGGCCGCGAGCTGTGCGGCCGATCTGGCGGGACCGGGAGCGTATGCGCGCACCCTGGTCGCTGCGGCGGAGGCTCCGGACGGCGGCGCCGAGTGTCGAGTCCTGCCGCCCTGTGCCGTGGCGACCGAGGCACGCGCGCGGTAAGACCGCACGGGTTCCGTCATCGCGAGTCGCGAAGCCCGCGGCGATCGGCAGGGTGTGGATGACCGCGCAACGCTCGCAGTGACAGTCCCTGTTGCGTCAGGCGGAGCGTTTTTCCAGGGCCTGTTCGGCGTGCTTGAGCACCAGGCCCAGGTTCTGCTTCTCCACGTCCGTGACCTGCGGGTCATTCTTTACCGCTTGACGCAGGTGCTCCACCAATTGCGCCAGTTCGTCGCGCGAGATCTGCTGGAAGTTGAAGCCGCCGCCGTAGCGGGACTCGAGCTGGTCCCAGTAGTCGGCGAGCGGGGGGCGGTAGTCATCACTCATCGGGCAGTCCTTGGTTGGGGCGGGCGCGGTGTGCGCGAAAGGCATTTTGTCTGTTCGTGGTGCTTGCGGTCTAATGGGGGCTTTCCCGGCCGGCCTTTCGCCCATGTCCGTTACCGCCATCTATCCCGGCACCTTCGACCCGATCACCCACGGTCACACGGACATCGTGCGGCGTGCGGCACGGTTGTTCGATCGCGTGGTGGTCGCGGTGGCCGCCAGTCCCAACAAGGGTCCGGCCTTCCCGCTGGGGACCCGCGTGGCCCTGGCCGAGCAGGCGGTGGGTGACATCCCGGGCGTGGAGGTGCAGGGCTTCGATGTCCTGCTCGCGCACTTTGTCCATGCGCAGCAGGCCAACGTGATCCTGCGCGGATTGCGCGCGGTGTCCGACTTTGAACATGAATTCCAGCTCGCAGCGATGAACCGACAGCTTGCGCCGGAGGTCGAAACGCTGTTTCTGACGCCAGCGGAGGAGTACAGCTTCGTCTCCTCCAGTCTGGTACGGGAAATCGCCCGACTGGGCGGCGACGTCTCAAAATTCGTTAGCCCCGGTGTGGCGCGCATGCTGGCCGAACAAAACGGCGCAGCACGCTAGCCGGGCCCCGCCACTGGATACGAGGAACGGCCCATGGCCCTGATGATCACCGACGAATGCATCAACTGCGATGTCTGCGAGCCCGAGTGCCCGAATGAGGCCATCTACCCGGGGGACGAGATCTACGAGATCGACCCCACGCTGTGCACCGAATGTGTCGGCCATTTCGACGAGCCGCAGTGCCAGCAGGTCTGCCCGGTGGACTGCATCCCGCTGGATCCCGATCACAAGGAGACCCGCGAGCAGCTGACGGCCAAGTACGACGCCCTGATGGCCGCGAAGTAGGCCGCGACATGGATTGGCGCCGCCCGCTCCTGCACTGCGCGGTCTTCGTCACCCTGTCGCTGGCGGCGCCGCTGGCGCTGGCCGGCCCGGGGCAGCACGCAGTGGCGAGCGCTCACCCGGCCGCCACCGAGGCGGGCGAGGCCGTACTGCGCGACGGCGGCAATGCCTTCGATGCCGCCGTCGCGATTACCGCTGCCCTGGGTGTAGCCGAGCCCTACGGCTCCGGGCTCGGGGGCGGCGGGTTCTTCCTGCTGTACGAGGCATCCTCTGACCGCAGCGTGATGCTCGATGCCCGCGAGACCGCCCCGGCCGCGGCCGACCGCGACATGTATCTGGATGCCGACGGCGAGGTGATCGACGGCTTGTCGCTGGATGGCGTGCTTGGCGCCGGCATCCCCGGCATGCCCGCCGGCATGGATCACCTGGCGCGGGAATACGGACGCCTTTCGCTGGCCGACAGCCTGGCCCCGGCGATCCGTCTGGCCGAGGACGGTGTTCCGGTCAGCGGCCGCTACCTGCAGATGGCGGGGTTTCGTCATCAGGCCCTGCGCGACGGGGCTGACGCACGAGACATTTACCTTGAGGCGGGTCGCCTGCCGGACGAAGGCGCGATTCTGCGCCAGCCGGACTTGGCCGTGACCCTCCGGCGCCTGACGGACGAAGGCCGTGATGGTTTCTATACCGGTGATCTGGCCGAGCGCCTGGTCGCCGGCGTGCGCGAGGCCGGCGGTATCTGGACTCTGGACGACCTGGCGGGGTACGCGGTCGTCGAGCGTGACCCCGTGCGTCTGGACTATCTTGGCGCCACGATCACCACCGCCTCGCCACCATCTTCCGGCGGGGTCGCGCTCGGCCAGATCCTGAACATCCTGGCGTTCTACGACCTCGAGGCACTGGCGCCGGATATGCGCGTCCACCTGACCATCGAGGCGATGCGCCGCGCCTATCGTGATCGCGCCGAGCACCTGGGCGACCCGGACCATGTGGATATGCCGCTGGAGCGGCTGCTGTCGCGCGACTACGCGGCCGGCCTGCGCGCCACCATCCATCCCGACACGGCCACCCCCAGCCGCTACCTGCCGCTGTCAGTGGAGCCGCAGGCCGAGGTTCCGAGATCGGCCGCGGCCGAGAGCCGCGAGACGACGCACTTTTCCGTGATCGACGCCGAGGGCAACCGGGTCGCGGCCACGCTGACGCTGAACTACCCGTTTGGGTCCGGCTACGTGGTGCCCGGGACGGGCGTGCTACTGAACAACGAGATGGACGACTTCTCGGCGAAGCCGGGCGAGCCCAACGCCTATGGCCTGGTCGGTTTCGAGGCCAATGCCATCGCGCCGCAGCGCCGCCCGCTATCGAGCATGAGCCCGACCTTCGTCGAGACCGAGGATCGCGTGGCGATCCTGGGCACGCCGGGTGGCAGCCGCATCATTACCATGGTCCTGCACGGTGTGTTCGGCGTGCTCGAGGGGCAATCCATCGAGGAGGTCGTCGCGGCGCCTCGCTATCACCACCAGTATTTGCCCGATCGGGTGGAACACGAGACCGGGGTGTTCGATGCCGAACTGCGTGGCCAGCTGGTCTCGCGTGGGCATCAGCTGGTGCCGCAGGTGCGTCCGTTCGGTGACATGCACGCCATCCTGTGGGAGCGCGGGGCGGGTCGCCTGGAGGCGGCTTCCGATCCGCGCGGCGAGGGCGAGGCGCGGGTGTTCCAGCCCTGAAGACGCGCTGATGGACGCGCGTGCCGGGAGGCGCGCGAATGGATCAGAGTATCCTAGGCCTTCACGAATTGCGCCCACACAAAAAGCCGCACCCCGAGATCGGGGAGCGGCTTTTTTCGATTCACTGCAACCGCCGGGCCGGCAGTGCCGGCCCGGAACCCGGGGGCTTAGCCCTGGGCCAGATCGCGGATGCGGGCGTTCAGACGGCTCTTGTGGCGAGCCGCCTTGTTGCGGTGAATCAGGCCCTTGCTCACGGTCTTGTCGATCACCGGAACGGCCTCTTTGTAGGCCTCGGCGGCCGCCTGGGCATCGCCCTTGTGCAGCGGCTTCAGCACGGCCTTCATGGCCGTGCGAAAACGGGAGCGCAGCCCCATGTTGTGGGCGCGGTTCTTGACCGCCTGACGGGCCCGCTTACGGGCAGAAGCAATATTTGCCAAAGTACTTCCCTCGCGTTAAATCGCTAGGTTCTGGAAAGGCGGCAGAGCATACCCCCGGGGCACTCCAGCGTCAACCGGGTCCTGCGCGTGATGGGGATGGCCTGGGGCCGTCCATGCGTCTACTGTAGAAGAAAGAAAGCCATTCAAAGGAGAACAGGATGAATCGATTCAACCAGACCCTTCGGGCCGCACCGGCGACAGCATCGGGCATGGCCCTGCTGTTCGCGGCGCTCCTGCTGGCGAGCATTGCCTTCATGCCGCAGGCCAAGGCCTTCGAGCCGGAGGCCAAGGTCGTCTATCACGCCGACTTCGCCGACCCGCGCCGCTTCTCCGCGATGCTGACCAGCATCAACAACATGATGACGCATTACCAGAACGAGTTTATCGATGCCGACGTGCGCATCGTGTTCGTGGCGCACGGCATCCGCTTCCTGACCGATGACGACCTGGCTGATACCCCGTTCGAGGCCGACGAGGAACTCAAGGAAGAGCGCGACACCCTGCGTGGGCGCCTGATGAGCCTCGCCAGCACCCACGGCGTGAAGCTCGAGCTGTGCGAGATCACCCGTTCGCAGATCGGTCTGGACGAGGACCTGATCTATGACCACGTCAACTTCGTGCCCTCGGGTGTGGTGCGCGTGGCCGAGCTGCAGAACGAGGAAGGCTTCGCCTACATCAAAATCGAGTAAGGGCCTTTCGCATGCTTGCCCCGAAGCCCCGCCTCGGCGGGGCTTTTTAGTGTCTCCACGAAGGTCCGAAGACGGCCAGGGGTGGGTGCGCTACGGGGGGCATCGCGGGCAGGATGCGCCGGCCTTGCGCGATACCCCCTCGAGTCCTTTTTCTCCGTGCCCTTCGTGGTGCAGGAAGGCCGCTTCGGGCGTGCCGTTCAGCCGTGGATTACAGGACTTCGAGCTTGGCGAAGCTCAGCACCAGCCACTTGGAGCCGGCGTGGGCGAAGTTCACCTGGACCCGGGCCGAGTTGCCGGAACCCTCGAACTGGGTGATCAGCCCCTCGCCGAACTTCGCGTGGTGCACCCGCGCGCCGATCGCCAGGCCCGCCGCGGAGGCCTCGGCGGCCTGCGCATCCATGGCCCCGAAGCCCGCCGTCTTGTTCCGGGCCGCGGCAAAGCGCCCCGCGCCATACGGTGAGGCCTGCGGGCGCAGCACTTCCAGCGCGCCCTCGGGGATCTCGTTGATGAAGCGCGAGGCGACGTTGTAGGACTCGCGTCCATACAGCCGCCGCGTCTCGGCATGGATCAGGTACAGCTCCTGCTCGGCGCGGGTCATGCCGACATAGGCCAGGCGGCGCTCCTCCTCCAGTCGCCCCGGCTCTTCCAGCGAGCGGGCGTTGGGGAACAGGCCCTCCTCCATGCCGGTCAGGAACACCAGCGGAAACTCCAGGCCCTTGGCCGAGTGCAGGGTCATCATCTGTACCGCGTCCTCGTGCGGGTCGGCCGCACCTTCGCCGGCCTCCAGCGCGGCGTGGGCGAGGAACTCGGTCAAGCGATTACCCTCGCCTTCCTCGCTCTCGGCGGTGCTGCTCATGTCGAAGGCGCGCGCGGCCCCTACCAGCTCGTCCAGGTTTTCCAGCCGAGCCTCGCCACGCTCGCCCTTTTCCTTTTTGTAGTGCTCGCGCAATTGCGCGCGCTCGATCGCCTGTTCCACCTGATCGGCCAGCGGCTGGCGCGGGAGCTCCTGCTGCAGGGTGCGGACCAGCTGCACGAACCCGGCGACTGCGGTGCGCGCGCGTCCGGGCAGGGCGTCGGCGTCCACCGCGTGGGTGGCGGCCTGCAGCAGGCTGGTGTCGGCTGCCTGGGCGGCCTGGCGCAGGCCCTCCAGGGTCTTCTCGCCGATCCCGCGCGGGGGCTGGTTGACCACGCGCAGGAAGGCGGCATCGTCATCGCCGTTGCCGGCCAGGCGCAGGTAGGCCAGGGCATCGCGGATCTCCTGGCGCTCGAAGAAGCGCAGGCCGCCGTAGACCCGGTAGGGCATGCGCCGGCCGATGAAGGTCTCTTCCAGCACGCGTGACTGGGCATTGGAGCGATATAGCACCGCGCATTCGCGGTACAGCCCGCCCTGGTCCACGTGGCGGGCGATGGTCTCGGCGATGAAGCGCGCCTCTTCCTGCTCGTTCAGCGCGGTGTACAGGCGGACCGGTGCGCCTTCGTGGCCCTCGGTCCACAGCTCCTTGCCCAGGCGGCCGGAGTTGTGCCGGATCAGGGCGTTGGCCGCGTTCAGGATGTTGGCGCTGGAGCGGTAGTTCTGCTCCAGGCGCACGACCTGGGTGCCCGGGTAGTCCTTCTGGAAGTGCTGGATGTTCTCGATCTTCGCGCCGCGCCAGCCGTAGATCGACTGGTCGTCGTCGCCCACGGCGAACACCGGACTGTCCCCGGCGAGCAGGCGCAGCCAGCCGTACTGGATGTCGTTGGTGTCCTGGAATTCGTCGACCAGCACGTGGCGAAAGCGCGTGCGGTAGTGCTCTAGCAGGGCCTTGTTGTCGCGCAGCAGTTCCAGTGAGCGCAGCATCAGCTCGGCGAAGTCCACCACACCGGCGCGCTCGCAGGCCTGCTGGTAGGTGGTGTAGACGCGTACCCACTGGCGGGCGACCGGGTCGCCGGTATCCGGCAGGTGTTCCGGGCGCGAGCCCTCGTCCTTGCGCGCGTTGATGTACCACTGCGCCTGCTTGGGCGGCCAGCGCGACTCGTCCAGCTCCAGGGCACGCAGCACGCGCTTGACCATGCGCAGCTGGTCATCGGAGTCGAGGATCTGGAAGGCCTGCGGCAGCTTCGCCTCCTGCCAGTGCTGGCGCAGCAGGCGGTGGGCGAGGCCATGGAAGGTCCCGACCCACAGCCCGGTGGCCGGGTGCCCCAGCAACGACTCGATGCGCCCGCGCATCTCGGCCGCCGCCTTGTTGGTAAAAGTGACCGCCAGCAGGCTGTGCGGGGCTACGCCCTCGACGCCAATCAGCCAGGCGATGCGGTGCACCAGCACGCGGGTCTTGCCGGAGCCGGCGCCGGCCAGGACCAGCACCGGATGCGGCGGGGCGGCCACGGCCTCGCGCTGGGCCGGGTTGAGGGAATCGAGCAGGGGGGAGACATCCATGCGCGAATGGTAGGGAAACCCGGCCGGAATCGCACGTTCCGCATGCGGGCCGTGTGCCTTCGCCCGCGCAAACGCGCTACCCTCGGAGGCAGCCTTCAAGAAGACGCTGATTCATCGACTCCGCGCGGGAACCTCGCGCGCCGATCAGGTCCCAAAGGCCGACGCATCAGGAATGGGAAGAGACCGCGAATGAACGAGATGCCATCCCGGCACCGGCTGGACAGCCCCGTATCCGGGCAGGAGCTGCACCCGGATAACCTCGCTTTCGCCGAGGATCTGCTGGAGCGCTACCAGGACGAGCCCGATTCCGTCCCGCCGGCCTGGGCCGATTACTTCCGCTCGCTGGAAGGGGCGCCGCGCCCGGAACGCCGCCGGCGCTCCACCGATCGGCCCGATCTGGCCCATGAACAGCTGCAGATCCGCGTGCTGCAGTTCATCAATGCCTACCGCTACCTCGGTCACTTTGGCGCCCGTCTGGATCCTCTGGAGCGCGAACCGCCGGAGCCACCGCGCGAGCTGAGCCGCGAGCATCACGGCCTCGACCAGGTCGGCCCCGATGTCACCTTTGATCCGGGCTCGCTGTTCATCGACGGGCGGGTTTCGCTGGATACGATCGAACGGGTGCTGAAGGAGACCTACTGCGCCGGCATCGGCGCGGAATACATGCACCTGATGGCCACCGACGAGAAGCGCTGGCTGCAGGAGCGTCTGGAATCGGCCCATGGCCACTTCGGTTTCGATGACGACACCCGCCTGGCGATCCTCGAGCGTCTGACCGCGGCCGAGGGTCTGGAGCGCTATCTGCATCGGCGCTATGTCGGGCAGAAGCGCTTCTCGCTGGAAGGCGCGGAAAGCCTGATCCCGCTGCTGAATGCCCTGATCCAGCGGGGCGGCGCGCGTGGGCTGCAGGAGTTCGTGGTCGGCATGGCACACCGCGGACGCCTCAACGTGCTGGTCAACCTGTTCGGCAAGTCCCCGGAGGAGCTGGCCAACGAGTTCGAGGGGCGTCCGCGTGACGACCGTGGCACCGGCGACGTGAAATACCACATGGGTTTCTCCTCGGACCTGGATACCCCGGGCGGTCGGGTGCATCTGGCGCTGGCCTTCAATCCCTCGCACCTGGAGATCGTCACCCCGGTGGTGGAGGGTTCAGTGCGGGCGCGCCAGGTGCGGGTCGGCGATCGCAAGGGCAACCGGGTGATGCCGGTGGTGATCCATGGCGATGCCGCCTTTGCCGGGCAGGGCGTGGTCATGGAGACCCTGAACATGTCCCAGACCCGGGGCTTCTCCACCAAGGGCACCGTGCATGTGGTGGTGAACAACCAGATCGGTTTCACGACTTCGACCCTGAAGGACGCTCGTTCGACGCATTACGCCACGGATGTCGCCAAGATGGTGAACGCGCCCATCCTGCATGTGAATGGCGATGATCCCGAGGCCGTGGTGTTCATCACCCAGATCGCGCTGGACTACCGCATGCGCTTCGGCAAGGACGTGGTCATCGATCTCGTCTGCTACCGCCGCCAGGGCCACAACGAGGCCGACGAGCCGGCCGCCACGCAGCCGCATATGTATCGTCGTATCCGCGACCTGCCGACCACCCGCGAGCGTTACGCCAGACGCCTGATCCGCGAGGGCCTGACGACCGAGGACGCACAGGAACAAGCGCTGGAGGACTATCGCGGCCGACTGGATGCCGGCCAGCCGGTGGCGCTGTCGTTGCTGCGCGAGCGCAACAGCCATGCCGGATCCTCGACCAACTGGGGCCCCTATCTGAACCAGACCTGGGACCAGGATGTGGACACCGGCGCCCCCGCCGACCGTCTGGCGCGCACCCTCGAGCAGCTTTCCACCCCGCCGGAGGGTTTCCGACTGAACGACCGCGTGCAGAAGATCCTGGATGCCCGCGTGGCCATGGCGCGCGGCGAGCAGCCGCTGGACTGGGGTGCGGCCGAGACCCTGGCCTACGGCGCGCTGATCCAGGACGGCTACCGCATTCGCCTGTCCGGGCAGGACTCCAGCCGAGGCACCTTCTTCCACCGCCATGCGGTCCTGCACGACCAGGAGACCGGCAAGGCCATCGTCCCGTTGCGGCGCCTGGATCCGGACCACCCGCGTTTCCTGGTGATCGATTCGCTGTTGTCCGAGGAGGGCGTGCTCGCCTTCGAATACGGCTATGCCACCGCCGCGCCCGAGGCCCTGGTGGTCTGGGAGGCGCAGTTCGGCGACTTCGTGAACGGCGCCCAGGTGGTGATCGACCAGTTCATCTCCTCCGGCGAGCAGAAGTGGGGGCGCCTGTCCGGCCTGACCCTGTTGCTGCCCCACGGCTACGAGGGGCAGGGGCCGGAGCACTCCTCGGCCCGCCCGGAGCGCTTCCTGCAACTGGCGGCGCAGGAGAACATGCAGGTCTGCGTGCCCACTACGCCGGCGCAGATGTTTCACCTGCTGCGCCGGCAGATGCTGCGGCCCTATCGCAAGCCACTGATCGTGATGACCCCGAAGAGCCTTTTGCGCCACAAGGACGCGGTCTCCGACCTCGATGCGCTGGCGACGGGCCAGTACCAGACGGTCATCGACGACGCCCGTATCGAGGATCCCGGCAAGGTGAAGCGCGTGCTGATGACCAGTGGGCGCATCTTCTACGATCTGGCCGCGCGCCAGGCCGAGGGCGAGCACGCGGATACGGCGATCCTGCGCCTGGAGCAGTGTTACCCCTTCCCCGAGGCGCGCCTGACCGAATTGCTGGGGCGTTATCCGGAGGCGGATGAATTCGTCTGGGTCCAGGATGAACCGGAGAACCAGGGTTACCTGGAGTTTGTCGCCCCGCGTATCAACCCGCTACTGGCGGTGCGTGGCCAGACCCTGCACGCCGTCGCGAGACCCCCGGCCGCCGCGCCCGCCGTCGGTTACCCCGAGGTGCACAAGGCGCAGCTGAAAGATCTGCTCGAGCGCGCGTTCGGGCCGATCAGCTCGCGTGACACGCCGCACCCCACGCCCTGAACATTCGATAAAGACGCACAGAACAAGGAAGCGAGATGGCATCCGATCGCACCCCGATCCAGGTCCCGGAACTCCCCGAGTCGGTCGCCGATGCGACCGTGATCGCCCTGCACAAAAAGGCTGGTGACGCCGTCAAGCGCGACGAGCTGATCGCCGAGCTGGAGACCGACAAGGTGGTCCTAGAGGTGTCGGCCCCCAGTGCGGGAACCCTGGTGGAGCTCTCCGCCAACGAGGGCGATGTGGTCAAGGCCGACGCGATCCTGGGTTATCTGGGGCCCGCCAAAGCCGCCCCGGAGGACCCGGACGAAGAGACCGAGGATGAGGCAGCGCCTTCCAGGGCATCGACAGCCACGGAGGGCGGCAAGCCGGCGTCTGTTGCAACGGGGGAACGGGAAGAGGAACCGGCCGCTGCCTCATCACCCGAGCCCGCGCCGTCCGGGGCCGGGAACGGAGCGGCCGGTAGCCCGCCGCCCACGCCGGCCGTGCGGCGCCTGCTGCAGGAAGCCGGCCTGCGTCCGGAGGATGTCGAGGGCACCGGCGACGACGGGCGCATCCAGCGTGCCGACGTGGAGCGGGCGCGCAGCGATCGCAGCGCGCCCGCGGCTTCTTCGACGCCATCGGGTTCCGTCGGGGCGGCGCGACCCCAGGCGCATCCGGCCGACCCCGGAGACCGAGCCGAGCGCATCGAGCGCGTGCCGATGACCCGCCTGCGGGCGCGCATCGCGGAACGGCTGCTGGAAGCGAAGCAGACCACCGCGATGCTGACCACCTTCAACGAGGTCGACATGTCCGCGGCGATGGCCCTGCGTAGCCGCTACAAGGAGCCCTTCGAGAAGCGCCATTCCATCAAGCTCGGCTTCATGGGTCTGTTCGTGGCCGCGGCCAGCCGCGCGCTCGAGCGCTTCCCGGTCGTCAATGCCGCACTGGATGGCGAAGAGATCGTCTATCACCACTACAGCGACATCGGCATCGCAGTCTCCTCCTCGCGCGGACTGGTGGTGCCGGTCCTGCGCGATACCGGCAACGCCTCCATTGCCGAGATCGAGCGGCGCATCCGCGACTACGCCGAGCGCGCGCGTGACGGCAAGCTGGATATCGACGAGCTGCGCGGTGGCACCTTCACAATCACCAACGGGGGCGTGTTCGGTTCGTTGTTCTCCACGCCGATCCTGAATCCGCCGCAGAGCGCGATCCTCGGCATGCACGCGATCAAGGAACGCCCGGTCGCGGTGGACGGCGAGGTCGTCGTCCGGCCGATGATGTACGTCGCCCTGTCCTACGACCACCGCCTGGTCGACGGTGCCGAGGCGGTGCAGTTCCTGGTCGCCATCAAGGACGCCATCGAGGACCCGGCGCGGTTGCTGCTCGACGTTTGACCCTGTGAGGTGGCGTCAGGCTACGACTCAAGCCGCATCCCACGTGATGGCTGGCTCAGTCGTCCGTGACGGGACGGCGCCGGGGGCCGGGGCGCAGGCTGAACAGCAGCACGCCGGCGCCGATCAGCGCGAGCGGCCAGACCGGCCAGGCGAGCCCCTGCCAGGCGGTGACCTCCAGCTGCGTGGCCAGCCCCGCGAGGGCCAGCAGGGCCACGCCGGCCCAGCCTTCGTTGCGGCGGCGGGACTGGCGCCTCAGCCCGTTTTCCAGCTCGAGGATCTGGCGGCGTAGCGCGGCGTCGCGCTCGGCCCGCTGTTCCTCCACGGTCAGGGCCTTCTCCAGGTGTATCGGCAGTTCCGGCAGGTGCGCCAGCAGGCGCGGCAGGTGTTGCTGCGCGTTGCGGATGAATGCGCGCACGCCCATGCGTTCGTGCATCCATTTCTCGATGAACGGCTTGGCCGTGGTCCACAGGTCCAGCTGGGGGTAGAGCTGGCGGCCCAGGCCCTCGATGTTCAGCAGGGTCTTCTGCAGCAGCACCAGCTGCGGCTGGACCTCCATGTTGAACCGCCGCGCGGTCTGGAACAGGCGCAACAGGACCTGACCGAAGGAGATCTCGTCCAGCGGACGCTGGAAGATCGGTTCGCACACGGTGCGGATCGCCGCCTCGAACTCGTCGACGCGGGTGTCCTTCGGGACCCAGCCGGATTCCACGTGCAGTTCGGCCACGCGGCGGTAATCGCGGTTGAAGAAGGCGTGGAAGTTCTCGGCCAGATAGCGCTGGTCGGAGTCCAGCAGCGAGCCGACGATGCCGAAGTCCACGGCCAGGTAGGTCGGGTCGTCCGGGTGGGTGGCATCGACGAAGATGTTGCCCGGGTGCATGTCGGCGTGGAAGAAGTTGTGCTGGAACACCTGGGTGAAGAAGATCTCCACCCCGCGTTCGGCCAGCAGCTTCAGGTCCACGTTGCGTTCGCGCAGGGCGGCCACATCGGCCACCGGGAGGCCGCCGATGCGCTCCATCACCAGTACGCTGCGGCGGGTGTAATCCCAGATGATCTCCGGGATGTAGAGGAGGTGGCTGTCCTCGAAGTTGCGGTGGATCGCGGCGGCGTTCGCGCCCTCGCGGATCAGGTCCAGTTCGTCGGTGATGGTCTTTTCGTATTCGTCCACCACCTCGCGCGGGCGCAGGCGCTTGGCCTCGGACCAGTAGCGGTCCGCCAGGTCCGCGATCAGGTGCATGACCTCGAGATCCGCACGGATGGTCTTGAGGATGCCGGGGCGCACCACCTTCACGACCACCTCGCGCCCGTCCTGCAGCGTGGCCGCGTGCACTTGGGCGATGGAGGCCGAGGCGATTGGCGTGTCCTCGAAGGCGGCGAAGGCGATCTCGATCGGGCGTTCCAGCTCGGCCTCGATCACGGCGCGCGCCTGGTCACTGGGGAACGGCGGCACCCGGTCCTGCAGGCGCGCAAGCTCGATCGCGATGTCGTCCGGCAGCAGGTCGCGCCGGGTGGAGAGCATCTGCCCAAACTTGATGAAGATCGGGCCCAGATCCTCCAGCGCGCGGCGGATGCGTTCGCCGCGCGTGCCTTCAGTGCGGCGGAACCAGTTCCAGGGCGCGAGATAGAGCAGGAAGCTGAGCGGGCGCAGTGGCTTCAGCGTGAACAGGATGACGTCCAGGCGATAGCGCACCAGGACTCGCGCAATGGTCCACAGCCGCAGGCCCCGGTACAGCGCGCGGCGCATCAGGCCTGCCGGTCGTCAGGTGCGGAGGCCGGTGCCTCCAGACGACGCAGCCGCGCATCCAGCCGGGCGACGTCGTCGCGCAGCGTGGCGACGTCTTCGGCGAAGGCCTCGAACGCACCGCCGGCCGGTAGCCATTCGAGCTCGTCGCGCAGGTAGTCGGCCGTGTCCTCGGCGGAGCGCCGGCCCAGGTGCCGCAGGCTGTCGCGCGCCTGGTCCAGCAGGTGGCGCAGCGGCCCGGCCGCTCCGGCGCCGGCAAAGCGTTCGAACAGATCTTCCCAGTTGATGCCGGCATCGCGCAGTGCATGTTGCAGGTCGGAGAGCACGGTTGCATCACCCGTGATCGTCAACCCGGAGCGGTCGTCACGTGCCATCGCCGCGGCCAGTGACAGCGGCGAGCCCTTCAGCTGCACGTCCACTGGCTCCTCGACGCCGCCTGTAACCTGCAGCCGGTCGGCGGCCCCGACCAGCGACAGCGCGAGCCCCGGCGGCTCGATCACGATCGCGATCGCACGCCCGGCCAGCCGCGCCCGGTCCTTCTCCGGGGCGCTGGCCAGGTGTTCGTTCAGCGTGGCTTCGATCAGGGCCGCGAACGGACTGGGCAGGGCGAAGGGTTCGGCCATGAGAACGCTAGAGCTTGGTGCCGCGGTGCAGGGCGACGATGCCGCCGGTCAGGTTGTCGTATTCGACCCGTTCCAGTCCGGCGTCGCGCATCATGCCGGCCAGGGTCTCCTGGTCCGGGTGCATGCGGATGGATTCGGCCAGATAGCGGTAGCTGTCGGCATCGTTGGCGACCAGCTTGCCCATCATCGGCAACACCTTGAAGGAGTAGACGTCGTACATTGGGCGCAGCGGCGCCATCGGTTGCGAGAACTCCAGCACCAGCACGCGCCCGCCCGGCTTGATCACCCGGCGCATCTCGGCCAGCGCGCGCTCCTTGCGGGTCACATTGCGCAGGCCGAAGGCGATGGTCACGCGGTCGAAGTAGTCGTCCGGATAGGGGAGCTGTTCGGCGTCCGCCTGCACGAACTCGAGGTTACCCACATGGCCCTCGTCCAGCATGCGGTCGCGCCCGGCCTCCAGCATCGAGGCATTGATGTCGCAGACCACGATCTGACCCTTGGGTCCGACGCGTGGGGCAAAGGCCCCGGCCAGGTCGCCGGTGCCGCCGGCCAGGTCCAGGATCTTCATGCCTGGGCGCACGCCCGTGCGCTCCAGGGTGTAGCGCTTCCAGATGCGATGGACGCCCATGGACATCAGGTCGTTCATGACGTCGTAGCGCGAGGCGACCGAATGGAACACCTCGCCGACGCGCGAGGCCTTCTCGGACTCGGGGACGCTCTGGTAGCCGAAGTGGGTCTTGCCGGATTCTTCTTTCATCAAAGTGCCGTTGTCAGTGCGTCTTGCGCTCGTGTCCGGCCTCTTTCAGCCGATCCAGGTAATCCTGCCACAGTCGCTCCTGGTTCGTGCCGAGTTCGTGCAGGTAGTCCCAGTCATAGATGCCGGTATCGTGCCCGTCGGAGAACACGAGCTTCACCGCATAGTTTCCGACCGGCTCGATCCCGGTGATGCTCACGTCTTCCTTGCCGACCTGCAGCACCTCCTGGCCCTTGCCGTGCCCGCGCACCTCGGCCGAAGGCGAATACACGCGCAGGAACTCGCAGGGCAACTCGAAATGCGAGCCGTCCGAATACGTCAGCTCCAGGATGCGCGACTTCTGATGCAGCTGGATATCGGTGGGTCGGTGGGTACTGCTCATGCGGCCTCCAGAATCCACGGTCCGGGCGCCGCCCGAACCGAATCAGCGGACCGCCAAACGGCGGCCATCAATGGACTGCGAGGATACCAGCCCTGCGGGCCAGCGTGGCATCTCCCCTCGCGCCGCAGGCCTGCCGGCTCGCTAAAGTTTATCGCGCAAGTCTTCCTGAATATGTGCCTTCGCGTCGCTTGGAGCGTGCTGCCGTCCTCTTCGTTGTGGCCGTCACCAAATTTGCGCCAACACAGCGCTATTCCAGTTTTATTAAATGCTGCCTTTCATACGAGCGCCATATGCACCCATATTAAAGGCAGTGGACTTCTAGATCGGGTGCCAGAGGTCAAGCCCATCTGGTCCCGCCGCGCGAGTGAACGCTTTTTCCGGAGAGTAGTGTGCAGAAGCTGGCAGGGGGGGCGGATTGATCGTGCAGCGGTAACGGAGAGTCCGTCCACGATGGATGAAGAACGAGAGATCGGTTACGGATCGTCCCATCCGCTTCTAACGTAGAGAGGGAGGCTTGCGCGGGATATGTCGCGGGGTGCGATCTTTGAGTCCGGGCGTCCCGGCGCTGTCAGGCCGAGCGCCAGTCGCGCGAAGCCTCGCGATAGAAGGTGGCATCCGCGCTGGTGGCGCCCTGCAGGGAGCAGACGGCGGCTGCGAACCCGAGCGCGCGCTCCAGCGTGGTCGCCCAGGGCCAACCGTGTTGCTGGCCGATGATGGCGACACTGGCGAAGGCGTCGCCGGCGCCTACGGCGTCGCGGAAGCCGTCGACCGCGGGGGCCGGGGCCTGCCAGTGCTGGCCATCGGTGGTGTGGATGGCTGCGCCGTCGGCGCCGTGGGTGATGATCAGGGCGGAGCGGATCGCGGCGCGTTCCAGGAGCGCCGCCGAGCGTTCCGGTGCGGCGACGTCGGGGGCCAGCGTGGCCGCCTCGTCGGTGTTCAGCTTGACCACGTCGGCCCCGCGCATCAGCGCGAGGACGTCGTCTGGCTGGTACCACGGGGCGCGCAGGTTCACGTCGACGAAACGATGTTGTGCACGGGCCTGTAACCGTTCCAGTAGCTCGCGGTTGTCCGCGCGCAGGGCGAGCGTGCCGTGATAGAGGAGGCCCGCGGTGTCCGGCAGCTGGTCCGCCCATTCCGCCGGAACGGTGTCATAGGCCTGGTCAGGGACGATGGTGTAGGTCGGTTCGCCGTCTTCCAGGGCGATGCGGACCTGGCCGGTGGGGGCCGCGGGGTGCCTGTACAGGCCGCGGGTGTCCATCCCGATGCGGTTCATGCGCTCGCGGATGCTGCGGCCGTCCGCGTCGTCCCCGACTCCACCCACGAAACAGGCGGCCTCGCCCAGCTGGTGCAGGTTCCAGGCGACGTTGAAGGGTGCGCCGCCGAGGACGCGCGTACCGTCGGGGAAGCAATCGAACAGGACTTCGCCGAAGATCAGGTGGGGTTGAGGCGTGCCGTTCATGGGTTCCCTCGGCAGTGGATCAGTCGCCGGCCCGCTCGATGCGGTCACGGCCTCGCTTTTTCGCTTGTAGCAGCGCGTGGTCGGCGGCATCGAATATCGCCTCCGGGGCGGCGGCGGGATCGATTCCGGCCAGCCCGGCGGAGATGGTGACCTTCAGACGCGTCTTGCCGGAGCGCACGATCAGACGGTCCACAGCGTCGCGGATGGTATCGGCCTGGCTGTATGCAGCGTCAGGCTCGCGATGGATGATCATCACGAATTCCTCCCCGCCGTAGCGCGCGACGAAATCCGGCTCGCGCACGCCCTCGGCCAGGATCTCGGCGACCGCCCGCAGGACCTTGTCGCCGGCAGTGTGGCCGTACTCGTCATTGATGGTCTTGAAGTGGTCGATGTCCCAGACCAGCAGCGAGGCCGCGCCCGATTTCTCGAGCTCCGCGGGGAGTTGCTCCAGCCGCTGTTCGAAGGCCATTCGATTGGGCAGGCCGGTGAGGCTGTCGCGACTGGCTTCGGCGCGCGCCTGTTCCAGCCGGTTGCGCAGCGCTTGCACCTGACCCTCCAGGCTGCGGCCCTTGGAGCGCAGGAGGCGGTTCCGTTCCTGCACCACCTGCAGTTCGTCTTCCTGCTCGTTCCGAAACGTGGTGACGCGCTCCACCATGCGGTCGAGACCGCGGGTCACCTCGGTGCGCAGCGTCGCGAGGTCCTCGACGTCGACCACCCGGCCTTTGATGTGCTCGACATCCCCGGAGATCCCCGCGTGCAGCTCGGAGACCGATTCCCGGGCGCGCTGGCCGCGCGCCTCGTCTTCGGACAGGGCGGTATCCACGTCTTCCAGGCGGTGCCAGATCTCGCCGACGACCTCGGTGAGTTCTTCGCGCTCCGTCATTGCCTGTTCGCACTTGTCGTGCATCACCGAAAACAGGCGTGTGAGGGTGCGTTCGATCTCTGCCTTGTCGCGCCGATCGGCGGCCCGGTTGAGGGCCTCCAGCTCGGGGTCGAGGAATTCGAAGCCGAGCAGGCCACGCTGGACGACCGCGAGGATGCCGTCGGCCAGGTCCTCTCGCTGATCGCTGGAGCGCACGGCATCGGCCAGCTGGCCGCTCAGGCGATCCAGCCAGGCGGTGTCGCCGGGGTCGGATTCGATGGCGCGGGTCAGGTCGCGCACGGCGCCTTCCAGTGCCGGCACCTTCGCGGAGACCACCGCGAGCGATCGGAGGGCGACGCGGCGGATCGCGTCCTGCAGGGCGCGCTCCCGATCCAGCGAGCGCTCGAGCTCGATAATGGTCTTGCGCAGATCGCTGTCGGACATCGGGAAATCCCGGATAGTAGGCGCGCCTATTTAAACGCGGAAATGGGGTGGATGCCAGGGAAACACGGACTAATGTGCACACTGGCGCTCGAACCGTACCCGTCTTTCGACATCGGTTTAGTGCGCTGGATCATGAAGGGCCTGGCGCTGCGGCAGTTCGATCTCGATACCCACCGGCAGGTGGTCGGAGAGCGCCACGTTGTAGACACGCACGTCGCTGACGTGCAGGTCGGGGGTCAGCAGGATGTGGTCGAAGACCCGACGCGGGTCCCAGGCGGGATAGGTGGCGGGGCAGGCCATCGGCTCCATCAACCCGGTACGCGCGATCAGTTGCCGCAGTTCCTCGCTGTCCTGCTGGCAGTTGAGGTCGCCCATCACGATGGCATGCGGAAAATCCTGGATGCGCTCCGCGACGTAGGCCAGCTGGGATTTCCGCGTGCGCTTGCCCAGGGCCAGGTGCAGCAGGAACAGCACCAGCTCCTCGCCGTCGCCCATGGCGTAGCGGGCCTCGATCGCGCCGCGGCCGGGTAGCGCTCCGGGCAGACGGTGCATTTGCACCCGGTCCGGCTCCAGGCGCGAGAACAGGGCGAGGGAGTGCTTGGCGAACTGCCCCAGATCGCGGTTGATCCGGTTGTAGGTATACGGGAAATGCGCACGTTCGGAGAGATAGGAGGCCAGATCGACGAAGTTGCTGCGCAGGCTACCGCCGTCCAGCTCCTGCACACCGACGATGTCGAACTCCGAGATAAAGCGCGCCACCCGGTCGAGGTTGTCCATGCGCCCACCGTAGGGGAGGACGTGCTTCCAGCTGTTGGTCAGGTAGTGATGCAACCGGGAGGAGTGGATGCCGACCTGGGCGTTGAAGCTCAATAGCCGCAGGCGCTGGCTCCCCTGCTCGTGGTGATATCCCAGGCGTTCCGGGGTGGAGGCTTCCGGTTGTGTCGCGCCCTCGGGCCCGGTGGGCGCGGTGCGATCATGGCCGGACGCGATCGAGGTCATCGCGGGTCGTCTCCTGCTGGCGGGGAAATCCGCGTTGTCAGAATGGACAAACCAGTTCGCCCAAACGTTCCGTCAGCTTCATGTTCTCGCTGTAGTCCACTGGGCAGTCGATGATCGTGACCCCGGGTGTTACCAGGGCCTCGCGCAGCGCCATCTCCAGGCTGTCGCCGGGTTCGATGCGCACGCCGTGCGCCCCGAACGACTGCGCCAGCTGCACGAAGTCCGGATTGCCGAACTCGACGAAGGCCTTGCGGCCATATTCGCGCACCTGCTTCCACTCGATCAGGCCGTAGGCGTTGTCGTTCCAGATCAGCACAACGAAGTTGAGGCCCAGGCGAACCGCCGTTTCCAGCTCCTGCACGTTCATCAGGAAGCCGGCATCGCCGGTGACCGCGACCACCTGGCGTTCGGGGTGGAGCTTGGCGGCGGCAATGGCGCCCGGCAGCGCAATGCCCATGCTGGCAAAGCCATTGGAGATCAGACAGGTATTGGGTAGCTCGCAGCGGAACATGCGCGCCATCCAGAGCTTGTGCGCGCCCACATCGGTGATCATGATCGCGTCGAGGTCGGCGGCGGTGCGCAGATCCCAGATCAGCTTCTGCGGCTTGAGCGGCACCTGGGTGTCGTTGCGGTGCTCGTTCATGTCGTCGATCAGACTCTGGCGTAGCGGACGCAGGATGGTCTCTTCGCGGGGGCTCACCTGTTCCGCCAGGCGGTGCAGGCAGGTCGTCAGATCGCCCAGTACCTCGGCGGTCACATTGTAGTGACCGTCGATCTCGGACGGCGCGGAGTCGATATGGATCAGGGTCCGGTCGGCGTCCGGATGCCAGAAGCTGGGCGGGTATTCGACCAGGTCGTAGCCGATGCAGACGATCACATCGGCCTTGTGGAAGCCGAAATTCACGAAGTCCTGGCTTTGCAGGCCGACCGAGCCCAGCGCCAGCGGGTGGCGGAACGGCAGTACGCCCTTGGCCATGAAGGTGTTGGCGACCGGAATGTTCAGGGCGCTGGCGAGCATGGCCAGGGCGCCGCTGGCGCCGGAACGGATCACGCCGTTCCCGGCCAGGATCAGCGGGTGCCGGGCCTCGTTCAGCAGGCGCGCGGCCGCCTCCAGGGAGGCTTCGGCCGGTACGGCGGCCGGGCCGGCATGTACCGGCAAGGGTGGATTCGGGCACGGCAGCGAGGCGATGTTCTCTGGCAGCTCGATGAAGCTGGCACCGGGTTTGCCGCCTTCGGCCCACTTGAAGGCCTTGCGGATCACCTCGGGCAGAATCTCGGGTTCCAGCACCTGTGAGCTGTACTTGGTGATCGGCTGGAACAGGCCCTTCAGGTCGAGGACCTGGTGCGATTCCTTGTGCAGCCGATGGGTGCTGGCCTGGCCGGCAATTGCGACCAGGGGGGCGTGATCCATGTTGGCGTCGGCGACGCCGGTGATCAGGTTGGTGGCACCGGGCCCCAGGGTCGCCAGGCAGACGCCCGCCTTGCCGGACAGCCGCCCGTGAACGTCGGCCATGAAGGCCGCGCCCTGCTCGTGACGGGTGGTGACGAACTCGATGGGGGAATCGGCCAGGGCGTCGAGAACGGCCATGTTCTCTTCCCCGGGGAGGCCGAAGATGCGTTCAACGCCCTCCTGTTCGAGGCACTCGACCAGACGCTGCGCGGTGGTCGGATCGCTCATGGCCGAACCCGCCGGAACGGGCCCGCGTTAGCCGCGGGCACGTTCGATCAGGTAGTCGGCAACCTCCAGCATTTCGTCGTGCCCGCCGGCCATGCTGGCAGAGACGATAGCCTCGCCATTGACGACCAGGGTGGGGACGCCGCCCACGCCGTAGTCCTGTACCGCCTCGGTGGCCTCGACGATCCGCTGGCGAATCGCGTCGGAGCGCATGGTTTCGCGGAACTCGTCGGCGTCCAGTCCGCGCTGGTTGATGAAGCGCAGGATGGCGCTTTCCGAGCGCAGCTGGCGGCCCTGATCGTGGATCGCGTCGTAGAACGCCTGATGCACCTCGTCGAGCACGCCCAGTTTCTCGGCGGTGTAGTAGACCCGGGCATGCAGCGCCCAGACATCGTTCATCGGTGCCGGCAGGTATTCGAACTGTACGTCGTCGGCCAGGCCGGGCTTCCACGCCTGGACCTTGGGCTCGAATTCGTAGCAGTGCGGGCAGCCATACCAGAAGATCTCGACGACCTGGATCTTGCCGTCCTCCAGGCCGGTGTCGAGCGGCGGCTGGATGGCGCGGTAGTGCTGACCTTCGCGGTATTCGGCCGCGAGGCTGGTACCGGTGGCGAGCAGCAGGCCGGCGCCGCCCAGGGCGCCCATGAATTCACGACGCTTCATTTACAGTTCTCCGTAGGAATGCAGGCCGGACAGGAACATGTTCACGCCCAGGAACGCAAAGGTCGTGATGAATAGGCCCACGATCGCCCACCAGGCCATGGTCGGCCCGCGCCAGCCCTTGGTAAAGCGCATGTGCAGCCAGGCCGCGTAGTTCAGCCAGACGATCAGCGCCCAGGTCTCCTTCGGGTCCCAGGACCAGTAGCCGCCCCAGGCCTCGGCCGCCCACATCGCGCCCAGCACGGTGGCGATAGTGAAGAAGGCGAAGCCGATCGCGATGGCCTTGTACATCACGCTGTCCAGGGTGTCCTTGGACGGGATGCGCTGGGTGATCGCGGCGTCCGGCCGCGTGCGTTCCAGGCGATCGCGGATCAGGAAGGCGACGCCGAGCATCGCCGCGATGGCAAAGCCACCGTAGCCCACGAAATTGGTGGGTACGTGGATCTTCATCCACCAGCTGTTCAGCGCCGGCACCAGCGGTTCTACGATGTGCGCGTCGCGGGTGAACATGTACCACAGCAGGAAGGTGACCGCGGCCGCGATGATGAGCATCACGAAGGCGCCCATGTTGCGCGAGCCGGTGCGCTGCTCGTAGTACAGGTACATCAGCGCAGTCAGGGCCGCAAACAGGATGAACACCTCGTAGAGGTTGGCCACCGGGATGTAGCCCCAGGTCGGGTCGGTCAGGTAGATCTCGCGCCAGCGCACCAGCAGGGCCATGGTCCCGGCACCCGCGCCGACCCAGGCGAAGGCGGCACCTACGCGGGCGGGGAAATCGGAATTGGAGAACAGGCCCATCAGGTAGGCGACAGTGGAGAGATAGAGGAACACGCTCATCCACATGACACCGGCCTGACCGGAACCGATGTAGTTCAGCCAGAAATTGGTCTCGTTGGCGGCCAGGCTGTCGCCGTAAAGCCAGATGCCGAACAGCGCCAGCACCCCGACGATGACCGAGAAGGCCTGCCATGGGCGCCAGAACCAGCCCATCCAGGCGCTGGTGCCGACCGCGAGGATCAGGCCGCCGATGTCGTAGCGGTCCATGTTCTCGCCGAAGAGCGTCAGCGAGATCACCGCTACGGCGGCCATCAGTGCAAAGTAGGCCCAGTCGCGCAACTGCAGTTGGCGGAAGAAACCGGGCCGTTCGAAATCCAGGGCCTCGTGGGGTACAGACATGGTGTGCTCCTCCGGTGACGCGCGGGTCAGGCGTTCTTGTTGTGACTGTCGTCGCCAGCCGAGTCCGAACGGACCGGCTTTTGCTCGATGATCCAGCGCTTAAGATGCGCGAAACGTTCCTCGAATTCCACTTGATGGCGGTTGCTGGTGCCGGCCATCACCACGTGGGTGCCTTCGCCGTCCTCGCGCCGCCGCGCCATGATCCACAGGCGCTGATAGGACACGTAGAACAGCAGGAAGATCCCGACGATCAGCATCGTGCTGCCGACGTACACCGTGCTTTGGCCCGGGGCGCGGGCGATCTGCAGGCCCGAGGCCTCGCGGTGCTCGAAGTCCTTCAGGTGGAAGAAGAACGGCGACTGATACAGGCTGATCGCGTTGATCGCCGAGATCGTGTCCTCCAGGAAGCGCTGTTCTTCTTCCTGGATCGAGACCACACCCTCGTCCTGCAGGACCTCCATGTAAAGCCCCTGGAGGCCGGCGTGAAGGATGCGGACCATCAGGTCACGTACTTCCTCGATGCGATCGGCCGGGACGCGGCGTTCGATCTCGTTGTGCACGGCCATGTAGCCGCCCTGGGCGAACAGGCCCATGAGTTCGGCCGCGGTTTGCGCAATCGCCTGGTTCTGCGACCCCTCGACGGTGTCGTCGTCACGGGCGACCTGGCGGGCGATCTCGTTGCGCACCTCCGGGTTGTGCAGCATGGCCAGATAGGTGCGGAAACGTTCCAGCGAGTTGTCGGCATCGGCCGGAAGGAACAGGTAATGGAACTCGTCGGCCGGGCTCTCGCGCACGCCGCTCAGGAAATACATCGCCCCTTCCTGCAGGGCCGGGCGCTGGTAGTTGCGGTAGTACAGGCCATGGCCGGTGCGATCCATCAGGCGGAAGTCGAAGCTCGGGCCCATGTGCCGGTTTTCGCGCACGCCTTCTTCATTCAGGAGCGGGACCACGTTCTCCAGCTGGAAGTTGGTGAACTCGATGGTGCGGGTATCGCCATCCGGGGTCGGGATGTCCATCTCCTGGAACACGCGGCCGGGGACTTCGAGCGCTTGCAGCGCCTCGGGACCCAGCGGGATGGCGTCGATGTCCAGGCGGGTGCCGCCGTCGGCAAAACTGGCCTGGAAGATGGCGTAGCCGTTGTAGATCAGCGGATAGTTGACCGAGATCGTATGCCGCAGCGGCTCGTCGCGGTTCGGATCGTGGATGATCAGGTCCGATTCGTAGGAGCTCTCGGCGCCGGTGGAGAAGCGCTCAATGCGGAACTCCTCCAGTTCGATGCGGAACGGCAGTTCCTGGACGAAATAGCCCTCCCGCATCGGCAGGAAGACCACGTTGGCCGAGGCGCCCTCGGGGATCTCCACCGAACCGCGGAAGGACGGGTTCCAGTCCGGGATCCAGGCCGAGCGCGGGACCTCGGAGATCGGCACGCTGCGGGTCTCGATCTCCAGGTTCCCCAGCCATTCGTTGATCTTGAGCAGGGTCGTGCCATCGGCCAGGGCGCCGACACAGATGACGACAATACCGACATGGGTCAGCAGGTAGCCCAGGCGGTTCCAGCGCCCGCGCATCGCGGCAATAACGGTCTGGCCATCGCTGTTCTTCTCGCGGGCCTTGAAGCCCTGGGCCTTCAGCACCCGATGGGCGTGCTGGACGAATTCGTCCTGCGGCTGGTCGAGGTCGCCGGTGGCGCTCGAGTGAAACGAGCGCAGGGACTTTTCCTTGACCTGCAGGTTATAGCGGCGAAGGTCCTTCAGCAGTCCGGGCGACTGGCGGTAGACGCAGAAGGAGGTGGAGATGACCAGGAAGGCCACCACCAGCAGGAACCAGGTGGCGGAGTACACCTGATACAGGCCCATCCCGGCGAAGATCTCGTGCCAGAACGGCCCGAAATCCATCAGGTACTCCGTATAGGGCTCGTTCTGCACCAGTACGGTGCCGATCACGGAGGCGATGGACAGCGCCACCAGCAGGGTGATCGCGAGGGTCATCGAGCCCATGAAATCCACAAGGATGCGGCTGCGCCGCGGCTTGCGGGCGGCTTTCTGGCGAGATGCGGAGGACGGGCCGGCGTCTGCGGCCTGATCGATATTCGACATTCTGAAACCTGCTTTAACCCTGGCGACTATGCGAAGCAACCCGAGGGGGTTCAATTTCCAAGACAAACTGCACGGGCGTTCCGCGAGCACTGGGTGGACCGATGGAGTGCCGAGGAGTTCGGTCGTGCCCCACCATGACGCAAGCGGCTACGAAGGCATTCCCGCAAAGCGTGTTTTTCTTGCGCCCAAAAAAAAGGGGCGGCCGAGGCCGCCCCTTCCCTGGGTCGCTTCGCCGCCCATCCTGCGCGGCGCAACTGCGGACCGGATCAGTTACCGGTCTGCAGGCCGGCCATGTACTGGGACACGGCCTCGATGTCGGAATCCGACATGTTGCGCGCGACGTTGCGCATCATGCGACCGTTGTCGTTGGCGCGATCGCCGCTGCGGAAGTAGCGCAGCTGGTCGGCGCTGTACTGCGCGTGCTGGCCGGCGACGGCCGGGAACATCGCTTCCGGATTGCCGTTGCCGTTGGGGCCGTGGCAGGCGATGCAGGCGGCGACATTCTGCGACGGGATGCCGCCGCGGTAGATCTGTTCGCCGCGCTCGACGACGTCTTCGTCGGCGGTGCCGCTGCTGATGCTCTGTTCGGCGTAGAACGCCGCAAGGTCGCGCATGTCCTGCTCGTCCAGGTTGGCGACTTGGCCCAGCATCAGGCTGTTCACGCGGCGCTCGGACTTGTAATCCTGCAGCTGCTTGGTGGTGTACTTCGGGTGCTGGCCGGCGAGCTTGGGCCATTCCGGGTTGACGCTGTTGCCGTCAGCCTGGTGGCAAGCCGCGCAGGACTGGGAGAGTTCCTGGCCGCGCTGAGGATCGCCCGCCTGGGCCGCCGACAGCGGGAGCAGCAGGGATACGGACAGGGCAGCAAAGAGAGCGGAAAGCTTGTGGTTCATGATGGAGAATCTCCTGCTTGTAAATGCGTGCCGGGTCTCGACCCGTTCCTTGTGCCCCATGGTAGGGCGATCAACATAAGGGGCGCAGTTTATAGCACAATGCTAATTTGTACTCAAAAATAAACCGAGCCCCGCACTCGGCCAAGGACTGTATCCTCCCATGCAACCCCGATTCCGCGAGACCGCCTTCATGCGCGGGGTGGCTCAGCTATCCCAGCTCCCCGAGGATGCCGGCGTCGAGATCGCCTTTGCCGGGCGTTCCAATGCCGGTAAGTCGAGTGCCCTGAATGCCCTGTGCGGGCGCAAGGCACTGGCGCGGGTCGGGCGCACACCGGGACGCACCCAGGAGATCAACCTGTTCAGCCTGCCGCCGGCCGAGCACTGGCGGCTGGTGGACCTGCCGGGTTACGGCTTCGCCAAGGTCTCGGCCGGCAAGCGGGCCGAGTGGGACCAGTTGCTGGGGGCATATCTGCGGACGCGCCAAAACCTGATCGGGCTGGTGCTGATCATGGATATCCGCCGCCCGCTGACGGACCTGGATCGCCAGCTGCTGGAGTGGGTCCCGCTGGAGCGCTGCCGCCTGCACTGTGTGTTGACCAAGGCGGACAAGCTCTCGCGCCAGGAGGCCGATCGGCAGCTGCGCAAGGCCCATGGCGAGCTCGAGGTCATGGGCGTGGAGGCGACGCTGCAGACCTTTTCTTCCCTGAAAAACCAGGGCGTGGACGATTTGCGCGGCCTGCTCGGCGACTGGCTGGTCGACCACGAGTCCGATTGACCCGCGGGCATGGGTCCGGGTGTCAGGCGTTGGGTCAGGAGGCTTGGACAAAAAGAAGCCCCGGCCTTGGGGTGGGACCGGGGCTAATTTCGGCCTCTACAGGGGGTGGAGAGGCCTAGTGCCCGCTCAGGGAGAGAAGCGGGCCGCGCTGGGCTAGAGCGCTTATGAAGTGAGAAAGCGTCGTCCGGGCAAAGTTCCGGCCGGATCCGTCTGGATTGCGATTTTTTTCACAGAATCGATTGCCCCGGCCTTACACAGGCGTTCTGCGTGAAAGGGGCGAACTTATTCGCGGCCTTCATGGCCCTCCATTCGGGCCTGCAAGGTAGCCACCAGCTCGCTTGCCGATGTCCCGTGCGGGTGGATCTCCAGGAGTTCGCCTTCGGGCCCGATCAGGTAGGTGGAAGAGCTGTGATCCACCACATACCCCATGGCCGAGTCGATCTCGGTGCGCTCGTAGAACACCCCGTAGCGTTCGGTGATGGGACGTAGCTCCTCGTGGGAACCCGTGGCGGCCTGGATGGCCGGGTGGAAGTGGCCGACGTAGGTTTCCAGGCGCTGGGCGTCGTCGCGTTCCGGGTCGACGCTCACCAGTACCGCGGCCACCTTGTCCTCCAGTTCCGGGGGCAGGCGATCCAGCGCGGCGCTGATCCAGCCCAGGCTGGTGGGGCAGGCATCCGGGCAGGCGGTGTAGCCGAAGTACACCCAGACGTATTGCCCTTCCAGGTCCGCGAGCCGGAACCGGTTGCCCTCGGTGGATACCGGCAGTTCGATCGGCCCGCCGGATACCGCATCCGCCACCGGCAGGCGTTCGTGGTCGGCCCCCTGGGGCACGGGCGGCGGTGCCGGGCGGAGCATCACGAAGACGAGCAGGGCGCCGGCCGCCAGCACGGCCAGCGCCCATAACAGGCTGCTCAGCGGAATGCGCTGCATGTCGATCTCCCTCAGGGTGTGTCGCTGTGGCTGCGGCGGGTGACGAAGCGGAACTGGACCCGGGCCGCATCGGGGTCGCCCGCGGGCATGACGGTGGCGGCCCAGGTCATGGCCTCGGTGGTGCAGATGGGCAGCGTCGTCTCGCCGGTGTAGCGGCCGTCGCCGGTATGTTCCAGTCGCGGGCGCTGGAAGCCCATGTACATCTCCACCCCGGCCAGGTCCAGTTCCAGTGCCTCCGGGTCGCCCAAGTGGGTCCGCGCGGTCGCATCCAGATCCAGGGTCAGGGCCAGGGGTTGCAGCATCGGCACCGGGCGCGGCGCGATCTCGAGGGTGAGCGTGCCGCCTGCCGGATGGGTGGCGGTGCAGGGGGCGACGTTCAGATCGCACTCGCCCGGCTGGAGAATCGTGACGTCGCCCGAACCGCCGGTGTCCAGATAGCGATCAGCCAGCACCCAGGCCGTAGCCAGCAACAGGATCGCGACCAGCCAGGGGGCGACCCGATTGAAGCGCATGGCGGGCGCGTCCGTCATTTAGTGCGCATCGTCCCAGTTGGCGCCGACGCCGATATCCACCACCAGCTCCACGTCGAGATCGGCGGCGCCGCTCATGGCCTGGCGCACGAGGTCGGTCAACGCATCCAGTGCGTCGTCGGCGACTTCGAATACGAGTTCATCGTGTACCTGCATGATCATGCGGGCATCGATTCGCGCCTCTGACAGGTCGTTCGCGACCCGTACCATCGCGCGCTTGATGATGTCGGCGGCCGTGCCCTGCATCGGGGCGTTGATCGCGACGCGCTCGGACTGCTGGCGCCGGGCGCCGTTGCGACTGTTGATCTCCGGCAGGTACAGGCGGCGACCGAACAGCGTCTCGACATAGCCGTTCTCGCGCCCGCTGGCGCGCGCCTTCTCCATATAGTCGTGCACGCCGGGATAGCGATTGAAGTAGCGGTCGATGTATTCGCGCGCCTCGCCCTGCTCGATGCCGAGGTTGCGCGCCAGCCCCCAGGCGGACATGCCGTAGATCAAGCCGAAGTTGATCGCCTTGGCCGCCCGGCGCTGGTCGTTCGAGACCTGGTCTGGCTCTGTGCCAAAGACCTCGGCGGCGGTCGCGCGGTGGATGTCCTGCCCCTCGGCGAAGGCGCGCAGCAGGCCCGCGTCCTGCGACAGGTGGGCCATGATGCGCAGCTCGATCTGCGAGTAGTCGGCCGCCAGCAGCTGGTGGCCCGGTTCGGCGATGAAGGCCTGGCGGATGCGCCGCCCGGCCTCGGTGCGCACCGGGATGTTCTGCAGGTTCGGTTCCGACGACGACAGGCGTCCGGTGGCCGCGCCCGACTGGTGATAGGACGTATGCACCCGCCCGGTCTTGGGGTGGATGCGCCGGGGCAGGGTCTCGGTGTAGGTGCTGCGCAGCTTGGACAGCCCGCGGTGCTCCAGGATCAGGCGTGGCAGGGCGTAGTCACCCGCCATCTGTTCCAGCACGTCCTCGGCGGTCGAGGGCTGGCCCTTGGGCGTGCGCCGCAGCACCGGCAGCCCCAGGCGTTCGAACAGGATCTCCTGGATCTGCTTGGGCGAGCCGAGGTTGAACTCGCCGCCGGCCTCCTCGAAGGCCTCGCGCTCGATACGCTCCATCTCGGTCAGCAGCGCCTGGCTCTGCGCGCCGAGCTGGTCCGGGTCGACCTTCACGCCTGCGCGCTCGATATCCGCCAGGACCGGGACCAGCGGCATCTCGATCTCGCGGTAGACGAACGCCGGGCCTTCCGCTTCCTTCAGGCGCGGCTGGAACACCGCATCCAGTTGCAGGCAGATGTCGGCATCCTCGCCGGCGTAATCAGTGGCGATGCCGATATCCACCTCGGCGAACGGGATCTGCTTCGCGCCCTTGCCGGCCACGTCCTCGTAGTGCGTGGTCTTGTAGTCCAGGTGGCGCTCGGCCAGGGAATCCAGGTCGTGGCGGTTGGCACCCGCGTCCAGGCAGAAGGATTCGAGCAGGGTATCGTCCTGAATGCCGCGCAGGGTGATGCCGTGATTGCCCAGCACGTTGCGGTCGTACTTCAGGTGATGGCCCAGCTTGCCGTGGTCCGCCGATTCCAGCCAGGGCTTCAGGCGCTCCAAAGCATCGTCGAATGGCAACTGCGGATCAGCATCCGGCCCGGTATGGGCGAGCGGCAGGTAGTACGCCGTCCCTGGCTCGAACGCGAACGACATGCCCACAAGCTCGGCGCGCATCGCGTCCAGGCTGGTGGTCTCGGTGTCGAAGGCGACACGCTCGGCTTGTTCCAGGCGCTCCAGCAGACGGGCAAAATCGGCCTCTTCGCGAAGGGTCTGGTAGTGGCCCTGCGCCTGCGCCGGTCCGGGGGTGCCACCGGCGGCTTCGCCGTTGTCGCTCTCCAGTTCCGCGCGCCAGCGGGTGAAGCCATAGCGGCGCACCATCTCCAGCAGGCGGTCGTGGTCCGGTTCCTGGATGGCCAGGTCGTCGGGACCGACCTCCAGCGGGACATCGCGCTTGACCGTGATCAGCTCGCGCGAGGTCGGCAACCGGTCGGTGGCCGCGCGCAGGTTCTCGCCGATCTTGCCGCCGATGTCGTCGGCCTGCTCGAGGATGGTGTCGAGGTCGCCGTACTTCGCGATCCACTTGGCCGCGGTCTTCGGGCCGACCTTGTCGACGCCCGGGATGTTGTCGACGCTGTCGCCCATGAGCGCGAGATAATCGACGATCTGCTCCGGGGCGACGCCGAACTTCTCCCGCACGCCGTCCGGGTCCAGGGTGACGCCGCTCATGGTGTTCACCAGCGTGATGCGGTCATCCACCAGCTGGGCGAGATCCTTGTCGCCGGTGGAAATCACCACCGCGTGGCCGGCGCGTGCCGCCTGGTCGGCCAGGGTCGCGATCACGTCGTCGGCCTCGACGCCCCCGACGCACAGCAGCGGCAGGCCCATCGCCCGGACCAGCTCGTGCAGGGGCTCGATCTGGGCCGCCAGCTCATCCGGCATCGGGGGGCGGGTGGCCTTGTATTCGGGGTAGATGTCATCGCGGAAGGTCTTGCCCTTGGCGTCGAACACCACCGCCATGTGTTCCGGCCCGTAGTCCGCGCGCAGCTTGCGCAGCATGTTGGCCACACCAATCATCGCGCCGGTCGGGGCGCCATCCGGCGCGGTCAGTGGCGGCAGGGCGTGGAACGCGCGGAACAGGTAGGAGGAGCCGTCGACCAGGACGAGGGGCGGTTGCGACATGCAGGCGGAATCCGGACAGGGAACGCGCGCTATTCTACAGGGCTGGTCGTGGGGCGCCCATTCGTGCGGGCCATTTGTATGGACACGTTTGTATGGACGCGGGGCGCCCGTTACGCTTGAGTCTCCATCCGAGGAACCCGCCGCATGAACAACCGTGAACGTGCCGAACACCCGGGCCTGCGCCCGATTGATGACTCTGCCCTGACCCGCGAGAGCTGGAAGATCTTCCAGATCATGGGGGAGTTCGTGGAGGGCTTCGAGCGCCTGGCGCACATCAAGCCGTCGGTGAGCATCTTCGGCTCCGCCCGCTTTCCCCCGGAGCATCGTTATTACCAACTGGGCGAGACCACCGCGCGGCAGCTCTCGGATGCCGGCTTTGCCGTCGTCAGCGGCGGCGGACCGGGCATCATGGAGGCGGCCAACAAGGGGGCCTTCGCCGGGCACTCGCCCAGCATCGGCCTGAACATCCAGCTGCCCCACGAGCAAAGTGCCAATCCCTATCAGGACATCGGGCTCGGCTTTCGCCACTTCTTTTCGCGCAAGGTGATGTTCGTGAAGTATGCATCCGCCTACGTGGTCCTGCCGGGCGGCTTTGGCACGCTGGACGAGCTGGCGGAGATCCTGACGCTGGTGCAGACCGGCAAGACCCGACGTATTCCCGTGGTCCTCGTGGGCAGCGAGTTCTGGAAGGGGCTGCTCGACTGGTTCCAGGATACCCTGGTGGAACAGGGCACCATCGACCAGGAGGACCTGCAGCTATACTCGTTGGTAGATTCGCCGGAGGACGTGGTGAGCGCGATCTTCGAGCACTACGAGACGCGCAGCTTCGAGCCGTCCGGGGAAGAAAAGAAACGACTGATGGAGCTGTGATGATGCCCCCGATCCGCCTGAGCCTGCCCCTGTCGCTGCTGGCGGCCCTGCTGCTGGTGCCCGGTTTGGCGCTGGCGCAGGAAGACCGCGAGTGGGGGGGTGCCCCGCCGCCGCCGGAACTGGACGAGGCTGCCGACCCGTCGCCTCCGGTGCTGGACGAGCGCGCCCGCGAGCAGCGCTCCCTGGAAGGAGCCGACATCATCATTATCGAGCGCGATGGCGAGACGCGGCGCGAGTACCGCATGGGGGGCGAGCTGGTCATGGTCGAGGTTACGCCCGCGGTCGGCCCGACCTACTACCTGATTGATACCACCGGCGATGGCACGCTGGATGGTCGCCGCAACGAGCTGGATCCCGACTTTGTACCCCCGTCCTGGGTGATTTTCCGATGGTAATGAATGAATCCGAAATTCAGCGCTGCGGCGAGCTTGCCGATCTGGCACTGACGGTCGGTCCCGAGGGGCCGGAACTCGACGGCCGGCCGGTGCAGTGCCTGCGCCTGCCGGCCGCCGCGGCGCCGGCCCTGGAGCAGGCCGTCGCCGAGGTCCCTGCTGGCTGTGGCCGCGTGATCGGCCGGGGTACGGATGATGCGGCCGGGCAGGTGGTCCTGGTGCTCGAGCGTGGCCAGGCCATTCAGGGCACGGTCGCGGCCGAGGGGCCTGGCAGCCTGGAGGCCCTGGGCGAGCGCGCGGCCGACTGGCAGGGCCGCCACACGGCCGGCGCCCTGCCCGCTGGAGACGGCTACCGCCGCGGCGTGCTGCAGCAGAGGATGCGTGAGCGTGCGGACACAATCACGTCTTCGCTGGATGCCGAATCGCGGACGATCCTGGATACCGAGCTGCACCATCAGGGGCTGTACCGTTTCGAGGACCTGCCGCTGGCGGGAAGCGTCTGGCAGACGGTCCGCATCTATCCGGAGGGCGCCGGCCTGGCCGATCTGGTCCTCCCGCCCGCGCCGGTGCCGGCCTTCTGGCAGGTTGCACGGCTCGCCCTGGCGGTCGCCGTGGATGACGCGGGGCGGCCGGATGCCGAGGGCTACCGGGCGTTGCTGTCCGGATATAACGGACGGCGGCCGTTGACCGCCATCGAGCGAGGGGCGGCGCCAACCCTGCTGCGCCTGGCTGCGCTGGACGACTGGCTTGCCGCACTGGAGGCCGGGGCCGATGGGCGCACCGAGCGCGAACGGCTGGCAGCCCTTCAGGCAGAAGCGGCTCGCTTGCAGGGTATCTGGGTTCGCGCCGCGGCTTGAGGGCCCAGTCGGCCCGCACTGACGTGTGGGGCGCCTGGGCCAGTCGTTCGCAAACACAACGAGGCGGGGTCGTGGATCCGTGCCTTCCAAGGAGGAAAGCCCATGTTCCGAATCGCTGTCTGGCTGGCGTTGCCCCTGGCCGCCCTTCTCGCCCCTGCGCTCCTGAGTGCCGACGTCTATCGCTGGACCGACGATCAAGGCAATGTCCACTTCGGCGACCGCCCCCCCGAGGGGAGCCGTAGCGAATCGGTCGATGTGCGTGAGCCGATGCGGGGCGTGCCGCTGGAGGGCGCGCGCGAGATCCTCGAGCGCCCCGTGCGCCCGCGCGGTCAGCCCGAAGCGGAGGGTGCCTACCAGCGGGTCGCTATCGCGCGGCCGGGGGATGGCGAGGGCGTGCGGGCGAACGATGGCAATGTGACCGCGGAGCTCGAGATTGAACCGGCGCTTGACGCCGATGCCGGTCACCGTGTGGTCTGGTTGCTGGACGGGGAGGCTGCCGGCGAGGGGGCCTCGACGAGCGCGACCTTCCAGGGCCTGAACCGCGGTGCCTATACCCTGCAGGCGCGGGTCGTGGACGAGTCGGGTCAGGAACTGGGCGCCAGCGATACCATCGAGTTCAACGTGCTGCGCATGGCCATCCCGCGCAGTCAGCAACAGCAGCAACGGCCCCAGCAGTTTCCGTCGGGCGGAGCACCGCAGGCACCGCAGGCACCGCAGGCTCCCCGGGCGCCGCAGCCGGTGACGCCTGGCCCGAATTGACGCCGGCACTCGCATAGCGCACCGAAGTGGTGCGGTTGACGCCCCAGATTGGTGCTATTATTGCACCACTCTGGGGCGTTTCGGTTTCAAGGGTGTCGGCGGCCAGGCTTCTGGTGTGACGCAGCCCTCGGCTTCAGCGTCCCGCCCGGCGATTTTCGCTTGGCGCGATTCCTGCTTGAGGCCTTTCGATGACTACGCCCGCTGCCAATCCCGGTATGACCACCCCGCCCTGGTGGGACGACCTCTCCACGGCCGTGCTGGTGACCGATGCGGAACTGCGCCTGCTCAGCCTGAACAGTGCGGCCGAGGTCCTGCTCGGGCTTAGTCGCGAACGCATCGTCGGCCACGGACTGGGGCAATGGCTCAAGCTGGACCGGAATCTGGCCAACCGCCTGCGTTCGGCGCTGACCCTGGATCAGCCGATCACGCTGCGTGCCCGTCAGATGGAGCCCCTCCGAGCCGACAGCTTCCTGGCCGACGTGATCATCACGCCACTGCACGCCGCCGGCGAGCGGCCGGGCCAGCTGCTGTTCGAACTGAACGCCATCGATCGCCACGAGCGCATCAGCCGCGAGGAACAGTTGCAGAAGCAGCAGGCGATCACCCGTGCAGTGACCCGTGGGCTGGCGCACGAGATCAAGAACCCGCTGGGCGGGCTGCGCGGCGCGGCGCAGTTGCTCGCCAGCGAGCTGGACGACTCGGGCCTCAAGGAATACACCCAGATCATCATTCGCGAGGCGGACCGCCTGCGCAGCCTGGTCGACCGCATGCTGGGGCCGAACAACATGCCGCGGCGCGAGGCCGTCAATCTGCACGAGGTCCTGGAGCACGTCCGGGGCCTGGTCAGCGTGCAACTGCCGCTGGGGCTGAAGATCCGCGGCGACTACGACCCCAGTATTCCCGACGTGCAGGCCGATCGCGACATGCTGGTGCAGGCGATCCTCAACCTGGTGCAGAACGCGGTGCATGCACTGGAAGACGGGGGGCAGATCACCCTGAGCTCGCGGATCCTGCGCCAGTACACGATCTCCGGGAAGCGCCACCGGCTGGTGGCCAAACTGAGTGTGCGCGACAACGGTCCCGGCATCCCGGAGGAGATCCGCGAACGCATCTTTTTCCCGATGGTCACCGGGCGCGCCGAGGGCACCGGGCTGGGGCTGCCGATTGCCCAGAGCCTGATCCAGCTGCATGACGGCTTGATCGAATGCCATTCGCGCCCGGGGGCGACCTCATTCGACATCCTGCTTCCTATTGATTCCCCCCAGGGCCGGGAGGAGACGCACTGATGGAACCCATCGTCTGGATCATTGACGACGACGACTCGATTCGCTGGGTGCTGGAACGCGCCCTCCAGCGTCACGCGATCGCCGTGCGCGGCTTCGAGACCGCGGACGCTGCCTGGGCGGCGCTCGAGCGCGATCCGGTCCCGGACACCATCGTCGCCGACATCCGCATGCCGGGCCTGAACGGGCTGGATTTCCTTGCTCGCATGCAGACTCGCCCGGATCCGCCGCCGGTCATCATCATGACCGCCTTCTCCGATCTGGAGAGTGCGGTGGGCGCCTACCAGACCGGGGCCTTCGAGTACCTGCCCAAGCCGTTCGACGTGGACGAGGCCGTGGCCCTGGTGCAGCGCGCGCTGGAGGCGCGCCGTGCCGGGCAGGAGAACGGCCCCGCCGGTCCCGAGATCGAGGAGACCCCGATCATCGGCGAGGCCCCGGCCATGCAGGAGATGTTCCGTGCCATCGGGCGGCTCTCGCGCAGCAATATCACCGTGCTGATCAATGGCGAGTCCGGTACCGGCAAGGAGCTGGTCGCGCGGGCCCTGCACCAGCACAGCCCGCGCGCCGACCAGCCGTTGATCGCGCTGAACACCGCGGCCATCCCCAAGGATCTCCTGGAAAGCGAACTGTTCGGTCACGAACGCGGCGCGTTCACCGGGGCCAACCAGAGTCGCAAGGGCCGCTTCGAGCAGGCCGACGGCGGCACCCTGTTCCTCGACGAGATCGGCGATATGCCGTTCGACCTGCAGACGCGTCTGTTGCGGGTGCTGTCCGATGGCACGTTCTACCGTGTGGGCGGCCATACCCCGATCCGGGTGGACGTGCGCATCATCGCCGCGACCCACCAGGACCTGGAAGAACGCGTCCGCGCGGGCTTGTTCCGCGAGGATCTGTTCCACCGCCTGAACGTGATCCGCATCCACGTGCCCTCCCTGCGCGAGCGGCCGGAGGATATCCCGTTGCTGGTGCAGCACTTCATGGCCGAGGTCGCTCAGGAACTGGGGGTAGAGGCCAAGACCATGCGCCCCGAGGTGGTCGCGGAGCTGCAGCGTTTGCCGTGGCCGGGGAACGTCCGCCAGCTGGAAAACACCTGCCGCTGGCTCACCGTGATGGCGTCGGGCCGCGAAGTGCACCTGGATGACCTGCCGGCCGAGTTGCACCAGCCGACCGAGAGCCGTGCCGAGCCCGGGAGTGCCCCGGTCCGTGTCGCTGCCGGCCCGCGGGACTGGACCGCCGAACTCGCCCAGGTCGCCCGTCAGCACTGGCAGCGCGGCGATCACGACCTGCTGGGCTCGGTCTTGCCGCAGATGGAACGCACGGTGATCCGCGAGGCCCTGAACGCGACCGGTGGTCACCGCCAGCAGGCGGCCGCCCTGCTTGGATGGGGCCGCAACACCCTCACCCGCAAGATCCAGGAACTCGGCCTCGACGACGAGTAGGTCTTTTCACCGCGAAGGCACGAAGAAGGGCAAAAGCGATTTAACCCCAGAGATCACGGAGGACACGGAGAAAACCAGGGATCGTCTTGTTACGGGTAGGATGCCGATGAGCCATGCGAAACGCATCGGCCACGCGGGGTGGCTCGGCCCCGATGCGTTTCGCATGGCTCAACGCATCCTACCCCTCTGAAAAATTGGCGCCTTTCTCCGTGTGCTTCGTGGTCAACAGGCTCTTTAGTGAACCGGCCTTTCAGGTGGTGGGATCCTGCGGAGCGGGTGGGGCGCAGGCGGAGACGGCACCGTTCAGCTGCAGGGTGCCGGTCAGGTCGCGCACGTGGGTGTAGCCGTGGCGGTCCATGTAGTCGCTGATGCCATGTAGGATCTTCGGCAGGCACAGCGCGTCGTAGAACAGGCCCGTGCCGACGCCCACGGTGCTGGCGCCGGCGATCAGGAACTCCAGCGCGTCGGTGGCGTTCATCACGCCGCCCTGGCCGATGATCGGCACGTTGTGCGGCGCGGCCACCTGGTAGACCTGCTGCACCTTCAGCAGCGCGATCGGCTTGATCGCCGGGCCGGACAGCCCGCCCTGGTTGTTGCCGATGACCGCGCGGCGGTTCTCCACGTCCACCGCCATGCCCATCAGGGTGTTGATCACCGCAAAGGCGTCGGTGCCGGCCTCGATGCAGCGCCGGGCATTCTCGGCGATGTCGGTCTGGTTGGGCGAGAGCTTGGTGATCAGCGGCTTGGAGGTGACCTTGCGGCAGGCCTCGACCACCCGGGCGGACATGTCCGGGTCATTGCCGAAGGCGACGCCGCCTTCCTTCACGTTGGGGCAGGAGATGTTGATCTCGATGGCGTCGATGGGCGAGTCGTCGAAGCGCCGGGTGACCTCGATGTACTCCTCGAGGGTGGAGCCCGACACGTTGGCGAAGAAGCGCGTCTCGTCGAAATCCAGCTGCGGCAGGGTGTGGTCCACCACGTGATCGACCCCGGGGTTCTGCAGGCCGATTGCGTTCAGCATCCCGTCCGGGGTCTCGTAGACGCGATGCGGCGCGTTGCCCAGGCGTGCGGCGCCCGTGGTGCCCTTCAGGCAGATGGCCCCGGCATCGCGGTTGGAGAAACCCGCCACGCGGGTGTATTCCTCGCCAAAGCCGACACAGCCGGACAGCAGCACCAGCGGCGTGTTCAAATGCAGGCCGCAGAATTCCAGGGCCAGCCGCGGATCGGTGCGCGAATCACTCATGCTTCACATCGTCCTCTATGAACCGGAGATCCCGCCGAACACGGGCAATATCATTCGTCTGGCGGCCAATACCGGGGCGGCGCTGCACCTGATCCACCCGCTCGGCTTCGAGCTGGACAGTGCGCGGGCGCGCCGCGCCGGGCTCGACTATCACGAGCTGGCCCGGGTGCAAGAGTATGACAGCCTCGACCAGTGGCGGGAATCGGTGCAGCCTGGCCGGGTGTTCGCCATGACCACGCGCGGGCAGGCCCGCTACGACGCCCCGACCTTCCGCGATGGCGATGCCTTGTTGTTCGGCCCGGAGACGCGCGGTCTGCCGGAGTCGGTCCTGGAGACCCTGCCGCCGGAGCATCGCCTGCGTCTCCCGATGCGCGAGGGCAGCCGCAGCCTCAACCTCTCCAATGCCGTCGCGGTGGTGGTCTACGAGGCCTGGCGCCAGCTGGGGTTTCCCGGCGGCGCATGATCCCAACCTGGCGGGATGGGCACGGCCTGCGGGATTGCACTACCCTCGGAAGAAAGCACCCGCGCCGTCCGTCTTTCGAGGGCGATCGCGTCCGTACGTCCACCACGAGAGGTTTCCGATGTTTCCAGTGCTGCGTTCTTTCTGTCTGCTGGCCGCCACGGCCCTGATCTCGGCCCCGCTGGCGGCCGATGAACCCACCGGTTCCGACAACTGGTGGTGGGACGACGACTGGTGGGAGGACGGGGTCATGTACGCCGATCTCGAAAACCACGAGGTGGCGATCGAACGCATCGAATACGAGCGCGATGGCATCGGCATTCCGGCGATGGTCGCCCGTCCGGCGGACGGTGAGGACTATCCCGCAATCCTCTGGACCCATGGCCGGCGCGGCCTGGACGATCTGGCCGAACTGCACGTGAAGCGCCTGGCCGCGCGCGGCTTCGTCGTGCTGGCGCCGGATCTGTACACCGGCCGCTTTATGGAGAGTCATCCGTTGGACCATGACTACGAGCTGGAAGGTGACCTGAACCAGGGCCTGGACGTGCTGTTGGAGCGCGAGGACATCATTGGCAATCGCGCCTGCCTGCTCTCCATCACCCGTGGCGGCTACAAGGCGCTCAAGGTCGCCGTCACCTTCGAGCGCCAGGTCGAGGATGTCGCCTGCTGGGCCGGCTACTACCCGCACCTGCAGGACCCGAACCTGGGCGAGCCGCACCAGGTGTATCGCTACGCCAACGAGGTCAACGAGCTCGAGATCCCGATGATGATCCTGATCGGGGACGAGGAGCAGTACCAGCGCCACCGCACCGCGCGCATGGCCGCCGATGGTCTCGCAAGCCGCGGGGGCGAAGTGCACTGGATCGAATACCCGGGCGTGGGCCGCGGCTTCGACTTCCGCAACGGCAACAACCGCACCTTCGCCGACGACCTCGCATCGCGCGACGCCATGATCCGCGTCACCCGCTTCGTCAATCAGCACCTGCGCGACTGACCTCGCTGCCGTCCGCGAGCTGGGCACCAACGAAAAAGGCCCCGCCGGGGCGTAATCCGGCAGGGCCTGGGGTGGTAGACACCCCGGCGGTCCTGGCCGTCGGGGTGTCCGTGCTACGGCGTTAGAAGTCGTAGCGCATGCCGATCGACAGTGCCGTGGCCGTCTGGCCGAGGGGATTGGCATCGTCGGGGTTGGCACTGCGGGCCGCACTCCAGGGGCTCAAGGCGGAGTTCGCGTCGTTGTCGACCATTGCGACGTTGCCGTAGAAACGCAGGTCACTGTCGACACGGTATTCGAGGCCAAGCGCATACATGGTGGCGTCGGCATCGTCCAGATCGGAATCCAGCTGGAAGGCGTGGCCGTTCAGGTACATGTTCGATGTCAGGCGGAACTGCCCGCCCAGGCCGTACACATCTGCTTCGTCGCCATTGGTAGTTTCCGAGGTCTGGTAGAAGGCACCCATGCGGAAGGCCGGCGTGATGCGGTAGCCAACGGCCAGGCGCCAGGCATCCGGATCCATCGCGCCGTCTTCCTGTTTTTCGTAGGCCAGGGCACCGGTCAGGTCGCCCATGTTGAGATTCAGCGAGGTGGAGTAGGCCTTGTTGGTCGCACCGTCCACGGTGGAGGCATCGCCGGTCTCGTTGGAGTACTGGATGTTCCAGGTCAGGCCGCCGAAGCTGGGGGTCTGGTAGTGGATGCTGTTGTTGAAGCGCTCGTCGAAACGTCCGGTCTGGGCGCGTGAGCGAGTCAGGTTGCGCATATCGCCGACCTGATCGCCGAAGAAGTTGGCCGGGCCACGGGCGCGCTTGAACGGGGTGTCGAACTTGCCGATCCGCAGCATGCCCCACTCGGAACCCTTCAGGCCCACAAAGGTGTCGCGGGTCGCGAAGTTTGTGCCGTTGGTGTCGAAATCGATCTGCTGCTCGATCTGGAACATGCCGACCAGCTGTTCGCGGAATTCGCGCTCGCCCTTGAAGCCCAGGCGGCTGGAATTGCTCGAGACGTTGAATTCGTTGTATTCGGCGCCGTCATCCAGGATGTCGGCGGACAGGTGGGCGCGGCCGTACAGCGTCCAGTCGGCGGTGGCCAGGGCCGGGACGACCAGGCCGGCGGCGATCAGGCTGGTCAGCAGGTGCTTGCGGTTCATGGATTTCTCCCCTATTTGCGTTTGAACGTTGGCGAGACGCGAGTGCCTCTCGACAGGGTGCAAGCATGGGGAGGCCGGGTGACGCCCCGGTTAAGCTGCGATGAAGATCGCGTTAAAAGGCAACACTGTTGTGTAGACGCAACGGCTATCCGGGGGAACCGGTCGAAGCGTGCCCGGTCTGCTCAGGCAAGGGCGACACGATCTGCCCGAATGTCGAACACACATCAGGGGAAGAAGATCATGACGACATCCGTAAAGGCGCTGGCCACGGTCGTGGCGTTCACACTGGCGGGTATGGCGAACGCCCAGGCCACCCCGGTGGGTGTGGCGCAGGGGCTGGATGCGGACGAGCGGGTCCTGGTGCATGCCAAGGGCATGGCCGCCGAGGATGCGTTCATGGTGTTGGGGGCGCTGACCGTCAAGGGCCGCCTGATGCGCGACAGCGAGCTGGGCCATGAGGGCTACCGGCCGGATCTGTCGGAGGATCCCATGCAGTCCGTCGGCCAGACCTGGCTGGAGCTGCTGGATACCGTGCACGGTCGGCTGGTCGACGACGGTCGCATCCGGGCGCATGCAGGGGGTGATGACGAGGCGGCCCCGGCGGTCTATGCCGATGCGGCCTACCTCTATCACATGCATCACAGCGCCGGGCGTTTCGAGCATCTCGGTCTGTACGACGAGCTGACGCATACGCCCTCGCCATTGATCTCGATCCTCACCAGCCATGTCGTCAACGAGCGCCACGCCGACGGGGTCATGCATGCGGCGAATGGTTCCGAAGCCGACGGCTTCGCCTACGGGCTGGACGCGCTGCATGCCGCGACGTACGCCTGGGTGCGCCAGGACAAACCGGGTGGCGCAGAGGATATGGGTAAGATGGAGCGTGCCGCGCTGGAGGGCTGGCTGGGCCACTCGCGCGAGGATCTGGTGGAGGTCGCCCGGGCCATGGCCGAGGCTGCGGAGGCGGCATGGGACGCGGAGGCCGGCATCTATCAACTTGACCAGGGCGCGGAGTGGTCGCTGGACCAGATCGGAGCGATGTTGCGCGGCCACAAGGCGCTCTACGAGATGCTGTACCTGTACGGTGACTCGGCGGATGCCGAACGCGCCGCGACCCTGGCGGATCGCGCCGCAGCCATTGCCGGTGCGGTAATGGCGGGCCATGGCCCGATGCGCGACTGGGGCCTTCCGGCCCGGCTGAAATTCGAGGACGGCAATGCCCGAGCAGCCGCCGATTACGTGGATACCGCGGCGCAGTGGCGTTTTGTACATCAGCTGACTGGCGGCTTCTCGCTACTGCGCGAGCGTGAGGGCACCGCGGGCCTGATCGGCGAGCGCACCCCGGAGCTGGAAGGCCAGGTGGGGCGTGCGATCGACCGGTTATTGTTGGGTGCGCTGGACTACCAGCTGGAGGACGGGACGATCCCCGCGGCCCTCAGTTACGCCGATGGGCGCGTCATCGACCCCCGGGTGACCACGCGGTCGGTCGCGGCCTTCGTGCAGGCCGTTGGCAATGGCTACCGCATCGGGGAAGCGTTCGATCGGCCCGGCGCCTGGGAAGAGGGTTCTCCTCTGGCGGAGCGCAGCCGCGCGTTGTATGACGCCTTCCTCGGCCATGGCGAGCTCCTGACCGAACGGCTGATTCTCCGGGAGTAACGGCAGCGTGCCGAAGCGGTTGCTCAGTGCGAGTGGCCGGGATGCCCGTGGCGCATTCAGCGGGGCCGTCCTGATGCTTCCCCTGGCAGGCTTGGGGCTCGCCCCGGCATGGGCGGAGGATGAGGCGCCGCCGGTGCTCGATCCGGTCGAGATCACGGTGACGGCGCCGCGCCTGGCGACCCCGCTGGCGGATCTGCCGGCGGCGGTCAGCCGGGTCGACGACCGCCAGGCCACCGAGGGGCGCCAGGGTCTGCAGCTGGACGAGGCGCTCAACCGTGTGCCGGGGCTGTTCGCGCAGAACCGCTACAACTTTGCCCAGGATGCGCGAATCTCGATCCGCGGTTTCGGTTCGCGCGCCCCGTTCGGGGTGCGTGGACTGCGCATCCTCCAGGACGGGATCCCCGAGACCACGCCGGACGGGCAGTCGCAGGTGGATGCGATCGACCTGCTGAATCTGCGCGACATCGAGGTTCTGCGCGGGCCCAGCGCGGCGTTGTACGGCAACGCCTCTGGCGGCGTGATCGCTGCGCGCACCCGCGACGGGCGGGATCCGCGCGGCTTCGGTGGCGGCGTGCTGATGGGCAGCTACGGTTATCGTCGCGCCGAAGCGGTGGCGGAGCAGAACCATGGGACCCACCGCTATTCCCTGACCGCACATGATTTCGCCATCGACGGCTACCGCGAACAGTCCACCGCCGAGAAGCGCTATCTGCGCCTGCACACCGCCTCGGAACTGGAAGCCGGCACCCTCAACGTTCACCTGCGCTACCTCGATGCGCCGCGCACCGATGACCCCGGCGGCCTGACCCGCGAGGAGATGCGCGAGGATCGGCGTGCCGCGGCCCCGCTGGCCACGGCGCTGGACAGTACCCAGTCCGCCGAGCAGCTGACCACCGGCCTGCAATGGGAGCAGCCGCTGGCCGGGGGCGAGCTGCGCCTGGGCGGATTCTGGACCCAGCGCGATTATGCGCAGCAGTTGCCCTTCCCCGGTGATTCCCGCGTCGCCTACGAGCGCGATTTCTTTGGAGTCAATGCCCAGTACGAGCGCGACGTTGGGGCGACCCGTGTGCTAACCGGCATCGACCTGGAAGAACAGCGCGATGACCGCACTCGCCGTTGTTCTGTCGGGCTGGTTTTCGATCCAGACGAAGGCGAGTGTGCCGACCGGGCTCCGGAATCGTTCGACCGTCTGGCGCTTGACCAGCGTGAGCGGGCCCGCTCGCGCGGTGTGTTCGTGCAGACCGATACCGCACTCGGGTCGGACTGGAACCTGGTGGCCGGCGCCCGTCACGATCGTATTCGCATGTCCATCGACGATCACTTCGTCGAGCGGTTCGACGACGGTGATGACGTCACGGACCGATCGGGCCGGCGGACCTTTGACGAGACCAGCGGCATGGCCGGGCTGATCTGGCACTTTCGGCCGGAGTATCGCGCCTACGTGAATGTGGCGACCAACTTCGAGACCCCGACCTTCACCGAGTTTGCCAATCCGGAGGGCGGAGGCGGCTTTAATCCCGAGGTCGACCCACAACGGGCGCGCAGTATCGAGGTCGGTATCCGGCGCGAGAATCCGCAGCTCTCCTGGGAGGCCTCGGTCTATGCCACGCGGGTTCGAGACGAGATCGTCGTGGACGACGAGGGAGATTTCCGCGATTTCTATGAGAATGCGGGACGTACGGCGCGTGAAGGGGTGGAGCTTGGTGTCGAGTGGCGGGCGTCGGAGGCCTGGACCTTGAGCAGTGCGCTGAGTCTGAACCGCTTTCAGTTTCGGGAGTATGCGGATGCCGGGGGCCAGCACTTCGACGGCAACCGGATGCCGGGGCTGCCGCGCGAGCAGTTGTTCGTCGAGGCCGACTGGCGCGACGGCCCCTGGTTCGTGACCGTGGACGCGCTGCATGTGGGGTCGCGTTACGCGGATAACGCGAACACGGAGAAGGTGGGGCCGCAGACGACGCTGAACCTGCGCGCCGGCCGGTTCTGGCAGCAGGGCGATACCCGCGCCGAGGCCTTCGTCGCCGCCAACAACCTGCTGGATGCGGACAATGTCGACAACATCCGGATCAATGCGGCGGGCGGCCGCTACTACGAGCCAGCGCCGGGCCTGACCTTGATGGCGGGGGTGCGGATGTATTTCGGACAGTGAGAGGGGTGGGGTCGGTGCGGTTCGCTGCGCTCACGGCACCCTGCGATCGGCGGGTCCGGAAGCATGACCGCAGGATGCGCTGAGCGCAGCGAACCGCATCCACACGCGTGTCCGACTAATCACGACGCCACGGCTCGTCCGACGACTTCCCGGGCTCGATCTCGTCCAACCGCCCCTGCTCGATCTTGCGCAGGGTCTCCGGGTCGGTCTCGTCGTCGTCCTCCCAGGAGGATCGGCGCGCCGGGGGTAACGGGTCACGCCGGTACAGGAGCCCGCCACAGACCGCGCCCACCACCGCGCCGAACAGGTGTGCCTCGAACGACACCTTGGGACCGCTGGGGAACACGCCCCACAGCATGCTGCCGTAAAGGAACAGGATGATGATGGCGAGCGCGATGGACAGCGCATCGCGGCGGCGTATCCCGATCACGACCGCGAAGAACATCAGACCGTGGGTAAGGCCGGACGCCCCGATGTGCAGCCCCTCGCGGGCAAACAGCCACACGCCCAGCCCGCCCATCAGCCAGATCAGCGGCACCGCCGTGCGCGTGGCCTGGGGAAAGCCGTAGAGGGTCAGCATGCCCAGCACCCAGAGGGTCGGGACATTGGCCAGCAGGTGGCCCCAGGAGCCGTGGATCAGCGGCGAGGTGATGATGCCCAGCACCCCGACCGCGTCGCGCGGGAGGATGCCCAGGCGTGACCAGTCACCGCCGGTCAGCTCCTGCAGCGCGTGGATCGCGATCAGGATGCCGGCCCCGAGCATGGGCCACATCAGGGCGCGCCGAATGCGCTCGCGTTCGGCCCTGGGATCGGTCGGGGGTGCCGGCCGGCGCAGATTCATCATGCGCCTAGCCTGCCACGCTCGGGCACGAGGTCCAATCTCTCTGGCTCCCGGGCGCCGCCCCTGGCACCGTCATTGCGAGGCCCCGCAGGGGCCGTGGCAACCTCCCAAAGCTGGCACCGAGTCGGGAGCCGGTGGTTCCGGATGGCGGTTACTCGCTCCGCACGCCCTTCGGGCCGGCCTGCGGCCGTTCAACCCAGCTCCGCTGCTTTTGTGCCGCGTCGCCTTCGGCTCCTCGCAATGACGGTGCCGAAGGCGGACGGCGGGATTAGTGCCCGCCCGGCCCCAGGTCGGCGCCCTTGTCGTGCAGGGCGAGCTTGTCGTGGAGTTCGCCGCTCTCGCCGCGCGGGGCCTTCACGTCGACCTCCATGCCGTTACGGCGGAACTTGCCGACCACCTTGTCGATCGCGGCCACGGCCGAGCTGTCCCACAGCGAGGCGCGGGTCAGGTCGATCTCGACGTTATGGATGCCTTCGCGGTAGTCGAAGCTGTCGATGAACTTGTCCACGGCGACGAAGAAGAGCTGGCCGCGAACGGTGTAGATACGGGTCTTGCCGTCCTCCGACAGGTCACTCTTCACTTCCACCGCCTTGACCATCTTGCGCGCGAAGAAGATCGCGGCGAGCAGCACGCCGGCGAACACGCCCATCGACAGGTCGTGGGTGATTACGGTGACGGCCACGGTCACGATCAGCACCACGGCGTCGGTGCGCGGCAGCTTGTGCAGCGTGGTCAGCGAGCCCCAGTCGAAGGTGGCGATGGAGACCATGATCATCACCGCGACCAGCGCGGCCATCGGGATGATCGACACCAGATCGCCGAGCACCAGGATGAAGAACAGCAGGAACAGCCCGGCTGCGAGGGTGGACAGCCGACCGAGACCGCCGGATTTGATGTTGATCACCGACTGGCCAATCATCGCGCAGCCGGCCATGCCGCCGAAGAAGCCGGTGACGATGTTGGCGATGCCCTGGCCCTGGGCCTCGCGGTTCTTGCCCGACGGGGTGTCGGTCAGGTCATCGAGGATGGAGGCGGTCAGCAACGACTCCAGCAGGCCGACGATCGCCAGCGCAAACGCGGTCGGGAAGATGATTTGCAGGGTCTCCAGGTTCCACGGGATGTCCGGGAACAGGAACACCGGCAGGCCGGAGGGCAGGTCGCCCATGTCGCCGACTTCCAGCGTGGGCATGCCCATGTAGTAGACGACGGCGGTTAGCGCGATGATCGCGACCAGCGGTGGCGGCAGGAGCTTCGGGTAGCCCGGGATCATCGGCAGGCCGTAGAGGATGATCAGGCCGGCCGCGACCAGCGCCCACATGGTGGTGTCGCCATCGACCAGGTAGGGCACCTGGGAGAGAAAGATCAGGATCGCCAGCGCGTTGACGAAGCCGACCAGCACGGTGCGCGGTATGAACATCATGTAGCGCGCGAGCTTGGCCCACGAGAACAGGAGCTGGATGAGCCCGGTCAGGATGGTGGCCGCCAGCAGATACTGCAGCCCGTGCTCGGCCACCAGCGTGACCGTGAGCAGGGCCATCGCCCCGGTTGCCGCCGAGATCATTCCGGGCCGCCCGCCGGCGAAGGCGATCACCACCGCCATGGTGAACGAGGCGTACAGGCCCACGCTCGGGTCCACGCCGGCGATGATGGAGAAGGCAATGGCCTCGGGGATCAGAGCCAGCGCGACCACGATCCCGGCGATCAGGTCGCCGCGGACATTGAAGAACCAGACCTTGCGCTGGCGGGACAGGAAGTCTTGTATGGTCTGCTGCACGTTGCGTTCCCCAATACCGGTGCGCGCCGAAGCCGACCAGGGTCGGGATCAACGGGTGAACGAACAGGTACCAGAGACTTTGGGAGGCGCGGATCCACGCGAAGGGTTGGATCCGCGCTTCCCCGGGAAGTAGCCGGGCCCGGTTGCCACCAGTGGATGGCGCGGTTGCAAGCGGTTCGGTGCCAGTACAGACTGAGAACCGCTCAGGAAAGGCGCGAAATTGTACCACTCTATGTAGTCGGTTCTGAAGTTTTCATGACCCCGGGCGCGTACGCCGGGTCGGTTTCATGCGATCACAAAGGGGATCCCCATGCTGCAGCGCGTCATCATCGCCATCGACTTCTCGCCCGCTTCGGCCTCGGCCCTGGCGATTGCCCGCCAGCACTGCCCGGGGGCGAAGAAGCGGTTGCTCTATGTGATGAAGCCGTCGGACGTGGCCGGTCCCAGCTCTGCCGGTGCGTTCAGTGGTGCGGGCTCGTCGCCGCTGAACGCGAAGGACATGCGCAATGCTGCGGAGGAGAAGGTGCGTGCCCAGATGCAGGAGTGGGCCGAGGCAGACGACGACGTCGCCATCGCCGTGGGCAGCGCCCCCGAGGAAATTTCCCGCCACGCCGAAGAGTGGGGTGCGGACATGATCGTGATGGGGACCCGTGGGCGCAGCCAGATCTCCAACATGCTCTCCGGTTCTGCCACCGAGTGGCTGGTGCGCAATGCGCGCCTGCCGGTGTTGGTGGTGCACGACGTGCCGCTGTCCGACTCGATGAAGGAAAAGCTGCCGCCGGAAGGCGCCGTCGACTGAAGCGGCTCGCAGCCCTCCCGGCATGCAGAAGGCCCGCTTTCAGCGGGCCTTTCTCGTTCCTGCGGCATGCTCTCGCGATGACGGCTGACCGGGCGTCAGCCCCCGGTCATGGACATGAAGCGCAGGACTTTCTCCGGGCGCTCGGAGAATTCGTGGCGTTCCGGCTTCAGGTTGATGGCCTGTACCACCAGGTCCTCCAGTTCCGAATCGGTGCAGCCCTCGCGCAGGTAGGGGCGCAGGTTCAGGCTGTGGTCGTTGCCGAGGCAGGTGTAGATGGTGCCGTCCACCGACAGGCGCACGCGGTTGCAGGTATCGCAGAAGTGCTGCGAGATCGGGGTGATGAAGCCGATGCGCACATCGGTATCCGGGATCTGCATGTAGCGCGCCGGGCCACCCCCGGGCATCACGCCGGGCACCAGGTTGTAACGCGGCTCCAGGCGGGCACGCACATCCTGCAGGTTCACGTAATGGCCCTCTTTCGCCTGGCGGCCCGTGTCGCCCATCGGCATGGTCTCGATGAAGCGCAGGGTGAAGCCGTGCTCGATGCAGAAGTCGACCATGTCCTCGACCTCCGGCTCGTTGATCCCGCCCATCACGACCATGTTGATCTTGATTGGGGCGAGGCCCGCGGCCTTGGAGGCCATCAGCCCGTCCAGCACCTTCTCCAGCTTGCCGCCGGTGATCTCCTTGAAGACCTCGGGCTTGAGCGAATCGAGGCTGACGTTGATCCGGTCGACGCCAGCATCCTTCAGCTCCTGCGCATGGCGCGCCATGCGCGTGGCGTTGGTGGACAGCGAGATATCGTCGATGCCGGGCAGGGCATTCAGGCGCGCGGCCAGATCCGGGAGGTTCTTGCGCACCAGGGGCTCGCCGCCGGTCAGGCGCACGCGACGGGTGCCGAGGCGACCGAAGGCGCCCATCACGCGCTCGATCTCCTCGAAGCTGAGCCAGTGTTCCGGCTCCTCGAAGTCGCGAAAGCCCTTGGGCATGCAGTAGAAACAGCGCAGATCGCAGCGATCGGTGACCGAGAGGCGCACGTATTCGATGCGGCGACCGAAGGCGTCGATCAGGGCGTTTCCTTCCGTGGGGGTGTCGGCGTGTTCCATTGGCGGGCCTGTGACGTCGAGTGGGGCGATATGTTCCGTGGTACACATCGTAGATCATTTTGCGGCCTTTGCCACCCGAACGTGCAAATCATCTGTGGATTCGCGTCACAATAAAAAAAATCTTCACCCGATAATTCTGGTTTATCCGCAAATAGAAAAGACTCGTTGGCAGAATGTGTCCGCTCCGTCCACAATGCGCGATGCATAACTGAACCGAGATCACGAGGTCGCCCCCATGAGCGCGTTGCCCGAATTCGAAAAGCACGGCGAGCAGGAGATCAAGTACACCACCTGCTACATGTGCGCCTGTCGTTGCGGTATCAAGGTTACCGTCCAGGACAACAAGGTCCGCTACATCCAGGGGAATCGGCACCACCCGATCAACAAGGGTGTGCTCTGCGCCAAGGGCAACGCGGGGATCATGAAGCAGCAGTCCCCGGCGCGCCTGCACCAGCCGATGCGCCGCAAGCCGGGCACCGAGCGCGGTGCTGGCGAGTTCGAGCCGATCTCCTGGGACGAGGCGCTGGACACCCTGTCCGCGCGCCTGCAGAAGATCCGCGAGACCGACCCGCGCAAGCTGGCGTTCTTCACCGGCCGTGACCAGATGCAGGCCCTGACCGGCCTGTGGGCAACCCAGTTCGGTACCTACAACTGGGCGGCCCACGGTGGCTTCTGCTCGGTGAACATGGCCGCCGGCGGCCTGTATACCACTGGCTTCGCCTTCTGGGAATTCGGCGACCCCGACTGGGATCGCACCAAGTACCACATGCTCTGGGGTGTGGCGGAAGACCATGCCTCCAACCCGATCAAGATCGGGCTGGAAAAGCTCAAGCGCAGCGGCGGCAAGTTCGTCGCGATCAACCCGGTGCGCACCGGCTACCAGGCGATCGCCGACGAGTGGGTGGGCATCAAGCCCGGCACCGACGGCCTGTTCGCGCTGTCGATGCTGCACGTGCTGCTGAAGAACGACCAGTTCGACTGGGACTTCCTGGTGCGCTACACCAACGCCACCCAGCTGGTGGTACAGACCCCGGGCCAGAAGGGCGACGGCCTGATCCTGCGTGACGAGGCCGGCAACCCGCAGGTCTGGGAACTGGAGAAGGAGGCCTTCGTCGACGGCAGCCAGGTCGACATCAAGCCGGCCCTGTTCGGTGAGTACACCGCCCCGGACGGCCGCCCGGTCAAGACCGTGATGACCCTGCTGGCCGAACGTTACCTGGCGGACGAGTATTCCCCGGAGAATACCGCCGCGGTGACCGGCATCCCGGCCGAGCAGACCGAGCGCCTGGCGCTGGAGATGGCCCACGTCGCGTTCAAGGAGACCATCGAGCTCGACATCGAGTGGACCGACTCCTGGGGCCGCAAGCACGACAAGGTGTTCGGGCGTCCGGTGTCCATGCACGCGATGCGCGGCATCTCCGCGCACTCCAATGGATTCCAGACCTGCCGCGCGATCCACCTGCTGCAGATCATGCTGGGCTCGGTGGACTGCCCCGGCGGTCACCTGGCCAAGCCGCCATATCCGAAGCACATCCCGCCGGGCATCAAGCCGGCCAAGGAATGCGCCCCGAACACCCCGCTGAAGAGCCCGCCGCTCGGTTTCCCGACCGCGCCGGAGGATCTGGTCATCGATGACGACGGCAACCCGCTGCGTATCGACAAGGCCTTCTCCTGGGATGCGCCGGTGTCCAACCACGGCATGATGCACATGGTGGTGACCAATGCGGTCAACGCCGACCCGTACCCGATCGACACCCTGATCTTCTTCATGGCGAACATGTCGTGGAACTCCACGATGAACACCGCCGAAGTGATGGACATGCTGCGGTCCAAGGACGAGAACGGCGAGTACAAGATCCCGTTCCTGGTGGTCTCGGATGCGTTCAATTCCGAGATGGTCAGCTTCGCCGACCTGGTGCTGCCGGATACCACCTATCTGGAGCGCTACGACACCATCTCCATGCTCGACCGCCCGATCTCCGAGCCGGCCGCGGCGGCGGATTCCATCCGTCACCCGATCCTCGAGCCCGATCGCAACGTGCGGCCGTGGCAGGAGGTCATGGTCGAGCTGGCCGGGCGCCTGAAGTTCCCGGCGTTCACCAAGGACGATGGCAGCCGCAAGTTCTCGGACTACAAGGACTTCATCGTCAACTTCGAGAAGGAGCCGGGCATCGGCTTCCTGTCCGGCTATCGCGGCAAGGACGGCCAGAGCCACTTGCGCGGCGAGCCGAACCCGAAGCAGTGGGAGGCGTACATCGAGAACCAGGGGTTCTTCCTGTACCACCTGGCGCCGAACCAGCAGTTCTACCGCTACGCCAACAAGGACTACCTGGAGCTGGCCAAGCACGCCGGCTGGGTAGGCAAGACCGATCCGATCACGATCGAGATCTACTCCGAGACCCAGCAGCGCTTCAAGCTGGCCGGCCAGGGCCTGTACGACGGCCCGCAACCGACCAAGCAGGAGCACAAGGACCGGCTGACCCAGTACTTCGATCCGCTGCCCATCTGGCACAAGCCGCTGGAGCAGACCCGGATCGACGAGGACGAGTACCCGTTCTACGCGGTCAACCAGCGCCCGATGTTCATGTACCACTCCTGGGATTCGCAGAACGCCTGGCTGCGCCAGATCTGCGCCCAGAACTACCTGTACATGAACCGTCAGAAGGCGGAGTCCATGGGCATCGAGGATCTGTCCTGGGTGTGGCTGGAGTCGCACAACGGCAAGATTCGCGTGCAGGTCAAGCTGATCGAGGGCTGCGAGCCCAGCACCGTCTGGACCTGGAACGCCATCGGCAAGCAGAAGGGCGCCTGGGGCCTGAAGCCGGAGGCGAACGAGTCGCAGAAGGGCTTCCTGATGAATCACCTGATCAGCGAGCTGCTCCCGAAGAAGGGCGACCCGATCGACAACATCACCAACTCCGACCCGGTCACCGGGCAGGCCGCGTGGTACGACCTCAAGGTCAAGATCACCCCGGCCGGTCCCGACGAGCAGAGCGCCTGGCCGCAGTTCGACGAGGTGAAGGCCACGCCGGGCATGTCCGAATCGCCGGACCAGCTGCGCTACCACGCGCACAAGCCCGTGCACCTGAACCGCGACATCCGCGACGTGCTCACGCGCGGTTCGCTGGACGACGAGAAAAACTGATCCGGCCCGGTTCCGCGACGGCCTCAAGGCCATCGCGGGGCTTGCCCGCACGAACGATTTGAGGGAGTACCAACCATGCGACTTGGACTCGTAATCGACATGGACACCTGCGTGGGCTGCCATGCCTGCGCGGTGGCCTGCAAGCAGTGGAACACCAGCGGCACCACGGGTCCGCTGACCGACTATCGCCCCTACGGTGAGGACCCGAGCGGCGTGTGGTTCAACCGCATCCGCCACTACGAGGTCGGGGACTACCCCAACAACAAGACCGTCAACATCCCGATGTCCTGCATGCACTGCGAGCATGCCGACTGCGTGAATGTCTGCCCGACCGGCGCCTCCTACAAGCGTCCGGAAGACGGCATCGTGCTGGTCGATCAGGACAAGTGCATGGGCTGCAACTACTGCGCCTGGGCCTGCCCGTACGGCGCTCGCGAGCTCGACCGCGAAGACGGCGTGATGAAGAAGTGCACGCTTTGCGTGGACCGCATCTACGACGAGCAGCTGCCGCCGGAAGAGCGTCAGCCCGCCTGCGTCATCACCTGCCCGGCGCACGCGCGTTTCTTCGGCGACTTCGATGACGACGCCTCCGAGGTGAGCCGCCTGGTCCGCGAGCGTGGCGGCGTGAAGCAGATGCCCGAGCTTGGCTACAAGCCGGTCAACACCTATCTGCCGCCGCGGATCACCCGTTCCATCCCCACCGACGACGTGCGTGCCAACACGCTGATCACCTCGGTGAAGGACTGGGTCAACAAGATGGTGGCGCGCTAAGCGCGCCCGATCGGGGAGAGAAAACCATGCATCCGGCGTTTTCCGTCATTCTGTTTACTGTCATCTCCGGTGCGGGCTACGGCCTGTTCCTGTTGCTGGTGGCCTTCCATCTCGCGGGCATCGGTCCGGTCATGAGCCATGGCGAGCTGATCGCGCACGGGGTTGCGGCCCTGGGCATGATCACCGTCGGGCTCATGCTGTCCACGGGCCACCTGGCGAACAAGAAGAACGCCTGGCGTTCCTTCATGCGCTTCAAGACCTCCTGGCTCTCGCGCGAGGCGGTATTTGCCGTGCTGTTCTACCCGTTCGCCGCGATCTATGGCCTCGGCGTGCTGCTGCAGGGCCACGAAGTCGGTCCGTTGGCCGCAGTGGCTGGCGCCATCGCCGCCGTGCTGGCGGTGGTCACGCTGTTCTCCACCGGGATGATCTACGGCTGCCTGAAGACCATCCGCCAGTGGAACACCGCGCTGACCCCGGCTAACTACATCATGCTGGGTGTGGCCACCGGCGCCGTCGCCTTCGCCGCCATTGCCAGTGTGTTCGGCAACGCCACCGCGATGCATGCGGGCGTGGCCATCGTGCTGCTGCTGATCGCCGGCGTCCTCAAGGGGATCTACTACTTCTGGATCTCCCGCGTGACCGGCCCGACCATCAACACCGCCACCACCTTCAACCGCGCGACCGTGCGCTTGCTGGATACCGGGCATACCGCCGGTACCTTCCTGACCGACGAGTTTGGCTACGATGCAGGCAAGAACACCACCGACACCCTGAAGATGGGCGTGTTCCTGCTCGCGTTCGGTACCCCGATCCTGGTGTTCGCCGCGATCCTGTCCGGCGTGCCGGCCATCGTGGCCTGGCTCGGCCTGGTCGCGGCCCTGGCGGGTGTGATCATGGAGCGCTGGCTGTTCTTCGCCGAGGCCCGGCACGTCGTGCGCTTGTACCACGGGGACCAGCACACCTGAGCCCCGCTGGCTGAAGTGGCACATCGAACGCCCGCCTTGCGCGGGCGTTTTCATGGGCGGCCGTCGTGGCCGTCGTGGCCGCTGGCCGGCGGGCGCGGATGTCTTATTCGCGCTGCTTGTCCTGGCGCATGCCGTGGATGATGTAATAGCCCACGTAGCCAAAGAAGGCCACGATCCCCAGCAGGGTGATGATGGTCAGAATGCCGATGGGCGACTGGAACATGATTTCGGTCAGCATGAGGGTTCTCCTGAGGTGTCGTTGCACCTCTGAAGCTAGCGCTGCCCCGGGTTGTCGAATTTGATCCAGATCAAGGCAGTAGCCGATCGCCCCGGCAACCCTGTGCATCCAGTTTCGTGATGCAACTACGCACGTTTGCTGCCAGTCGGCCTATCATTAGAGCGAGCTGATGCTATGGGTGGTGCGCCATTGTCGGTGCACTGCTGCGACGAGGTCCCTTTGAAACACTGGTACACCATTCAATGCAAACCCCGGGAAGAAGCCCGCGCCGAGGCGAATCTCGACCGCCAGGGGTACCGCACGTTCCGGCCGCTGATCCGCCGGCCCATTCGCCGCGGGGGGCGTCGCACCGCCGTCACCGAGTCCCTGTTTCCGCGCTACCTCTTCGCACAGCTTTGCGAGGTCGCAGAAAACTGGGCCCCAATTCGCTCCACGCGCGGCGTGCTTGGTTTGGTGCGCTTTGGCTCCAGCCCGGTGCCGGTTCCCGAGCCGGTCATCGAGGGGATCCGCCTGCGCCTGGACCCCGAGAGCGGCTGTCTCGATCTTACCCGTGACAGTGACTTCGCCCCGCAGCAGCCGGTCACCATCACGGATGGGCCGTTCCAGGGGCGCGAGGCCTTGTTTCTCGCCCGTACCGGAGAAGAGCGCGTGATCGTTCTCATGCAGATCATGAGCCAGTGTCAGCAGGTCGAGCTGCCGGCTGCGGCCGTGGGGCCTGTTGTCTGATCGGGCTGTGCGAGGGCAAGGCGGTCGTCTGCGATGTGCAGAGACTGGGGATTGTCCGGGTGGGGCGGATCGGTTGTCCCGTTCAGCGGGCCTCGGCTGGAGAAGGGGCGTCCGGCCCCGGGTTCCATCCGCATAACGAAGAAGGGCCCATACAATGGGCCCTTCTTCGTCGTCATGATGGCGCGCCCGGCAGGATTCGAACCTGCGACCCCTGCCTTCGGAGGGCAGTACTCTATCCAGCTGAGCTACGGGCGCAAGATCTGCAATGATACGGGCGCGAGCTTTGACGCGTCCAGCCATATTTGACCGCCACACTCGGTTTGTGGTCGTGGTTTGCATGATGCCCTATACTCTGCGCCCGATTTGCGCTTGATGCGCGAGGGCTTTCGAATAGCACACCACATGGCCGCTCAAGGCCGGGATCTCGGAGGGAGAGAAGTGGGAAATCAACCGATCAAGATGGACACCGGGAACAAGGTGTTGCTGTTTATCTCGTCCCTGGCCTTGCTGGGTACGGTCCTTTTCCTGGTGTCGCACCTGGCCGGCTGGCTTGGCGGCATGCAGGTGTCCCAGCCCGACACCGTGAGTGACGAGCGCGTCGCCCAGCGCATCGCACCGATCGGTCAGGTGGTGTCCGGCGAGGTGGATGGCGCCGAGGAAGCCGCGGACCTGACCCCGGGCGATATCTACTCGAACGTCTGCGCGGCCTGCCATGACGCTGGTGTTTCCGGTGCCCCGCTCAAGGACGACACCGACGAGTGGAGCAATCGCCTGAACGACAAGGGCCTGGACACCCTGTTCGCCAACTCGATCAACGGCATCGGCGCCATGCCGGCGCGCGGTGGCGATTCCAGCCTGAGCGACGAGCAGGTGCACGACGTGGTCGCCTACATGCTGGACGAGGCCGGGGTCGATCACGACTACGAAGGCAGTGATAACGGCAATGGCGATTCCGCCGCCGAAGACGCTGCCGGGGGCGAAGAGCCGGTCGCCACTACCGAGACTGGCGAAGCGGCGGCCGAAGAAGAGGCCGAAGCGGTTGCCGCCATCGCGGTTGAAGATGGTGATGCGGAGCGCGGTCAGTCGCGTTACAACACCTGTGTTGCCTGCCACGGTGCCCAGGGTCAGGGTACCCCGGTGTTCCCGAAGCTGGCCGGTCGTGATGCCGAGTACATTGCCGACAAGCTGGTGCGTTACCGCGCCGGCGAGACCGTTGGCGACCAGACCGCGCTGATGACGCCGAATGCGGCCAACCTGTCGGACGAGGACATCGCCGACCTGGCCGTCTACGTGGCCACCTTCGAAGACTGATCGTCCCCGTAGGAACGGCAGTACAAAACCCCGCCCAGGTATCGCCTGGGCGGGGTTTTTCTTTGGTCGTCGCTATTGCGTGCGCCAGTGGTCCAGGGCGCGGTAGCTCAGCGCCTCGGTCAGGTGCTGGGTCGCGATCGCCTCGGCGTCGTTGAGATCGGCAATGGAGCGCGCCACCCGCAGGATGCGGTGGTAGGCCCGCGCGGAGAGCCGGAAGCGTTCCGCAGCCTTGTCCAGCAGCTCCCGGTCAGCCGTGCCGAGGACGGCGTACCGGTCCAGGGCTGAGCCATCGAGTGCGCTGTTCAGTCCGTTCTGGCGCTCGCGCTGCACCTTGCGGGCCCGCGCGACGCGTTTCGCCACGGAGGCCGAGTCTTCGGATGCGTCGGCCGATCCGGCCAGGTCCCCGGGTGGGATGCGCGGGACCTCGATGGCCAGGTCAATCCGGTCGAGTAACGGTGCGGAAAGGCGCTTGCGGTGGCGGGCCCGCTGCTCCGGGGTGCATTCGCAGCGTTCGGCGAGGTCGCAATCGAAGCCCTGTGGGCAGGGGTTCATCGCACCGACCAGCTGGAAGCGGGCCGGAAACTCGGCCTGGCGGGCCGCGCGCGAGATGTGGATGACGCCACTCTCCAGCGGTTCGCGCAGTACGTCGAGCACCGAGCGGCTGAATTCGGTGAGTTCGTCGAGGAACAATACGCCCTGGTGCGCGAGCGAGATCTCGCCGGGGCGTGGTGTACTGCCGCCACCGACCAGCGCGACGCCCGAGGCGGTGTGGTGCGGGGACCGAAACGGACGCGCGCGCCAGTCCTGGCGCAGGTGCGAACTGCCGCGCAGGCTGTGGATGGCCGCGGTCTCCAGGGCTTCGGCCTCGTCCATTGGCGGCAGGATGCCGGGGATGCGCGCGGCCAGCATGGATTTGCCGCTCCCGGGTGGGCCGACCATCAGCAGGTGATGCCCGCCGGCGGCGGCGATCTCCAGAGCCCGGCGCGCCTGGTGCTGGCCGCGCACGTCGGCGAGGTCGGGGTGCGCGGGTGCGGACGGCTCGGGCGGTTGTGCCGGCACCAGGGCCTCGCGCCCCGCCAGCGCGGCGCAGACGGCGCTCAGGTGCGAGCCGGTGAGGACCCGGGCGCGGCTGGCGAGGGCCGCCTCCGCCCCATCCTCCGGGTTCACCACCAGCGCCCGCTCGGCGTCGGCTGCCGCAAGTCCGGCAGCCAGGGTGCCACCCACCGGGCGCAAGGTGCCGTCCAGTCCCAGTTCGCCAAGGAACTCGTGCCGGGCCAGCCCTGCCACCGGGATCTGCTGGCTGGCGGCCAGGATGCCCAGCGCAATGCCGAGATCGAAGCGACCGCCGTCCTTGGGCAGGTCGGCGGGGGCCAGGTTGACGGTGATGCGGCGCCGAGGGAATTCGAAGCCGCTGGTCTGGATCGCCGCGCGCACGCGGTCGCGGCTCTCGCGTACCGCGGCCTCGGGCAGGCCGACGATCTGGAAGGCGGGTAGCCCGTTGGCCAGGTGGGTCTCGATGGTGACCAGCGGGGCGTGAATGCCGTCGATGGCGCGGGCGTAGGCGATGGTGACGGGCATCCGTGCCCCTCCGTTCTGCCGCCCGGCTTCCGTGCCCGGCGGGTGGTTTCAGATGGTGGTTACTGCCCGGTCTCGTCGCTCGGGCGGGCTTCCAGCGCGGCGACCCGCGCCTCCAGCTCCGCCAGGCGTTCGCGGGTGCGTTCCAGCAGGGCCACCTGGATGTCGAAGTCCTCGCGCGTCACCAGGTCCATGCGTTCGAAGCCGCTTTGCAGCGACGAGCGGACCTGGCGCTGCACGTCCTCCTGCATGTGGCGTACCGACTCCGGCAGGCTTTCGGTGATGCGGCGGGCGAGGTCGTCGAAGCGTTTGGAATCGATCATGCTGCAGTCTCCTGGCGCAAATGCTCGGTTGGGACCAGTGTAGCGCGGCGGGACGGGGTCGCGGCTACTGCGATGCCGACCGGCCGCCGTCCACCGGGACCACCTGGCCGGTGATGTAGGGCGCGTCCAGCAGCAGGAAGCGCACGGTACGCGCGATGTCCTCCGGGGTGCCCTCGCGCTTGAGTGCGGTGCGTTCAATCATTGCCTCGTGGGTGCCAGTGTTTTCGGCCTCCTCGGGGGCGAGGATCGCGCCGGGGGCGACGCCGTTGACCCGCACGTCCGGCCCCAGCTCGCGGGCGTAGGCCTGGGTCAGGGCCCACAGCCCGGCCTTGGCCGCCGAGTACACCGGGTAGCCCTTGAGCGGGCGCAGCGCATGGATATCGACGATATTGACGACCGCGCCCTGCTGACGCTGCAACGCCGGATTGCAGGCCTGGGTGAGGAAAGTCGGGGCCTTCAGGTTGGACCCGATCAGGTCGTCCCAGCTCTGTGGGGTGATCTCGCCCACGGCGGTGGCGTAGAAGGTCGAGGCGTTGTTGACCAGGAAATCCAGGCGGCCCCAGGCCGCCTCGGCCTCGCGCGCCAGGCGTTCGATTGCCACCAGATCGAGGAGGTCGGCCTGCAGGGCGCGGGCGCTGTCCGGGCGCTCCGCGTTCAGTTCGGCGACGAGGTCTTCGGCATCCGTGCGCGAGCCGCGGTAGTGGATCAGTACCCGCAACCCGGCGGCGTGCAACCCGCGCGCGATGGTTGCGCCGACCCGCCGCGCGGCCCCGGTGACCAGCACCACCCGTGCCTCCCCGGACGTCGTGTCCATGCTGTCGGGTTGTACCTGCGCCACGCCTGCCCCCGGGTTGGTACCATTCGTCGTCATGATGCCGCCGAAACCTAGCACAAACGCCCCGGCCGATCCGGTGGCCGCCGATATCGCCCGGCGTCTGCACGCCTCCCTGCAACAGAGTGTCGTCGCCGGCGAGGGGTTCCTTCCGTTCGTCGATTACATGCAGGCCGCGCTGTATGCGCCGGGGCTTGGCTATTACGTGAACGGGGCGCACAAGCTGGGCGAGGGGGGCGATTTCGTCACCGCGCCGGAGCTGTCGCCCCTGTTCGGCGAGACCCTGGCGACCTGGCTGGCCCCGGTGTTGCGGGACGATCTGAACGGCACCGGCACACTGCTCGAATTCGGCGCCGGCAGCGGGCGGCTCGCGGGGGATGTGATCACCACGCTGCGCGAACTCGGGGTGGCGTGGGAGCGCTACTGGATCGTCGAGGTCAGTCCGGACCTGCGGGCGCGGCAGCAGGCCCACCTGGAGGCTGCGCTTGAACCCGCGGAGTACGCCCGGGTGGCGTGGCTGGATGCCCTGCCCGAGACCCCGTTGCGCGGTGTGGTGCTGGCCAACGAGGTGCTGGATGCCCTGCCGGTGGAGCTCTTCCGCTGGCGTGAAGGCCGGGTCTGGCAGGTCGGGATCACGACCGATGCCGCCGGCACCCTGAGCCTGGCCGAGCGCCCGGCCCCGCCCGGCCTCGCCGAGCCGGTGGCGCGGCTCCAGGCCGAGCATGGCCCGTGGCCCGAGGGCTACCTCTCCGAATGGCGCCCGGCCCAGGCCGCGTGGGTGACCGCGCTGGCCGACTTCCTGGAACAGGGGGTCGCCGTGATCGTGGACTATGGCTTTCCGCGCAGCGCCTACTACGCCCCGGAGCGTCACCAGGGGACGCTGGTGGGGTATTACCGCCAGCAGATGATCCAGGACCCGCTGGCCCATCCGGGCCTGATGGATCTGACCGCGAGCGTAGATTTCACCGGGGTTGCAGAGGCGGCGGACGCCGCGGGTCTCGACGTGCTGGCCTATGCTGCACAGGGCGAATTCCTGCTGGGGGCGGGGCTGCCAGGGCGTTTCGAGGCGCGCGTCGGCAGCGGCGAGGATGCCCGTGTGACCATGCAGGCCGCTCAGGCCGTGCGCATGCTGACGCTGCCCGGGGAGATGGGCGAGCGTTTTCAGGTGATGGCCCTGGGCCGCGATTGTGAACATCTGCCGCTGGACGGGATCCCGGATCGCCGGGGGCGACTGTGAGCGCTTGCCCCAACGCAATGGCGCGGACGCACAGGGGCTGCTTGGTGCGGCCCGTGAAACCCGGCATGCTTGCGCCATGATCGTACTGGGCATCGAGACTTCCTGCGACGAGACGGGCGTGGCGCTGATCGACGCGGACCGGGGCCTGCTTGCGCACCGGCTGTACAGCCAGACTGACCTGCACGCCGTCTACGGCGGCGTGGTGCCGGAGCTGGCCTCGCGCGATCATATCCAGCGGTTGCTGCCGCTGGTACGCGCGGTGCTGGACGAGGCGGGCGTGGACGGCCACGACCTGGATGCGGTGGTCTACACCGGTGGGCCGGGGTTGCTGGGGGCGCTCCTGACCGGGGCCTCGGTAGCGCGCTCCCTGGCCTGGGGCTGGGGCATCCCGGCGCTGGCCGTGCATCACCTGGAGGGCCACCTGCTGGCGCCGTTTCTGGAGGATACCGGGCTCGATTTCCCGTTCCTGGTGCTGCAGGTCTCCGGCGGGCATACCCAGTTGATTCATGCGCGTGCCCTGGGCGACTACGACCTGATCGGCGAGAGCATCGACGATGCGGCGGGCGAGGCCTTCGACAAGACCGCCAAGCTGCTGGGGCTGGGCTATCCGGGTGGGCCGGCGCTCGCGCGTCTGGCCGAGCAGGGGCGCTCGGACGCCCTGCGCCTGCCGCGCCCGATGCTCGACCGCCCGGGGCTGGACATGAGCTTCTCCGGTCTGAAGACCGCGGTGCTGACCGCATTGAAGAAACAGGTCTACCGGCCGGAGGATGTCGCCCGCGCCTTCGAGGAAGCGGTGACCGACACCCTGGTGGAGAAGACCCGGCGCGGCCTGGAGCAAACTGAGGCCCCGGCGCTGGTGGTCGCCGGTGGCGTGGCGGCCAACACGACATTGCGCGCCGGGCTCAAGGCCATGGCGCAGCGTCAGGGGGTGCCAGTGTATTTCCCGCGGCCCGAATTCTGCACCGACAACGGGGCGATGATCGCGCTGGCCGGGCTGCGGCGACTGCAGGCCGGCCAGGTGACGGAAACCGGGGCGCCGGTGGTGGCGGCGCGGGCGCGCTGGCCGCTGGCGGAGCTGGCGCCGCCCGCGGTGGCATGAAGGGGGCTGCGGATGGGGCTGTAAACCCGTCCGCAGGCCGAAGGGTTATTCCTTTGGCGCCGCCGGGGCCTTGTCCTTCTGGCCGATCCGCGATTCCTCCCCGCGCATCAGGCGGCGGATGTTGCTGTCGTGACGGATGAACAGGATCACGCTCATCAGGGCCACGGCGGCACTGATCCAGTGGTCCATGCCCAGCAGGACCATGTACACCGGGGCCATGCCGGCGGCGACCAGGGCAGCCAGCGACGAATAGCGCCAGATGGCGGCAACGACCAGCCAGGTGAGCAGGACCAGGCCGCCGACCAGCGGGCTGATGGCGAGCATCACGCCCAGCGCGGTGGCCACGCCCTTGCCGCCCTGAAAGCGGTAGAACACCGGGAACACGTGCCCGAGGAAGGCGGCCAGGCCGATCAGGCCGATCGCCCAGCCGGGGAACAGGTCCAGTTGCAGGGCGACGAACACCGGCAGCCAGCCCTTGCCGACATCCCCGATGAGCGTGATGATGGCCGCCGTCTTGCCGCCCGATCGCAGTACATTGGTGGCGCCGGGGTTCTTCGAGCCGGTGGTGCGCGGGTCCGGCAGGCGCAGCAGCTTGCTGACCAGAATGGCCGTGGAAAGCGATCCCAGTAGATACGCGATGATGATGCCGATTGTGATGCCCATGAGCGGTCAGCCTGCCTGCGCGGATTGGCGAGAGGATTCGACCGCACATGATACGCAAGCCGGTGGCCGCCGTTCAGGGCGCTGACGTGCCTGCCGCGCAATCGCAGGGCGGTGCTCCGACGCTGGTGCTCCTGCATGGCTGGGGCTTCTCCGGCGCGGTGTGGGCGCCGCTGCGGGCCGCGCTCCCGGGTGCGACACGAGTGCTGGCGCCAGACCTGCCCGGGCACGGGGCCGCCGGTGATGGCGAGATGCTGGCGGATGCCGAGCGCACCGCGGCGGCGTTGATCGCTTCGCTGCCAGCGGATGTCGAGTGTCCGGTGTGGGCGGGCTGGTCCCTGGGCGGTCTGGTCGCGCTGGCCGCCGCGCGCCAGTGGTCGGGGCCCCAGGGGCTGCTGCTGATCGGGGCCTCGCCGCGCTTTGCGAAGGCCGACGACTGGCCGGCGGCCCTGCCCCCGGCCGAGCTGGAAGATTTTCGTGCAGCCCTCGGGGGTGGTCGCCGGCGGCTGGAGCGCCGTCTGGCGATGCTCTGTGCACGTGGCAGCCAGGATGCCGCTTCGCTCGCCCGCCGGCTGGTGGTGCAGTTACAGGCCGCTCCAGCCTCGCCCGAGGGCCTGGAGGCCGGCCTCGCGCTACTGGATGCGGCGGATCTTCGGTCCGTCTGGGCGGGCCTGGAGGCGCCGGCGGCAGCCTGGCTGGAGGCGGGCGATGCGCTGGTGCCGGCCGCCGTGGCGGAGGATCTGCACGGGCTGCGACCCGCCAGTCGGATCGTCCGCGGCGTGGGCGGCCACGCGGAGTGGTTCGCGCGCCCGCAATCCTTGGCCGGTTTGGTCGTCGAGTTCTTGAATCAGTGCAGCGCAGGGAAATCCGCATGAGCCGACCCGACAGTTTCGATCTCGACAAGGCGCGGGTCCGCGAGGCCTTCGCGCGGGCGGCCTCCACCTACGAGGAGCACGCAGTCCTGCAGCGCGAGGTGCAGGAGCGAATGCTGGGGCGGCTGGACTGGGTTCGCATGCAGCCGGAACAGGTTGTGGATCTCGGCTGCGGCATCGGCGAGGCCCTGGACCACTTGAGCCGCCGCTACCGCAAAGCCCGCCTGGCCGGGGTCGATTTCGCCCCGGAGATGGTCGCGCGGGCGCGCCGCCGCGGGCGCTGGCTGCGCCGGCCGCAGGTGGTCTGCGGCGATCTCGAGGCGCTGCCGCTGGCGGAGCAATCCTTCGACCTGGCGGTTTCCAGTTCCGCCCTGCAGTGGTGCGCCAGCCTGGATCAGGCCTTCATGGAGGTGCGGCGTATCCTGCGCCCGGGCGGGCTGTGGATGTTCACCACCTTCGGTCCTGACACCCTGCGTGAGCTGCGGGCCGCCTTCGCGACGGTGGACGGTGGGGCGGGGACGCATGTGAACGCCTTCATGGATATGCACGACATTGGCGATGCGCTGGTGCGCGCCGGGTTTGCCGATCCGGTGATGGACCAGGAGGCCCTGACCCTGACCTACCCGGATCTGACCGGGTTGATTCGTGACCTGCGCGGGGTTGGGGTGCGCAATGCCCTGTCGGGCCGGTCGCCCGGACTGTTCGGTCCGCGCCGCCTGGTTGCGGTGGCCGAGGCCTACGCGCGCGACTTCGGCGTGGAGGGTCGCCTTCCGGCAACCTGGGAGGTGGTCTACGGCCATGCCTGGGTGCCGGACGCCCCGCCGCCATCGCGCCCGGCGGGGCGGGTGATCCCGGTCCAGCCGATTCGTTGATCCAGATCAACGAAATCGGCCCGGCGCCCTCTCGCCTGGAGGTGTATGACCGATGTATTATCGAAGCGGTCAAAAGTTCCGCCAATCGCACTCAATATCCGAGTGACACAGGCGGTATTGGTTTTTTGTGGGCCCGGAATGGGGTAGAGTTCACGCCCCCGAACCATCGGGACATCCGTGTTCCCCGCAGCAAGGTGGAAAAGTCATGTCACAAGCAGCCACTACGGCGGGTGCCGCACCCGCAGCGTCAGTCGCGACTTCCGAGCAGTACAATTACGCGATCATCAAGCGGTTTGCCATTGCCGCCGTCCTCTGGGGCGTGTTCGGGATGGCCGCCGGCGTCTGGATCGCCTCGCAACTGGCGTTCCCGTTCCTGAATTTCGATATCGCGCAGATCACCTTCGGGCGTTTCCGTCCGGTCCATACCACGGCCGTGATCTTCGGGTTCGGGGGTAATGCGCTGTTTGCCACTTCTTATTACATCGTTCAGCGAACCTGCCAGACGCGCCTGTGGAGCGACTCCATGGCGAGCTTCACCTTCTACGGGTGGAACCTGGCGCTGATCCTGGGCGTGATCACCTACATGATGGGGATCACCCAGGGCCGCGAGTACGCCGAGTTCAACTGGCAGATCGACATCATCATCCTGGTCGTCTGGGTGGCCTATTTCATGGTCTTCCTGATGACCCTGCTGCGCCGTAACCAGCCGCACATCTATGTCGCGAACTGGTTCTTCATGGCCTTCATCCTGGCCACTGCGTTGCTGCACATCTTCAACAACATCCAGGTCCCGGTGGGCCTGTTCCATCCGCACTCCTACTCCATCTTCTCCGGGGTGCAGGATGCGATGACCCAGTGGTGGTACGGCCATAATGCGGTGGGCTTCTTCCTGACCGCGGCCTTCCTCGGGATGATGTACTACTTCGTGCCGAAGCAGGCCGGGCGTCCGATCTACTCGTACAAGCTGTCCATCATCCACTTCTGGGCGCTGGTCTTCCTGTACATGTGGGTGGGCGCGCACCACCTGCACTGGACGGCCCTGCCGGACTGGGTCTCCACCCTGGCGGCGACCTTCTCCATCCTGCTGCTGCTGCCTTCCTGGGGTGGCATGATCAACGGCATCATGACCCTGTCGGGCGCCTGGGATAAGCTGCGCACCGACCCGATCATGCTGTTCCTGATCACCGCGCTGGCGTTCTACGGCATGTCGACCTTCGAAGGTCCGATGATGTCGCTGAAGAGCGTGAACGCGCTGTCGCACTACACCGACTGGACCGTGGGCCACGTGCATTCCGGTGCGCTGGGCTGGGTGGCGATGATCACCTTCGGCTCCCTGTACCACCTGATGCCGCGTCTGTGGAACGTGAACCTGTACAGCCTGAAGCTGGTGTACGTGCACTTCTTCCTGGCGACCATCGGGATCGTCCTGTACATCACCGCGATGTGGGTGGCCGGTATCGGTCAGGGTCTGATGCTGCGTGCCTTCGACCAGTACGGGAACCTTGCCTACACCTTCACCGAGTCGGTGGTGTTCCTGCACAAGCCGTACGTGGTGCGCGCCATCGGTGGCGGGTTCTTCCTCGCCGGCATGCTGATCATGGCGTTCAACATCGCGATGACCGTTCGCTCGGGCATCAAGGCCGAGGCCCGCGAGGCCCAGGCTGCGTCCACCGAAGCCCGCACGGCCTGATTAGGGAGAGAATAGATCCATGAAGCATGAAAGCGTTGAAACCAATGCCGGCCTGCTGATCATCCTCACCCTTGCGGTGATCAGCGTCGGCGGCCTGGTCGAGATCGTGCCGTTGTTCTACATCGACGACACGATCGAGGAAGTGGACGGCGTGCGTCCCTACACCCCGCTGGAACAGCGTGGTCGCGACATCTACGTTCGCGAGGGCTGCTACACCTGCCACTCGCAGATGGTGCGTCCGTTCCGTGACGAGATGCTGCGCTACGGCCACTACTCGCTGGCGGCCGAGTCGCAGTACGACCATCCGTTCCAGTGGGGCTCCAAGCGCACCGGTCCGGACCTCGCCCGAGTTGGCGGCAAGTACTCCAACGAATGGCAGGTTCAGCACCTGATCAATCCGCAGTCGCTGGTACCGGAGTCGATCATGCCGGGCTACCCCTGGCTGGCGGAAACCCCGCTTGACTACTCCGATATCGACCGCCGGATGGTCGCGCTGAAGCGGGTCGGTGTGCCGTACTCGCTCACCGAAGAGGAATACGAGGCCAACGTCGAGCGCTTCGGCGAAGAACACGCCCGGATGTTCGATATCCGTGACGCCGAGGACAACCTGGTTCGCCAGGCCCAGGCGGGGAACTTCGACGGCAACCCCGGGACGGTCACCGAGATGGATGCAATCGTCGCCTATCTCCAGGTGCTCGGGACCATGGTCGACTTCAGCGAATACGACGACGGACACTTTGCCGAGTTCCGGTAAGGAGGAGCGGGTGCGAACATGATGGGACTGTGGGAATGGATCACGGACATGGGCAATAGCAAGATGGTCGCCCTGTTGCTCTTCATGGGCACCTTTATCGGGGTCGTGATCTTCCTGTTCGCCAACCGTCAGCGCGCCCGGAAGTTCGAGACGTATCGCTATATTCCTCTGGATGACGATGATTCACATCGGGAGCCCGTGGCCCGGCGTGACAAAACCAAGAGTGACGAGCAATGAGCACACAGGACAACCGCGAAAAGGACCCGAACCAGGTCGAGACCACTGGGCACGTCTGGGACGGGAACCTCCAGGAATACAACAACCCGCTCCCGCGCTGGTGGCTGTGGGGTTTCTACGCCACGATCGTGTTTGCCGTGGTGTACTGGCTGATCTACCCGGCCTGGCCGATCGGTGACAGCTTTACCAAGGGCTTCAACACCATCACCTTCGAGCAGGGTGGCGAAGAGCGCACGATGCACTGGAACACCCGTGCGCTGCTGGCCAAGGACATGCAGACCGGCACCTACGCGGTGCGTCAGCGCGAGATGCTTGAACAGGTGGCGGCCCAGGATTACGAAACCATCCTGCAGGACGCCGAGAGCATGAGCTTCGTCAACGCCTACGCCCAGGGTTCCTTCGGCACCTGGTGTGCCGCCTGCCATCAGGTTGGCGGTGCCGGCGTGGTCGGGCAGTACCCGAACCTGCGCAACGACCACTGGAAGTGGGGTGGCACCGTGGAGCAGATCGAGGAAACCCTGCACCAGGGTCGCCTGGGCTACATGCCGGGCTACCGCGACACCCTCGACGGCGACCAGCTCAACCAGGTCGCAGCGTACGTGCTGTCGCTCAACGGCTACAGCGTCGACCAAGGTGAAGCGGACGCCGGCGAACGCATTTTCACCGGTACCGACGGCGGCTGCTTCCAGTGTCACGCCATGGATGGCCAGGGTCTGGCGTCCCAGGGGGCTCCCAACCTGACCAATGATCTCTGGGGTCTGGTGGACGTGCGCGGTGCGGAAAGCGATAGCGAGCGCCAGCGTCTGGTGGCGAACTTCATTCGCAACGGCGCCCAGCGCGAGATGCCTGCGTTCGGGGACCGTCTGTCCGATGCCGAGATCAAGATGCTGACGGCCTACGTGCATTCGTTGGGTGGCGGGCAGTAAGCGCGAATCTGTTGACCGTATGGTGAGCCCCGGGGCCGGGCGCTCGCCGCGATAACTACAGGGGTGCCCGCCGGGTTGTTTGACGCCCGAGGGCGCCCCTGCTTTTTGGAAGGAACCCGATCCCAGGGCGCGCCTTGCGGCCGCCCCACTCTGCCGGATTGAACTCCGGGAGGTTTTGATGTCCCAGGCCCAGCCGTTGTACGAGGCACGCATCCCGATCCATCCGCGGTCGGTCAAGGGGCGTTTCCGCAATCTGAAGACCGGCATCCTGTTGCTCGCCTACGGTGTGTTTTTCGGCCTGCCCTGGATTCGTTGGGAGCGCGAATACGGCCCCAATCAGGCGGTCTTGTTCGACATCCCGGGCCGGCAGTTTCACATCTTCGATCTGGTCGTCTACCCGCAGGACATCTTCTGGCTGGCCGGTTTCCTGCTTGTGGCCGCCTTGCTGCTGTTTTTCGTCACGGGCGTCGCCGGACGGGTGTTCTGTGGCTATTTCTGCTTCCAGACTCTGTGGACCGACGTCTTCATGTGGCTGGAGCGCAAGATCCAGGGTGAACGGCCCGCCCGCCTGCGCCTGGCCAAGCAGCCCTGGACTGGCGAAAAGCTGTTCAAGTATGGGTTGACCCACCTGTCCTGGCTGCTCGTGGCCTTTGCCACCGGCCTCGGTTTCATCCTGTACTGGGGGAATGCCCCCTCGATCGTGAGCGACTTCTTTACCGGTCAGGCGGTCTACGCGGCCTACCTGACTGCGGGCATCCTGACGGCCACGACCTACACCTTTGCCGGATTGGCGCGCGAACAGGTCTGCACCTTCATGTGCCCCTACGCCCGGTTCCAGAGCGTGATGTTCGACCGCGACACCATGATCGTGTCGTATGAAGAGGCGCGCGGGGAAGGTACCGCCGGGCGCTCCAAGGTCAAGGCCGGTCTGAAGACCCGCGAGGAACGCCAGGCCGCCGGGGTGGGTGACTGCATCGACTGCGGCTACTGCGTGCAGGTGTGCCCGACGGGCATCGATATCCGCGACGGGCTGCAGTTCCAGTGCATCCACTGCGCACTTTGTATCGATGCCTGCGACACCATCATGGACAAGCAGGGCTGGCCCCGCGGCCTGATCACCTATACCTCCGAGCGCGAGCAGGAGGGCGGGAAGACCCATGTCCTGCGGGGCAAGACCCTTGGCTACGGGGCCGCCGTGCTGATCGTGGTCGTGGCGCTGGTCGGCAGTATTCTCGGGCGCCCGCCGGTGGACGCCAACGTCAACCAGGTGCGCCAGCCGCTCTACGTCCAGATGTCCGATGGTCGCACCCAGAACGGCTACGAGATCCGCCTGAACAACACCGCGGATCGGGAGCTGGACTTCGAGATCGGCCTGGCGGGGCTGGAGGGCGCCGAACTGGATCTGGGCCAGGTGGAACGCATCCGTCTGGAGCCCGGTGAGCGGCTGACCGTCGTGGCGCGTGTGCGCCACGACGTGCCCGCCGGTACTCCCTCGCCGCAGCCTTTCCGCTTCGTGATCACCGACCGCGAGGGCCATATCGAACCGCTCGAGGTGACCTCGCAGTTCAGTCACCGCTAGCAAGCGTTGCCGTCAGCCACCGGCGAAGAAACAGTAACCGAGCTGCCGGAACTCGCGCGGCACACCGCAAGCGCCTAGCTTGCGTTCACGCAGGAAACGAAGAAAAGCATATGAGCAATCTCGTCATTACCCTCGGCATCGGCAGTGCGGCACTGGCCATCCTGTTCGCCCTGATCTACCGCTTCACGCGGTTCAAGGCCTACAGCACCTCGGCCGTGGTGGTCGCGCTCATGCTGTTCGTGTTTATCCCCTATTCGATCCTGACCTGGCAGGGGGCCGACGTCTTCGCCATTCATCTGGCACTCTACATCATCGTGCCTTACGGCCTGGGGATCGTGTTCACCCAGAAGGAGGCCGAGGTCGAAAGTGGTGGCAAGGCCAAGATTGGGCGCCTGCACTGGGCCCCGTTGGTGTTGGTGGGTTTCTTTACCATGGTCGCCTCGGTGCAGGCGGTCCTGATCACACTCGCCCATAACGGGATGCCGCAGCAGTTCATCGGCTCGATCCTGCCGGAGCCGGAGAACCGGGCCGAGCGCGTGACCTCCGCTTTCCCAGGCACTGTGGCCGGAATGGAGAGCCGCAAGCAAGCGCTCGCCGTGCACCGCGTCTCGGAGCTGCAGGAGCAGCGACAGAAGGGCTGGCAGGTGCGTCAGGGCTGGGTTGACCGACCCACCGAGGGCGAGACCGCTACCCTGCAGGTCGAGGTGCGCGATGCGGACGGCGAGCCGATCGACGATGCCAGCATCCGCGGCCTCTTCATGTGGCTGGCCGACGAACGGCGCGACCAGGGTTTCGAGATGCAGGCGATGGGCGAGGGCATGTATCAGGTCGAAGTGGCGCTGCCGGCACCGGGGCGCTGGGATCTGCGCTTCCAGGTCCAGCACGATGGGCAGCTTCTGGAGCAACAGGCACGCACGCGCGTGCGTAGCGCCCAGCCCGGTTAGCCCACCGCGCTCCCGCCGTGGCGCTCGCGTCCGACTCGCAGGGCCCGGCAACGCCCGAGGCCGAGGCCCGTTGTTTCCACTGCGGCCTGGAGGTACCGGTAGGCGCCTGCTACCCGGTGACGTTCGAGGGCCGCGAGGAACCCACCTGCTGCCCCGGCTGCCAGGCCGTGGCCAGCGCGATCATCGAGCGTGGCCTGGGGGCCTATTACCATCACCGTGATGCCCCCCCGGCGGACACCGGCAGCCCCCTGATCCCCGACGAGCTCCGCGAGCTCGAACTGTTCGATCACCCCGGCGTCCAGCAACAGTTCGTCGCGCCCGCCGGCGCAGAGGGCGACCGCCGTGAGGCCGCCCTGATGCTCGAGGGCATTACCTGTGCGGCCTGCGTATGGTTGAACGAGCGTCATGTCCAGGCCCTTCCGGGCGTGGAGAGCTTTCGCGTGAATTACTCCACCCATCGCGCGCAGGCCGTCTGGGACCCCGAGCGGATTGCCCTGTCGGATATCCTCAAGGCGATCCGCGACATCGGGTACCACGCCCATCCCTACGACCCCGGAACCCGCGAGCAGGCGATCGCCCGCGAACGGGGCCTCGCCTTGCGCCGGATCGCCGTTGCCGCCCTGGGGATGATGCAGGTGATGATGCTGGCCGTGGCGCTCTGGCTGGGCGCCGAGGACACCGAGCACGAAGACCTGCTCCAGTTCATGCGCTGGGTGGCGGCGGCGCTGACCACGCCGGTCGTCCTGTATTCCGCGATCCCGTTCTATCAAAGCGCCTGGCGCGACCTGCGCCATCGCCAGCTGGGGATGGACGTGCCCGTGAGTCTGGCGATCATCGTGACCTACCTGGCCAGCCTGTACGCGGTCATCCTCGGGACCGGCGAGCACGTCTATTTCGAATCGGTCGTGATGTTTGTCTTCTTCCTGCTCACCAGCCGCTATCTGGAGCTGATCGCGCGCCAGCACGCCAGCCATGCCATTGACCGCCTGGATCGCCTGGTTCCCGCCATCGCCAATCGTCTGGATGCAGCCGGGCGCGTCGAGGCGGTCCCGGTCGGCGAGCTGGTGCCGGGGGATCGGGTACGTGTTCGCCCGGGCGAGACCATGCCCACGGACGGCGTGGTGTGCGAAGGCGAGTCGACGGTCAATCGTGCCCTGTTGACCGGCGAGCCCGAGCCGCACGCGGTGCGCATCGGGGATCCCGTGACCGGCGGGACCGTGAACGTCGATGGCCCACTCGCCATCGAGGTCCAGCGCGTCGGTGCCGAGACGACCCTGGCGGCGATCCAGCGGCTGCTCGATCGCGCCCAGACCGAGAAGCCGCGGATGGCCCGGATCGCCGAGGCCGGTACCGGCTGGTTTGTGGGTGCCGTCCTGGTCCTGACAGCGCTGGCGGGTCTGGTCTGGTATGCGTGGATCGATCCGACGCGGGCCCTCTGGGTCATGGTCGCCATGCTGGTCGCCACCTGCCCCTGTGCCCTGGCGCTCGCGACGCCGGTCGCGCTGACAGCCACCACCGGCGCGTTGTCGCGCCTCGGTCTGCTGGTTACGCGCGGCAGTGCCCTGGAGACCTTGCCGCGCGTCGATATGGTCTGTCTCGACAAGACCGGAACCCTGACCGTCGGCATGCCGCGTCTGGTGGCACAATCCGAGCTGCAGCCCGCGCCCGAGGGGGCTGACTGGCTGAACTGGGCCGCCGCGCTCGAGGCCCATTCCGAGCACCCCCTGGCACGCGCCCTGGTCGCTCCGGCCAAGTCCTCATCGGTGGTCGCTAGCGAGGTTCGCAACCTCCCCGGGCGTGGCCTGGTTGGCCACATAGAGGGCCACCGTGTGGCCATTGGTGGATCGTCGATGTTGCCGCAGCGCGGTACGCCCAGCCCGGAGCCACCCCTGGGCTATCCCCTGGCCACCCCGGTCTGGCTGGTGGTCGACGACCAACCGGTCGCCCTGTTCTGGCTGGCCGACACTCCGCGTCCCGGGGCGCGGAACGTGATCGCCGATCTGCAGCGGCGCGGGTTGCGGGTGGTCTTGCTGACCGGGGACCGCCCGCAGGCCGCGCAGGCCTTCGCGGCGGAAATGGGCATCGCCGAAGCCGAGGGTGGCCTGACCCCGGAGGGGAAGCTCGCCTATGTGGACGCTCGCCAGGCAGAGGGCCGGGTGGTCCTGATGGCCGGCGAGGGCATCAACGATGCCCCGGTGCTGGCCGGGGCCGACGTATCGCTGGCGATGGGTGGCGGCACCCAGCTGGCGCAGAATCAGGCCGACCTGGTCCTGCTCTCGGATCGCCTGGAACACCTGCCGCAGGCGCTGGACCAGGCGCGCCACACGCGGCGCGTGATCCGGCAGAACATCGCCTGGGCAATCGGCTACAACCTGGTGGCCCTCCCGGTGGCCGCGGCGGGGCTGCTGACTCCCTGGCTGGCAGCGCTGGGCATGTCGCTCAGCTCGTTGCTGGTGGTTGGCAATGCGCTGCGCCTGCGTCCGGGGCGCGACGTGATGGACACAGGCGCCGAGTCGTCGGTGCCGTCCGGAGAGGCCGTGCGCGATCCGGCGTCACGGCCACCCCCGGTTTAAGCCGTTCGCGCGCCTGGGTACACTGGAAGCATGTCAATCCTCTACCTGTTGATCCCGCTGGCCATGCTGTTCGCCCTGGTGGTGGGCGTGGTGCTGTTCTGGGCCATCCGCTCGGGGCAGTACGACGATCTTCAGGGCCCGGCGCATCGCATCCTGATGGACGATGATGACCCGCGTATCCCGACCGGATCCGGCGAGGAGGCCCCTCCCGACGCGACCGGTGGGGGTCGGAAAAAGTCCCAGCGCTGACCTCGGTCGAACTTGCACCGCGCTGCGGACCCGCTTACCCTTTGCTTATTCTGGTTGAAATTTCCCGAGGACTTCGAGATGCGCGAGTGGTTTACTTTCCCCAACTTTCCGCTGACGTTCACGGTCGGCCTGATCATCTGGTCCTGGATTAGCTTCTTCTCGGTGATCCTGTTCGGCTGATCGGGCATGGAACCGTGCCGGGTGCCGGGCTTGGTCCCGCTGCACCCGGCAACAAAAAGGCCCCGGCTGATGCCGGGGCCTTTTTCGTTCGGGGCCCCGGTTTCGCGAGGGTGCGAAAGCGTCAGTCGTCGAAGGCGGCCCGGATGCGCTTGATCGCGCTGTTCTCGATCTGGCGGATGCGCTCGGCCGAAACGCCGTACTCCGCGGCCAGCTCGTGCAGTGTCGCCTTCTGGTCGGCCATGTAGCGGCGCATCAGGATGGTGCGCGAACGCTCGTCCAGTTCGCCCAGGGTCTCGCTAAGGCGTTCCTGATAATGACGGTCCCAGTCCTCGTCCTCGGTCACATTGGCGGGGTCGTCGCTCAGGTCCTCCAGGCTCAGGCGTTCCGACGGGGCCTGATAGCCGTATTCATCGTCGGCTTCGGGGCCCGGGTCGAAACTCGCATCCTGGCTCGAGAGGCGGCGTTCCATCTCCCAGACGTCCTTTTCGGAGACGCCCAGATCCTGCGCCACGGCGGAGACCTCGGCATTGGACAGCCAGCCGAGACGCTGCTTGGCACTGCGCAGGTTGAAGAACAGCTTGCGCTGGGCCTTGGTGGTCGCGACCTTCACGATGCGCCAGTTGCGCAGGATGAACTCGTGGATCTCGGCGCGAATCCAGTGCACGGCAAAGGACACCAGGCGCACGCCCTGATTCGGGTCGAAACGGCGGACGGCCTTCATCAGGCCCACGTTGCCTTCCTGGATCAGATCCCCCAGAGGCAGGCCGTACCCCTTGTAGCCGCGCGCAACGTGGATCACGAACCGCAGGTTGTGCAGGATCAGCTGGCGTGCCGCATCCAGGTCCTGGCGCTCGTGCAGCGCCACGGCCAGTTCACGCTCGTGCTCGGCGTCCAGCACCTCGATGCGGCCAACGGCCTGCATGTAGTGATCGAGGTTGCCCACCGGTACGGGCATGTCGATGCGTGGAGTGGTCAGGGCCTGGTTCATGCGTGGTGTTTCCTCCCGATTCATGACTCTACATTAGCAGTCTGTGAATAGGAGTGCTAAACCCTGCGAAGGTTCCGGACGTTTCGCCCGGGACGCGTCTCCCTAAGGGGCATCCCGCAGGGCATGGCCGCTGCCCAGCCGGGCGCCCAGCCAGCCGAGGAGGAGTCCGGCCAGGAGCAGGGCCAGGAGATGGTTGGCCCCGGGCAGGGACAGCCCGAATTCGAGATCGAACGCGCCCGCGGCCTGTTCCAGTGGCGCCCGGCTCAGGCCGATCCCGATGAGCAGCAGGATGCCGGCAAAAACGCCGCCACCCAGGCCGGTCATCACGCCACCGTAGAGGGAGGGTCGACGCAGGAACCGGTGGGTGGCCCCGCTGATCCGCGAGATGGCGATCTCTTCCCGGCGTTCGCGCAGCTCCGAGGCAGTCGCCAGGGCCAGGATCAGCAACGCCCCCAGCCCCAGCAGGGCGCCCACCACCGACAGGATGCGCAGCCCCAGCTGGTGCAGGCTGTTCAACTGCCGCACCCAGTCGTCGTCGCTGACCACCGCCGCACCCGGTACGGTGGCCGCAAGCGCCTCGCGCAGCGCCGCAACCGTCTCGGGATCCGCGGTCGCGGGGATCACATCCACCACGTCCGGCAGCGGGTTTTCGTCCAGCCAGTCCAGCAGGCCCGGGTCGGCCAGGCCCTCGCGATAGCGGGCCAGGGCCTCGTCGGCATCGATCCAGATCCAGCGTTCTACCCGGGCATCGGTCTCCAGGTGGCGTTCCAGATCCGCGACCGTGGCCGCCTCCACGCCGTCGAGGTAGAGGGCGATGCGTGGGTCATGGTCCACGTGGGCGGACAGGGCGCGGGCGTTGTCCAGCAGAACCCAGAGGTAGGCCGGCAGGGCGAGGATGAAGCCCAGCACGGCAATGCTGATCAGGCTCAGAACCGGGGCCTGCAGGCGGCGCTGCAGGCTGCGCCGGGCGGCATCCCGATGGGCCTCCAGCCAGGCCGGCACGGTGTCCTGCAGGCGACGGCCCGGCTTCATGCCGGGGCCCCCGCGGCCGCACGGGCCTCGATGCGTCCGTCTTCCAGGTGCAGGACCGGCTTGCCCATGCGCTCGACCAGGCCGAGGTCATGGCTGGCGATCAGGGCGGTCATGCCGACCCGGTTGAAGTCGTCGAACAGTTGCAGGATCTCGCGCGACAACGCCGGATCGAGGTTGCCGGTGGGCTCGTCTGCCAGCAGCAGGACCGGCCGGTGGACGATGGCCCGGGCAATGCCCACGCGTTGTTGTTCGCCCGCCGACAGGGTGCGCGGGTTGACCCCCTCCTTGTGCAGCAGCCCGACCTTGTCGAGCGCTGCGCGCACGCGTTTGCGCATCTCCGGGCGGCGGTAGGCGAGGATCTCCAGCGGCAGGGCGACGTTGTCGAACACCGGGCGGTCGAACAGCAGGCGATGATCCTGGAACACCAGCCCGATACTGCGGCGAAACCCCGGAATCGCGCGGTTGGAGAGGCGGTCGAGGTCGTGGCCGTTGACCCGGATGCGCCCGCGGGTCGGGCGCTCGAGCCCGGCGATCAGGCGCAGCAGGGTGCTCTTGCCGGCGCCGGAGGGCCCGGTGATGAAGGCCATCGCACCCGGGTCCACGCGCAGGCTGACGTTGCTGAGCGCCTCGGACGCGCTGCCGAATCGCTTGGTGACGCGTTGCAGACGAATCATCCGGTGTGCTCGTCAGTCGCTATCGCGGCCGAGCAGGGCGCGCACAAAGGCGCGGGCATCGAAGACCTGTAGATCCTCGGCGTTTTCCCCGACCCCGATGAAGCGCACCGGAATGCCCAGCTGTTCGGCCAGCGCGAACAGCACGCCGCCCTTGGCCGTGCCGTCCAGCTTGGTCACGACGATTCCGGTCAGGCCCAGGGCCTCGTGAAACTGACGGGCCTGGTTCAGGGCGTTCTGGCCGGTGCCGCCGTCGACCACCAGCAGGACCTCGTCCGGGGCGTGTTCGTCCAGCCGGCCCATTACGCGCTTCACCTTGCGGACCTCGTCCATCAGGTTGGTCTGCGTGTGCAGGCGCCCGGCGGTGTCGGCAATCATCACGTCGATGCCGCGCGCCTGCGCGGCCTGCAGGCCGTCGTAGACCACCGAGGCGGAATCTGCCCCGGTGCCCTGGGCGATCACCGGAGCGCCATTGCGCTCGCCCCAGGTCTGCAATTGTTCCACCGCCGCGGCGCGGAAGGTGTCGCCGGCCGCCAGCAGCACCGAGCGATCGTCCGCCTGCAGGTGATGGGCCAGCTTGCCGATGGTGGTGGTCTTGCCGGCGCCGTTGATACCGACGACGAGGATGGAGAAGGGGCGTTCGGCCTCCGGGATCTCCAGGGGGCGCGAGACCGGCTCGAGGATCTCGATCATGGCCGCCTCCAGGGCGTCCATCAGGGCCTCGGCATCATCCAGTTGTCCGCGTTTCACCTCGCGGGTGATACGATCCATGATCCGCTGGGTCGCATCCAGGCCCACGTCCGCGAGGAGCAGGCGTTCTTCCAGCTCCTCGAACAGTTCGTCGTCGATCTTGCGCCGGAGCAGCGCCCCCAGGTCGCCGCCCAGGACCTGCCCGGTCTTGGCCAGGCCCTTGCGCAGGCGCTGGAACCAGCCGCCGCGGGCGGGCTTCTCCGGCTCGCTGCCAGGTGCCTCCGCGTCGGGGGTGGCCGGGTCTTCGGACTTCTTTTTGCGGAAACCGAACATGCTCGATGTGGTCAAGTAGAGAGTTCGCCAATGCTAGCACGAGGATTCATGAATCATGCGCGGTAAAAACCTGGTCACAGTGCTCGTTACGGCGTTTGTCTTTGCCTGGCCCGTCGGGGTCCTGGCCGCGACGCCCGAGATCGAATCGAAGGTGGTCGAGACTACGCTGGACAACGGCCTGACGGTCCTGGTGCTGGAGGACCGGCGTGCCCCGGTGGTGGCCAACATGGTCTGGTACCGGGTCGGGTCGGCCGACGAGCACAGCGGCGTGACCGGCATCTCGCACATGCTGGAGCACATGATGTTTCGCGGGACCGAGCAGTATGAGCCCGGCGAGTTTTCGCGCATCGTTTCGCGTCTGGGCGGGCGCGAGAATGCCTTTACCGGCCGCGACTACACGGGTTACTTCCAGATCATCGGGCGTGATCACTGGGAGACCATGATGGCGATGGAGGCGGAGCGCATGCAGCACCTGAAGCTGCAGGAAGACGAGTTCCGTCCGGAGTTGAACGTGGTAAAGGAAGAGCGCCGTCTGCGCGTGGAGGACCAGCCCAACTCTCTTGTGCGCGAGCAGCTGATGGCCACGGCTTTCCTCAATCATCCGTATGGCAATCCGGTGATCGGCTGGATGAGCGATATCGAGGCCTACACCCTGGAAGACAATCAGGCGTGGTATGACCGCTATTACCACCCGAACAACGCGGTGGTCGTGGTGGTCGGCGATGTCGATGCCGAGCGGGTCATCGAGGCGGCCCGGGAGCATTTTGGGGACATCCCGGCGGGTGATCTCCCGGAGACGAAGCCGCGCGCCGAGACGCCGCAAAAGGGCGAGCGCCGCATCACCGTCGAGGCCCCCGCAGAGCTGCCCTACCTGCTGATGGGCTGGAAGGCGCCGGTTCTGAATACCGTGGACGACCCGGTGGATGTCTACGCACTGATGGTGGCGGCCGGGATCCTGGATTCCGGTGAGGCCTCGCGCTTTGCCCGCGAGATCGTACGGGGCGAAGAACTGGCCGGCGCGACCTCGGCCCGCTACAGCCCGTTCAGCCGGCTGGATGACCTGTTCATGATTGCGGCGGTGCCCACGGCGGCCACGGATGTGGAGACGCTTGAGGCGGCCCTGCTGGAGCAGGTGGAGCGGCTGAAGGACGAGCCGGTCAGCGACAGCGAACTGGAACGGGTGCAAGCGCGGGTGATCGCCTCCGAGGTGTATCAGCGTGACTCGGTGCGCTCCCAGGCCTTCCAGCTGGGCATGCTGCAGATCATCGGCGTCGGCTGGCAGGAAGGCGATCGCTTCGTCGAGCGCGTGCGTGCGGTGACTGCCGAGGATGTGCAGCGCGTGGTGCGCGAGTACCTGGTGCCGGAACGACGCACGGTCGGCATTCTCGATCCGCAGCCCCTGGATGGTGACGACCCGCCCGATCCGGGTGCGGTAGAACCCTATGGCGATACCGCGGGGGGTATGTAATGACGGGAGGCAACATGATGCGAACGGGATTCCTGGTAGCCCTGGTCGGTCTGCTGGCGCTGGCGCTGCCGCTGCCGGCCCAGGCAGTGGAGATCGAGGAGTGGGAGACCGACGAGGGGCTGCGCGTGCTGTACGTGGCGGCGCCGGATTTGCCGATGGTCGACCTGCGCTTGACCTTCGACGGCGGGGCCTCGCGCGACGGCGACCAGAATGGCCTGGCCTCGTTGACCAGCAGCGCCCTGCAGCATGGCACGGCGGAGATGGATGCGGACGCGCTGGCCGAGGGTTTCGAGTCGGTGGGCGCGCAGTTCAGCACCACCGCACTGCGCGACATGGCCATCGTCAGTCTGCGTAGCCTGACCGAGCCGGACTGGATGGATGCGGCGCTGGAGACTATGTCCGCAGTCCTGGCCGAGCCCGCCTTCCCGGAGGCCGATTTCGATCGAGCCCGGCGCCAGGCCCTGCAGGGGCTGCAGCGCGAGCGCCAGGATCCCGGGAGCGTTGCCACCCGGCGTTTCTACGAGTTGATGTATGGCGATCACCCCTACGCCAACTGGCCGGGCGGCGAGCGCGAGACCCTGGAGGCGTTGCAGCCCGCGGATGCCCGCGCGTTCTACGAGCGCCACTACACCACGGCCAACGGCGCCCTGGCGATCACGGGCGGGCTGAGCCGCAGTGAGGCCGAGGCTGCGGCGGCACGCATCTCCGCCGCCCTGCCGCAGGGGCCTGCGGTGGAACCGCTGCCCGCGGTGGAACCGCGCGAGGACCCGGTCGAGGAGCGTATCGACTTCCCTTCCGAGCAGGCCCATATCCACATGGGGGCCCCGACCCTGCGCCGCGGCGAGGATGACCACTATGCCCTGACCCTGGCCAACCATGCCTTCGGCGGGGGCGGCTTTATCTCGCGCCTGTTCCTGGAGATTCGCAGCGCGCGCGGGCTGGCCTATTCGGTCAGCAGCCGCTTTCAGCCCATGGCGGTCGAGGGTCCCTTCCGTATCGGGATGCAGACCGGGGTCGATCAGGCGGACGAGGCGGTGACCGCGCTGCGCGAGGAACTCGAGCGCTGGCATGCCGAGGGTATCGATGCCGACGAGCTGGAGGCCTCGCGCGAGAACGTGGTCAACAGCTTCCCGCTGTCTTTGGCCTCGAACAGCGACATCGTCGGTCTGCTCGGGATGATCGCCTTCTATGATCTGCCGCTGGATTATCTGGAACGCTACATCGAACGCATGGAGGCGGTCGAGCTGGATCACCTGAACGCGCGGCTGCGCGAGCGCATCAACCCGGAAGCGATGGTCACGGTGATCGTGGGTGGCCAGGAGTAGGCGCGCCCCCGCCGGACGCCCCGCGCGCATCCGCATCATCGGCGGCGCCTGGCGCCGCCGCTGGCTGCCGGTGCTCGGGGTCGGCGGGTTGCGCCCGACCGCGGACGCCCTGCGCGAGACCCTGTTCAATTGGCTGCAGCCGCGACTCCCGGGCGCGCGCGTGCTCGACCTGTTCGCCGGCACCGGGGCGCTGGGGCTGGAAGCGGCCTCGCGCGGGGCGGACTCGGTGCTGCTGGTCGAGCGCGATGCCCGTGCCGCGGCCCAGCTTCAGGCCAACTGCGAGACCCTGGGGGCCGAGCAGGTGAGCGTGCGCCGGGATGACGCCCTGCGCCTGCTGGCCGGGGAACCGCCAGGCGGGTTGCCCTTCGATCTGGTGCTGGTGGATCCGCCATTCGGCCAGGGCCGGGTGGCGCCGGTGCTGGAGGCCCTTCGCGCGCACGACTGGCTGCACGCGGACAGCCGGATCTACGTGGAAATCGAGTCCGAGGCGGACCTCGATTTCCTCGCTGCGGGTGGCTGGGAGATCGAGCGCGAGCGTCAGGGCGGGCAGGCCCGTGCCCTGTTGCTGGCCCGTGCTCCAGTCGCCGAGGCGGCGTAATATGGCCTCGGATATGGCGCAGGATATGACGCCGGGTGCGAAGCCCTTCACGTTTTTGCAGTCGGAGCAGTCTTTCGCTACGGTGGCTTTGTCCCACCTACTGCGGCAACGCCCAACGGGCGTGATCCTGTGCGGCTCCCGGAGCACGTTCGGAGCAAGCCCGCGCCGGCCCGCGTTCGCCACAAGAATACAAGGGGAAACCGAATGGATGAGCAGTCCACCCCCGGTCTGACGCAAACCCGCCTCGGCGGCTTTGGCGTGATCTGCAGCCCGGTCTTCTACACCGCCAGCATCGTGATCGCACTGTTCGTGCTGTTCGGGGCGATCTTCCCGGACACCGCCGAAGCGGTCTTTGCCCAGCTGCAAAGCGGCATCGGGGAGTATCTCGGCTGGTACTACATGCTGGTCGTAACCGTGTTCCTGGTCTTCTCCCTGTACCTGATGTTCAGCCGTTACGGCGGGGTGCGCCTGGGCGATCAGTTCGAGGCCCCGCGCTTCAGCTACACCGCGTGGTTCGCGATGCTGTTCTCCGCGGGTATGGGGATCGGGCTGCTGTTCTGGAGCATCGCCGAGCCGATGTACCACTACCTCAGCCCACCGCACGCCGAGGGCGAGACCGGCGCGGCGGCTGTCGAGGCGATGCGCTATACCTTCTTCCACTGGGGGCTGCATGCCTGGGCAATCTACATTGTCGTCGGCCTGTCGCTGGCGTATTACGCCTACCGCCACAATCTCCCGCTGCTGATCCGTTCCTCGCTGTACCCCTTCATCGGCGACCGGATCTATGGCCCCTGGGGGCACCTGGTGGATGTGGTGGCGCTGTTCGGCACCATGTTCGGCGTGGCGACCTCGCTGGGCCTCGGTGTCATGCAGATCAACTCGGGCCTGAACTTCGTGTTCGGGATCGAGGAATCCACCTACATGCAGATCGTGCTGGTCGCGATCATTACCCTGATCGCGGTGGGCTCGGTCGCGCTGGGCGTCGACAAGGGCATCAAGCGCCTGTCGAACTTCAATATCGGCCTGGCGGTGATCCTGATCGCGCTGCTGCTGGTCATGGGCCCGACCCTGTTCATCCTGCGCCTCCTGGTGGAGAGCACCGGCGTCTACGTTCAGTTCCTGCCCGAGATGAGCCTGTGGGCCGACACGATCGAGGATTCCGGCTGGGCGACCTCCTGGACCATCTTCTACTGGGGCTGGTGGATCTCCTGGGCCCCGTATGTCGGCATGTTCATTGCGCGGGTCTCCCGTGGCCGCACCATTCGCGAGTTCGTCGCCGGCGTGCTGCTGGCCCCGACCGCCGCGGCCTTCGTCTGGCTGGCCGTGTTCGGCGGCACTGCGATGAGCTACGAGCTCGAGGGTGTGGTCGACCTGACTGGCGCCGTGTCGGAGAACATGTCCACCGCGCTGTTCGTGACCCTCCAGGCCATGCCGCTGTGGGATTGGCTGTCCGTGGCTGTGATGGCGGCGGCGACGGTGCTGATCGTCACCTTCTTCGTGACCTCCTCGGACTCCGGCTCGCTGGTGATCGACACCCTGGCCTCCGGTGATGTGCGCAACCCGACCGTCACCCAGCGCGTGTACTGGGCCATCCTCGAAGGGGTTGTCGCGTCCATCCTGCTGTTGGCGGGGGGGCTTGCCGCGTTGCAGGCGGCCGCGATCAGTGTCGGGCTGCCGTTCTCGGTCATCATGCTGATCATGGTGTTCGGCCTGTGGAAGAGCCTGCATCAGACCGAAGCGGTCACCCCGAGCAAGTACCAGAAGGAGGCCCCGCCGCCGCATACCCTGTTGGGGTATACGGAAGATCTCGACGACAAGATCAAGTAGGGGGTAACGATGGCTGCGTCCCGAGTGGCGCTGCTGGGATGCGGGCTCATGGGGCAACCCATGGGCCTGCGTCTTTTGCAGGCCGGATTTCCCGTGGTGGCCTACAACCGCACGGTCGCGCGAGCGAGCGATCTGGCGGCCGAGGGGGTCACCGTTCACAGTTCGCCCGCCGCGGCTGTCGCGGAGGCGGACGTGCTGGTGCTAATGCTCAGTGATGCCGCGGCCATCCATGCCGTGCTGGATGCCCTGCCGGCGGGTGCGCTGGATGGTCGCTGCGTGATCCAGATGGCGACCATCCTGCCGGCCGAGAGCCGGGCCCTGGCGGAACGGGTGCGGGGCGCCGGCGCCTGCTACCTGGAGGCGCCGGTGCTGGGTTCCATCCCCGAGGCCCGGGATGGCCGTCTGCTGATCATGGCGGGCGCCGACCGCGAGGCCGACTTTGCCCGGGCCCAGCCGGTACTGGCGGCTCTGGGCGAGACACCCCGGCATGTCGGTTCGGTCGGGCAGGGGGCGGCGCTGAAGCTGGCCTTCAACCAGCTGATCGCGAGTCTCACCGCGGCGTTTTCCTTGAGCCTGGGGCTGGTGCGGCGCGAGGGGGTGGAGGTGGATACCTTCATGGAGATCCTGCGCGACAGTGCCCTGTATGCCCCGACCTTCGACAAGAAGCTTGGCAAGATGGTCTCCGGTGACTTCGGTACCGCCAACTTTCCGGTCAAGCACTTGCTGAAGGATGTGCGCCTGACCGAACGCGCGGTGGAGGATGCCCACCTGGTGGGGCCGTGGCTGCCGCTGCTGGCGGATCTGCTGGATCGGGCGCGCGAGCAGGGCCTGGCCGATGCGGATTATTCGGCCATCTACACCACGATTGCCCCGGAAAACGCGGGGCAATGAGGAAGATACGGCGGCCCTTATGCACAGCGCCTGGCGATGGTGCTCGAGGCTCAAGGGGGTGGCCCGTGGCAACACACCGGACTGATGGGTCGGTATTAAATGGCTTAAAAACCAGGTGCTTGCGTGATATCTCTGCCGGGATCCGGCGCCGCCGCCTTGACGTTTCCGGTGGATTCCGTTCCGGGCGCGACAATTCGTCCACAAAGTTATCCACAGGTTGTCCGGACGGGTAAAACCACCCAGTCATTCAGGCAGTTGTCACCCGGAGTTGAAACGCGCTCTGCACTTGCTGTCGCAACCTGGTCTTGCGCTCGGGCGGGTAGCACCGCTATGCTATCGGACTTTTCGCCAGAACCTGCGTGAGCCGACCATGAAAGCCGACATCCATCCGAACTACCAAAACGTCAAGGTTATCTGCAGCTGCGGTACGCAGTTCGAGACCCGCTCCACGCTCTCCGGCGAGGAGATGCACCTGGACGTGTGCTCGCAATGCCATCCGTTCTACACCGGCAAGCAGAAGATCGTTGATACCGCCGGCCAGGTCGACAAGTTCAACCGCCGCTTCGCATTCTGAGGCTGCGGCGCGCCGGATGGCGCGCAACGCGAACGGACACGTGACTGCTGCGGCGGGCGTTGTCCGACCCGACGAGGGCGTCCTGCGGGGCGCCCTCGTCTGCGTTGTGGGCTTGGCCCTGGTGCTGCTGGCCACTGCGGCCCGGGCCGAGTGCCGGCTGGCGGATCAGGATCCGCGTGGGCTTCAGGAGGTCGAGGTGGAGCGCGTCCAGGGCTTCGATAGTCTGCGGTTGACCGATGGGCGGACCGTTCAGGTGATTGGTCTGGCCCCGGCCGCGCCGCTGCCGGAGAGGGCCGGCCCGATGCGACCCCTGCATCTTCACGAGGGGCTGCGCGAGGCACTGGCCGCCCGGCTGGACGCGGTCGATCAGCGGCTGATCCTGCGCCCGGGCCGTCCCGCCCGGGACGCCGAAGGGCGCCTGCGCATGCATGCCTGGCTGCCCGGCGGGCCGTTGCTGGCGGCCGAATTGATTGCCGCCGGCGAAGCGATGCCGCGCCCCGGGCCGCAGCCGGCCGGCCTGGATGCCTGCTTCTACGTGGCCGAGGCCGAAGCACGGGCAGGGGAGCGGGGTCTGTGGTTGGAGCGCCCGGCCGCCCTGCCGGTCCGGATGCTGGACCCGCGTTCCGGTGCCCTGCGCCAGGGCCGGCTGCGGGTGCAGGGCGAGGTGGTGGCCGTGCGCGAGACGTCGCGTCACTGGGTGCTGGAGCTGAACGGGCCGCTGGACGTCCTGATTCGCGGGCGTGACCGCGATCACTGGCCCGATCTCCAGCCCGATACCTTGAACGGCGAGGCGGTGATTGTGCGCGGTCAGGTGTATCCTTGGAGAGACCGACTCCGGATGCGCATACGCCATCCGCTCGATCTAGAGGTACCGGAATAATGCGTGCTCTTTCCAAGTCCTGGCGGACCGCTCGCGGTCGTCTGGCCTCTCTGTTCCTGACGGTTCTGGTCGCCGCCGGCCTGGCCGTGGTGATCCCCGGTTGTACCACCAATCCGGTGACCGGACGCTCGCAGCTGATGCTGGTTTCCGAGAATCAGGCGATCGATGCGTCGCGCAGCGCCTACGTCGAGATGCTGGCTCCGGCGCGCGAGGAGGGTCGCATCAATGCCGATCCTGCGATGACCGCGCGGGTGCAGGGCATCACCGAAAAGGTGGTTTCGCAGGCGGTCAAATACCGTCCCGAGACCGCGGACTGGGACTGGGAGATCGCGGTGATCGAGGCGCCGGATACCGTCAACGCCTTCGCCATGGCGGGCGGCAAGATGGCGATTTACTCGGGCATCATCGAACAGCTGGAGCTGACCGATGACGAGCTCGCGCAGATCATCGGGCACGAGATTGCCCACGCGCTGTCGGCGCATACGGCGGAAAAGATGTCGGTCGCGCTGGCCAGCAATCTGGCCCTGACGGGTTACGCCCTCTCCGGCGACCGTTCGCAGGTGGCCCTGACCGGGGCGGCACTGGGGGCCGTGCTTGCCGTGCAGCTCCCGCACAGCCGGGGCATGGAATCCGAGGCCGACCGCATCGGTATCGAGCTGGCGGCGCGTGCCGGGTACAACCCGGATGCCGCAGCCAGCCTGTGGCGCAAGATGGCTGCCCAGGCCAATGGCGGTCAGCCGGAATTCCTGAGCACTCACCCGGCACCGGCTTCGCGCCAGCGCGAACTCACCCGTCTGGCCGACCAGTACCGCCCTTTGTATGACGAGGCCCGGCGCGGGTCTGTCCCTACCCACCCAGTCAACTGATTTTGTTTCCGGTGCGGGCCTACCGCACCGGGCCTGCACCTGTTTCTGAAGCAACCGTCCGACAAAAGGCCTCGCTACACCATGTCCAAGGATTTCAACCAGCGCGCGCTGGAATACCACGAGCAGCAGCCGGCCGGGAAGCTGGCGATCCACATCACCAAACCCACCGCCACCCAGGATGATCTGTCGCTGGCCTACTCGCCGGGCGTCGCCGCGCCGGTGCGGGCGATTGCCGAGGACCCGGAGCTGGCCTATCGCTACACCGGCAAGGGCAACCTGGTCGCAGTGATTACCGATGGCACCGCGGTGCTGGGGCTGGGTAACGTGGGTGCGCTCGCGTCCAAACCGGTGATGGAGGGCAAGGGCGTACTGTTCAAGGCCTTCGCCAATATCGACGTGTTCGATATCGAGGTGGACGCCGCGCAGCCGGAGGACTTCATCAACACGGTCGCGCGCATTGCCGGCGGCTTTGGTGGCATCAATCTGGAAGATATTGCTGCGCCGCACTGCTTCGAGATCGAGCGCCGCCTGTCCGAACGCCTGGATATCCCGGTCTTTCACGACGATCAGCACGGCACCGCGATCATCACCGCGGCCGGCCTGGTCAATGCGCTGGAGATCCAGGGCAAGAAGCTGAGCGAGGCGAAGATCGTCTGTGTCGGCGCAGGGGCTGCGGGGATCGCGTCCATGCAGCTGCTGGTCCGCCTGGGCGCGGCGAAGAAGAATCTGTTCATGGTGGATCGCAAGGGTGTGATCCACAGCCAGCGCGATGACCTGAACGAATACAAGCAGATCTTCGCGGTGGACACCGACGCGCGCAGCCTGGCCGATGCCTGTGCCGGTGCCGACGTGTTCATTGGGCTGTCCGGCCCGGACCTGCTGACCGCGGAGATGCTGCGGTCCATGGCGCCGAAGCCGATTGTCTTCGCCCTGTCCAACCCGGACCCGGAGATCCGTCCGGAGCTGGCGCACGCAACCCGCGACGACCTGATCATGGCCACCGGGCGCTCGGACTACCCGAACCAGGTGAACAACGTGCTCGGCTTCCCGTTCATCTTCCGCGGCGCGCTGGATGTGCGCGCCCGGACGATCAATGACGAGATGCTGGTGGCCGCGGTGCACGCCCTGGCCGGACTGGCCCGCGAGCCGGTGCCGCAGGTGGTGCTGGATGCCTACGGGCTGGAGACGCTCGAATTCGGCCCGAACTACATCCTGCCGACCCCGTTCGATCCGCGTCTGATCGACACCGTGCCGCAGGCGATCAGTCAGGCCGCCCGCGACAGCGGGGTCGCCCGCCTGTAACCCCAGTCCTGTAGGAGGAGCAGCGCATGCAGAAGATCGCCATTGTCGGCGCCGGACGCGTCGGCGAATCCACCGCCCAGTTTCTGGCCCGCCGCGACATCGCCCGCGAGATCGCGCTGCTGGACGTGCGCGAGGGCGCGGCGGCCGGTGCCGCCCTGGATATCCAGGAGACCGCGCCACTGCTGCGTTTCGATACCCGACTGACCGGTAGCCACGAGGCGTCGGTGATCGCTGGAGCGGAGCTGGTGATCATCACTGCCGGGTTGCCGCGCAAGCCAGGCATGTCGCGCTCCGACGTGCTGGACAAGAACGTCGAAATCCTCGACGTGATCCTGCAGGACATCCTGGTTCATGCCCCGCAGAGCCGGATCCTGGTGGTCTCCAACCCGGTGGATGTGCTGACCTACCGCGCCTGGCAGACGACCGGCTGGAGCCGCGACCGTATCTTCGGCCAGGCCGGGGTGCTGGATACCTCGCGCATGGCGGCCTTCATCGCGCTGGAGACCGGTCTGTCCACCCACGACATCCAGGCGCTGGTGCTGGGCGGCCATGGCGATGCCATGGTCCCGATGCTGCGCTATTCGTCCATCAACGGTGTGCCGCTGGATCACTTCATGGATCAGGCCACGCTGGACAACATCGTCGAGCGAACCCGGCACGGCGGTGCCGAGATCCTGGCCCTGAAGCAGACCTCCAGCGCCTACGGCGCCCCGGCGGCGGCCATCGCCGAGATGGTCGAGGCGATCGCGCTGGATCGGCGGCGGGTGCTGCCGACCGTGGCCCTGCTGGACGGCGAATACGGCGAACGCGACGTGGCCATGGGTGTGCCCTGCATCCTCGGCCAGGGCGGGATGGAGCGTGCCATCGAGCTGGAACTGAATGCCGAGGAGCGCGCCGCCTTCGACCAGTCCATCGCCGGGGTACGGAAGGACCTTGAACGCCTCGCCTGACGCCGGCTCAGTGCCGGATGCGCGGTTGCCGACCCTGACCCTGGTCGACAGCAGCATCTTCGTCTTTCGCGCCTGGTTCGCGCGTGGCCTGGACCCGGATCCGCAGGGCCGGCCGGGCGGCGCGCTGCACGGTCTGGTGCACTCGCTCTGCCAGTGGTTGCCGGCCTGCGCGCCGGGTCCGGTGGCCTTTTGTTTCGACACCGGCCTGCGCCGGGGTTTTCGTCACCGCATTGACCCTGCCTACAAGGCCCATCGCCCGCCGGCCCCGCCGGAGCTGCGCGAGCAGTTCGCGCGCATCCGCGAACTGCTGGGCCGGCTGGGGTTTGCGACTCTGGCCGACGCGGAGTACGAGGCCGACGACCTGATCGCCAGCCTGGCCCGCGCCGGGCGCGTGGCCGGCTATCGCATCGACGTGAAGAGTGCCGACAAGGATCTGACCCAGGTCATCCTGGGCGGGCAGGATCGCCTGCACGACCCGGAGCGCGGGGTCGACATGGATCGTCGCGCCATCGAAAAGCGCTTTCGCATCCGCCCCGAGCAAGTCGCGGACATGCTGGCCCTGGCCGGGGATGCCAGCGACAACATTCCCGGAATCGACGGGGTCGGACCGAAGACGGCCGCACGTATCCTGCGCCGGTTGCGCGACCTCGACACGGTCCTGGCCGACCCGCCGGCCGTCACCCGTTGCAACATCCGTCGCGCGCCCGCCGTAGCCGCGGCCATCGCCGGGCAGGCCGACCGGCTGCGCCGCTCGCGCCGGCTGACCGGCCTCGCCGACCGTATCCCGGACCTGCCAGCGCCCGGAGAATTGCATCCGACGGGCCCCGATCCGGACGCGTCCGCCTGGCTGCGCGACCTAGGTGTTGCCCCCGCCTACCACGCCCCGCTCCTGGCCGCCGCCGGCGCCTGGCGCCTGACGGATACGAGGCAGACGGCATGATGCGCCGCCTGCACATCCTGGGCGGCGTGGTGCTGGCCGCGCTCGTGCTTCTGCCGGCCGGCGTACAGGCGCACCCGCATGCCTGGATCGACCTGCGGATCAGCTTCGAGCGCGACGGCGAGGGGCAGATCACCCATATGCTCCATCACTGGCGCTTCGACCCGACCTACGGGCAGTACCTGTACGACGATGCCCAGGAGCATCAGTCCGGCGATACGCCGGAGGCGCGCCTGCAGGGGCTTGCCACCGAGATCCTCGACAATCTGGACGAGTACCGCTGGTACAGCCACCTGGAGGTGGCTGGAGAGGCGCTCGGGATCGCGGCCGCCGCCGATCCCCGGATGGCCATGGACGCGGGGCTGCTGCACTTCCGCTTCCGGCTGGAGCTGGAGCAACCGGTCGATCCGACCGACGAGCCGCTGGCCTACCGGGTCTACGACCCGACGTATTTCATCGAGATCCTGCATCAGGACCCGCATGGCACGGAGATTCTTGATGCGTCCGGACTGGTGGATGCGACCTGTCAGGCCCGGCTCGAACGGCCGCGCCCGGATCCGGCGCTGGTGGCGCGCGCGCTGGCGCTGGACTATGGCGCCAGCGTGGATTACGACCTCGGCCGGCACTTTGCCGAACGCGTCACCCTGCGCTGCGACTGAGGCACTGGTTATGGCCCGGGTCATATTGTTCCACAAGCCCTGGGGTGTCCTGCCCCAGTTCACCGACCCCGAGGGTCGTCCGACACTGGCCGACTACATCGCGATCCCCGGTGTCTATCCGGCCGGTCGTCTGGACCGTGACAGCGAGGGCCTGCTGGTCCTGACCGACGATGGGCGTCTGAACGCGCGTCTGACCCAGCCACAGCACAAGACCAGCAAGACCTACTGGGTTCAAGTCGAGGGCGAACCCGACGATGCCGCGTTGCATGCCCTGCGCGAGGGTGTCGAGTTGAAGGATGGCCTGACCCGCCCGGCGCAGGTGGAGCGCATGGACCCGCCGGACATCCCGGAGCGCGACCCACCCGTGCGTTTTCGGCGCCATATCCCGACCCGCTGGCTGGCGCTCACCCTGTGCGAGGGGCGCAACCGCCAGGTTCGCCGAATGACCGCGGCGGTGGGTCACCCGACCTTGCGCCTGGTGCGCTACCGGGTCGCCTCCTGGACCCTTGATGGCCTCGCACGGGGCGAGTTTCGCACCCTGCAGACGGGTTAAGGGGCTCTTGAAACCCCGGAATCCCGGAACTGCCGCCCGCGTCGCGCGAAACCGGAGGATCCTCATTGCAAGCGCCCCGGTGCAGGCCGATGATAGGAAACCATTGATACGAGGGCGGGACATGCTCCAATCCAGGAACGTAATCGCCGGGCTGGCCGGCCTGTTGCTGGTCCTGGCCGCGGCGCTGCCGGCGGCCGCTGGCGAAGAAGACCTTTATGTCTTCGAGCGCAGCCTGTACCTGCTCGCCGAGCGCGCCCTGAACCGCGGCGACATGACGGCCTACCGCGCCGCGCGCAGCACCCTGACCGGCTACCCACTGACCCCTTACCTGGATTACCGCGATCTGGCGCGCAATCTCAATCGCGCCGACCCGGATGCCGTGCGCCGCTTTGTACGCGAGCATGACGACACCCCGCTGGCAGCCCGGCTGCACGGGAGCTATCTGACGCATCTCGCGCGCGAAGAGCAGTGGGGGGCGTATCTCGAATTCCTCGATTCGGACCGTTCGCTGTCCGTCGAGCAGGACTGCAATCGCCGCCAGGCGCTGTTGGAGACGGGAGAACGCAATGCGGCCCTGGAGGACGTGGAGTCCATCTGGCTGCACGGGCAGTCGCGCCCTTCGGCCTGCGACCCGGCCCTGAAGGCCTGGCGCGATGCCGGTGGGCTGACCGGTGAACTCGCCTGGGATCGATTCGTGCTGGCCGTCGAGGCGGGACAGACGGGTCTGGCTCGTTACTTGCGCCGCTACCTTGACCGCGATGACCGCCCGTGGGCGGAGCGCTGGCTGGATCTGGCCAGCCAGCCCGCACGGGTTGTGGAGGCCGACTTCGACGCCGGTGCTCACCGCTCGGCCGAGGCGCTGATGGAGCGGGCCTTCACCCGCTGGATCCGCCAGGACCTGGATGCCGCCCTGGAAGGCTGGGAGAAGGACGGGCGTGATCTCGGACTGTCTTCCGAATCGGCCGGGCGCGTGCAGCATGCCCTGGCCCTGCGCCTCGCGCTGCGCTATCGCCCCGAGGCGCTGGACTTCATGGCGGCCCTGGAGCCCGAGGTGTTCGACACCCAGTTGCGCCAGTGGCAGGTGCGCGCGGCATTGTACGAGCGCGACTGGGAGGTGGTGATGGACGCGATCCGCGCCATGGATCGCGACGTGCGCGACGAGGCGGCGTGGCAGTACTGGTATGCCCGTGCCCTGGAACAGATCGAGTCGTTGGAGGCCGCACGCGGCTTCTACGAGCGCGCGGCCCGCGAACGCAACTTCTACGGCTTCCTGGCGGCCGACCGCCTGGGGCAGCCCTATCGCATCGGGCATCAGCCCCTGGTGCTGGAAGACGGGCAGCGTGCCGCCATGCGCACGCACGCCGGCATGCAGCGCATGCGCGAACTGGTCCGCCTGGACCGTAACGCCGAGGCCCGCCGCGAATGGACGCACGCCGTGGCCGACATGGATACTGCAGAGCTGGAGGCGGCGGCGCGCACCTTCGCCGACTGGGGCTGGCACGACCGCGCGATCTTCACCGCGGCGCGCGCCCGCAACTGGGACGACATCGAGCTGCGCTTCCCGCTCGCCTTTGATGACCTGATCGTGGCCGGCGCCCGTGAACAGGGTATCGACCCGGCCTGGGCCATGGCGATCGCACGCCAGGAGAGTGCCTTCCTCTACGACGTCCGTTCCGGTGCCGGGGCGCTGGGTATCATGCAGGTCATGCCCGCGACGGGTCGGTCGATCGCCTCGGCGGCGGGTGTGCGCGTGAACTCCGACTGGGACATCCTCGACCCGGCGACCAATGCCCGGCTTGGCACCTACTACCTGCGGCGCAATCTCGATCGTTTCGGAGGCCACAGCATGCTGTCCTCCGCGGCCTACAATGCCGGCGCCCACCGTGTGAGTTCCTGGCTGCCGGAGGACCGCGCGATGGATCCGGATATCTGGGCCGAACTGATCCCGTTCTCCGAGACCCGCGACTACATCCGCCGTGTGTTTGCCTACCGCATCCTGTACGCGGTCCGCCTGGGGCAGGAGCCGCCGTCGCTGGCCACCCTGCTGTATCCGGTCACGCCGCAGGATGGCCTCGCCGCGAGCCGCGAACGCCACCTGGCCACCCTGCCTGGCGAGGCGGGCATCACCCTCAGCCGCGCCTTCTGCGACGCCCCGGGCTACACCGAAAACGCCTGCTAGTCCGCCGACCGCGAAGCGCACAAAGCCACGAAGAAGGCCAAGGGCGGTTTGCAACCGGAAGGCTTGAAGAGCGGCAGGCGGCCGATCGCCCGGAGGGCCGAGGCCTCTGCCGACCCCTGGCGCGACGGCCTGTCAGGAGCCGATTTGGTGACGGACATCCGCCACGGGCCCTCGCCGCAGGGCATCGCCAACGGCGATCGCAAAGGCTCCAGGCACGGGGCTCGCCCGTCGCCACGCCACAATGCTCCCGGCTTCCCCTGAACCTGGCCCTTCTTCGTGCCTTCGTGTGCTTCGTGGTGCAAACAAAGGCGGGTCAGCCGCGGATGATGTCCTCGCGCATGCGACTGGCGATGCCGTCGGCCAATTGCTGCCATTCGGCCGCCAGTGGTGGCTCCAGGTGCTCCTCGGTGGTGGCCTTGAAGTGGCGCATCCAGACGGCCAGGTCGGCCTCGGTCAGATTCAGCGGTGCGTGCTTGCCGACCATGTCGATGGTCGGCGGCTGTTCCAGGCGCCCGCCCAGGTTCATGTACCAGAAATCGGCGATGCGCTTCACGTGATCCGGAAAATCCTGAATGCGCTCGAAGTGATGGCCGATCTGGGGGTCGGCCGACAGGCGGCGGTAAAAGTCGTCGATCACCGTACGGATGCGCTCGGCGCCGATCTTGTCGCACAGAGGTTCGAGCTTGCGAAAGGCCATGGGGGTCTCCTGACGGATCCTGCGACAGCCGGTAACCTGCACACTGACATGGAACCCGGATGCCAAGGATGAACCAATTCGATTCAACGGGCCCCGATGCCGTGACGGCTGCGGTGGCCCAGTGTATTGCCGACCATACCGGAACGCCCTTCGAGCCAACAGGAAGCCAGGCCTGTTCCGGGGGCTCCATCAATCAGGCGCAGCGTTTCACCGGAAGCGACGGGCGGGCGTTCTTCGTCAAGCTGAGTGGGGGCGACGGCGCTGCGATGTTCGCGGTCGAGGCGCGCGGCCTGGAAGAACTCGCGCGCTGCGAACGCCTGAAAATCCCCGCTGTCGTCGGCACCGGATCGGCGGGCGGCACGCACTTTCTGGTGCTGGAGAACCTGGCGCTGGGCGGCCCCCGCGACGGCGTGGCTCTGGGGCACGGGATTGCCGACATGCACCAGAAGACCCGTCCGCGCTTCGGGCTGGATCACGACAATTTCATTGGTAGTACGCCGCAACCGAATACCGAGCACGACGACTGGGCGGCGTTCTACCGTGATGAACGTCTGGGCTTCCAGCGTCGGCTGGCGCGGGAGCGTGGGGCGGCGGGATCGCTACTCGGGGCGCTGGAGGAGCTGGAGTCCTCGCTGGGCGGCTTCTTTAGCGACTATCAGCCGGTACCCTCCCTGCTGCACGGCGACCTGTGGAGCGGCAACTGGGGGTTCCTGGCGGATGGCAGCGTGACGATCTTCGATCCGGCGGTGTACTACGGCGACCGCGAGGCGGATCTGGCGATGATGGAACTGTTCGGTCACCCGGGCCAGGACTTCGTCGCCGCCTACGAGGAGATCCTGCCCATCGACCCCGGCTATGGCGTGCGGCGCACACTCTACAACCTCTACCACATCCTCAACCACGACCACCTGTTCGGCGGCGGCTACGGCGCCCAGGCCGAGCGCATGATCCGCCAGCTGCTGGCCGAACTGCGCTGATTGCCCCACCACCAACCGCTCTTGACCGGGCCCTCCTTCGTGCGTTTCGTGGTGACTCAGGGTTTCAGCGGCCGAGTTCGCGCGAGCGTTCGGCGGCTGCGGTCATGGCGCGGCGCATCAGGTCGCGCAGGTCGCCGTCCTCCAGGACCTGCAGGGCGCGTTCGGTGGTGCCGCCCGGGGAGGTGACGCGATGGCGCAGCTCCGCGGCGCTCTCGTCGCCCTCTGCGGCCAGACGGGTGGCCCCGGCCAGGGTGCCCAGGGTCAGTTCCAGTGCGGTATCCGCCGGCAGCCCCAGTGACTTCGCGGCCTCCTGCATCGCCTCGATCATCAGGAAGACGTAGGCCGGTCCGCTGCCGGAGGTGGCGGTCACGGCGTGCATCTGCTCTTCGTCCTCCACCCAGATCGCGCGGCCCACCGCCTCCAGCAGCCGGGTGGCCGTGGCGCGATCCTCGGGGCTTGCGGTGGGGGCGGCGTAGAGTCCGGTGACCCCGGCGCCGACCAGGGCCGGGGTGTTTGGCATCGCGCGGACCAGGTGTGTGGCGTCGCCCAGCCACCCGGCCAGCTGGGTGGTGGTGGTGCCCGCGGCTACCGAGATCACCAGCGGTTGACCCTGCTGCACCGCATCGCGCAGCGTCGGGGCGAGCTCCGGCAGGGTCTGTGGCTTCACCGCAAGCACCAGGGTGGCGCTCTGGGCCGCCAGTTCGGTGGCGCTACCACTGGCGAGCCCCGGGTAACGCGCCTGCAGATCGCGTACGCGCTCGGCGCCCTTGTCGGCGATGGCGATGCGTTCGGCGGCATGGCCGGACTGGACCAGCCCCTGAAGCAGGGCCTCGCCCATGTTGCCGGCCCCGACGAAGCCGACCTCGAAGCGGTGTTCCGTCATGTGGATTCCTTGGATTTGGGTTGGCGCGGGCCGAACAGGGCGGTGCCGATGCGCACGATGGTTGCCCCCTCGAGAATGGCGGCCTCGAGATCGCCCGACATCCCCATGGACAGTGTATCCAGCGAATGGCCCCGTGCGTTCAGGGTATCGCGCAGGGCGCGCAGGCGCGCGAAGGGTTCCCGCTGTAGCGGGATGTCGTCGGCGGTGGCCGGAATGGCCATCAGTCCGCGCAACGCGAGGCCGGGCAGGTCCTGCACTGCGGCGGCCAGGGCGGCGACCTCCCCGGGTGCGACGCCGGCCTTTTGCGGTTCCTCGCTGATGTTGACCTGCAGGCATACCTGCAGCGGCGGCATGCCCTCCGGACGCTGATCCGACAGGCGCCGGGCGATACGCTCGCGGTCGACGGTATGCACCCAGGCGGCGCGTTCGGCCACCGCGCGGGTCTTGTTGCCTTGCAGCGCGCCGATGAAGTGCCACTCGAGGCCGAGCGGCGCGGGTGCGGCCTCCAGGGTGTCGTACTTGTCCACCAGCTCCGGGGCGTAATTCTCGCCGAAGGCGGACTGTCCCAGCGCATGCAGGGCACGGATCTCGTCCGCACCGCGGGTCTTGCTGACGGCCAATAGACGGACCGAATCCGGGTCGCGTCCGGCCTCGCGGCAGGCGGCCTCGATACGGGCTCGAACGGTGCTCAGGGCATGGTCTGGTGTGGTCATTTCCCTATGATATAGTCCGGAAGAACACAAGGTCACCGCGGATTTTCGCGCGGGCCTTCATAAGCGACAGGGGGTGGTGGTCGTGGCTGCCACCAGGGCGTTGGCGCGGGTCGGCCTTACGCCCGACAACAGGGGGATGCATGGATATCACGCAGTTGCTGGCCTTTTCGGTCAAGAACGGGGCCTCGGACCTGCACATCTCCGCGGGCATGCCGCCGATGGTACGTATCGACGGCGACATGCGCCGGGTGAACGTGCCGGTCATGGACCACAAGGAGGTCCAGGGCCTGATCTACGACATCATGAACGACCGCCAGCGCAAGGACTACGAAGAGTTCCTGGAGACAGACTTTTCGTTCGAAATCTCGGGGCTGGCGCGTTTTCGTGTCAACGCCTTTAACCAGGACCGTGGCGCAGCGGCGGTCTTCCGTACCATCCCCTCCAAGGTCCTGACGCTGGAAGAGCTGGGTGCCCCGCGCATCTTCGAGGAGATCTCGGACTATCCGCGCGGCATCGTGCTGGTGACCGGCCCGACCGGTTCGGGCAAGTCCACCACGCTGGCGGGCATGGTCAACCACCGCAACGAAAACGACTACGGGCATATTCTCACCATCGAGGACCCGATCGAGTTCGTGCACGAATCGAAGAAGTCCCTGATCAACCAGCGCGAGGTACACCGCGACACCCACGGCTTCAGCGAGGCCCTGCGCTCGGCCCTGCGCGAGGACCCGGACACCATCCTGGTCGGCGAACTGCGTGATCTCGAGACCATTCGCCTGGCCCTGACCGCGGCCGAAACCGGCCACCTGGTGTTCGGCACCCTGCACACCAGTTCGGCGGCCAAGACGATCGACCGCATCGTCGACGTGTTCCCGGCGGCCGAGAAGGATATGGTGCGGGCCATGCTGTCGGAGTCGCTGCGTGCGGTCATCGCTCAGACCCTGATGAAGAAGATAGGCGGCGGGCGCGTCGCGGCGCACGAGATCATGCTTGGCACGCCGGCGATCCGGAACCTCATCCGCGAAAACAAGATCGCGCAGATGTACTCGACCATCCAGACCAGTTCCGGCTCCGGCATGCAGACGCTGGACCAGTGCCTGAAGGACATGCTCGCACAGGGCGTGATCAGCCGCGAGGACGCTCGCCGCAAGGCCAGCAACCCGGATTCCATCTGACCACTATGCCGCCGATGCGCTTGACCGTCGGACCGGGTACCAAGGGAGAACGCCATGGATCGTGACAAGGCGATCAAGTACATGCACGACCTGCTACGGGCCCTGGTGGACCGGGACGGGTCGGATCTGTTCATCACGGTGGGCATGCCGCCGGCGGCGAAGATCGACGGCCGCGTGGTGCGGATGACCGAACAGAACCTGACGGCCTCGCATACCCAGGCGCTGGTTCGCTCGATGATGAACGACAAGCAGTCGGCCGAGTTCGAGCGCCACCAGGAGTGCAACTTCGCGATTGGCTTGCAGGGCGTGTCGCGTTTTCGCGTAAACGTCTTCACCCAGCGTGGCAGCCCGGGCATGGTGCTGCGAACCATCAATTCCGTGATCCCGAAGTTCGAGGACATCCAGATGCCGCCGCAGCTGGAGAAGATCACCCAGGAGCGTCGTGGCCTGGTGATCTTTGTCGGCGGCACCGGCTCGGGCAAGTCGACCTCGCTGGCGGCCATGATCGGCTATCGCAACCGCACGACAGCCGACCACATCGTCACCATCGAGGACCCTATCGAGTTCGTTCACGAGCACGCGATGAGCATCGTCACTCAGCGTGAAGTCGGGGTGGACACCGAGAGCTACGAGATCGCGCTGAAGAACACCCTGCGCCAGGCGCCGGACGTGATCCTGATCGGCGAGATCCGCGACCGCGAGACCATGGACTACGGCGTCGCCTTCGCGGAGACCGGGCATCTGTGCCTGTCCACGCTGCATGCGAACAGCACCAACCAGGCACTGGACCGCATCATTAACTTCTTCCCCGAGGACCGGCGCGAACAGCTCCTGATGGACCTGTCGCTGAACCTGAAGGCCGTGATTTCGCAACGCCTGGTACGCAAGGAAGGCGGCGAGGGCCGGGTGCCGGCGGTGGAGATCCTGATCAACACCCCGCTGATGGCCGACCTGATCCTGAAGGGCCAGGTGCACGAGATCAAGGAGCTGATGTCCCGTTCCCGCGAGCAGGGCATGCAGACCTTCGACCAGGCCCTGTTCGACCTCTACGAGCATCGCCACATCAGCTACGACGAGGCCCTGCGCAACGCCGACTCGGTGAACGACTTGCGCCTGCGCATCAAGCTCGACAGCCAGCGAGCCCAGGACGACGGAGCCCCCGCCGTAACGGATGAGGGCGAAGGCCTGTCCGTGGACGAGCGCGCCGAGGACTTCAACCTGCGCTAGTCGTTGGGGAAACAGAAAACATGAGCCAGTTGCAGATCGAGCCCTACCTGAAGTTGATGGCCCAGAAGGCCGCCTCGGACCTGTTTTTTCTGACCGGCGCGCCGGCCAGTATCAAGGTCGACGGCGCGCTGCAGCCAATCTCGCGCAAGGCGCTGGCGCCCGGTCAGGCCGAGAGCATTGCGCGCGAGCTGATGAGCGAGCATCAGGCGGAGATCTTCGACCGCGAGACGGCCGTCAACTTCGGCCTGTCGCGGGAGGGCCTGGGACGCTTTCGCGTGAACGTCTATCGCCAGCGCGGCGAGGTCGCGATGGTGATCCGCTTCATCCGGGTCTCCATCCCGACCATCGAGCAGCTCGGGTTGCCCGAGGTGCTCAAGCAGTTTGTGGCCTACAACGACGGGCTGATCCTGATTGTCGGGGCCACCGGCACCGGGAAGTCGACCACCCTGGCGTCGATGATCGATCACCGCAACACGAACCAGAGTGGGCATATCCTGACGGTCGAGGACCCGATCGAGTTTCTGTTCAGCCACAAGCGCTCCATCGTCGGTCAACGCGAGGTCGGGATCGATACCCCCAGCTACGACCACGCCCTGCAGGAGGGCATGCGCGAGGCCCCGGACGTGATCATGGTCGGCGAGGTCCGCTCGCGCGAGACCATGCGCGCGGCGCTGACCTATGCCGATACCGGGCACCTGGTCCTGACCACCCTGCACGCGACCAATGCCACCCAGGCCCTGGATCGAGTGATCAACCTGTTCCCCGAGGACAACCGCCCGCAGATCCTGTCGGACCTGTCACTGAACCTGCGTGCGATCGTCGCCCAGCGCCTGCTGCAGACCAAGGACGGGCGACGCGTTGCCGCGCTGGAAATCCTGGTCAACACGCCTTACATCTCCGAGCTGATCCGCGACGAGAAGATCAGCGAGATCAAGGAGATCATGGCCAAGGGGAGCTCCGTGGGCATGCAGACCTTCGATCAGGCGATCGTCAAGCTGTTCAAGACCGGCGACGTCATGCTGGACGAGGCCCTGAACAAGGCGGATTCGCGCGCCGATCTCGAGTGGCGCCTGAACTTCGGGGGCGGGGTCGCCTCCGCCGACGAGACCGAGGAAGAACTGAAGATGCCGGACAAGTAGGAGCCGGCTTGCCGGCGAAGCCCCTGCCAAAGCCGGGCCAGGGTCTTCCAGCCCGGGCCTTCCCCTCAGGCGCGCGACGGTTCGGGGAACACATCCTCGGCCGCGAACACCGGACCGTCCACACAGACCCGTTTCATCGCTACCCCATTCGGAGTGCGCACCGGTACCGTGCAGCCGGCACAGCCGCCTACCGCGCAGGCCATGAACTCCTCCAGCGAAACCTGGCAGGGGAGATCGAACTCCGCGGCCAGTTCGGCACAGGCGGCGAGCATCGGATGGGGGCCGCAGGCGAAGATTTCCACTTGGGCGCGCTCCTCGGGTGCGAGTCCGGCGAGCCAGGCGCGCCCCAGGTCCGTGACGAAACCGTCATAGGCGCCCGGCAGCCCGGCCTTGGAGGTCAGGCGGCAGGCGACCCCCCAGTCTTCCAGCAGCGGCAGGGTCGCGATTGCCCCGTCCGGCAGGCCCTGCCAGAGGATCTCCGACGGGCGGGCATGAAAGGGAAACGGCACCTCGGAGCCCAGCACCGCATGGGTCTTCCCCGCCTCGCCCTGAAGATGCAGGCGGTGGGCGAGGAAGATCATCGGCGGGATGCCGACCCCGCCCCCCAGCAGCAGGCGCCTCGGACGTTCCGGATTCAGGCGAAATGGCTGGCCAATCGGGCCCAGCACGCTGAGGGTGTCGCCCTTTGCCTGCTGCGACAGGGCGCGCGTGCCGTCACCGACCACCTTGTAGAGGAACTCCACCCAGCCGGCCTCGCGGTCCACGCGCTGGATCGACAGCGGGCGGCGCATCAGCAGGCGCGGGGCGCATTGCAGATGGGCAAACTGCCCGGGCTGTGCCGCACGGGCGCACTCGGGCGCAAGGACACGGAGGATCCACTGGTCCGCACCGGCGTCATGGTGGTCCAGGATGCGGCCTTCCTCCTGGAAGATCGTGCCTCGGTGGTTCCGGTCGGCAGTTTGGGTCGTGCTCATGCGGTGTCCTCGGCGGGGCGGGTCCAGACCGGGCGCCCGGCGACCCAGGTCTCGCGGACCTGTCCGGCGAAGGTCCAGTTGAAGAAGGGCGTGTTGTGGCCTGCGCTCAGCCAGTCTTTGCGGCGGACCTCGTGCATTGCGGCCGGGTCCCACAGCACGAAGTCGGCGCGCGCGCCCGCGCTCAGGTGTCCCTGGGCAAAGCCGAGGATATCCGCCGGCCCGGTGGTGACCCGGGCCAGTGCGTCGTGCAGGCTCAGGAGTCCGTCCTCGACCAGGCGCAGCGTCAGCGGCAGGAGGGTCTCCAGCGCCGAGATGCCGGGTTCGGTGCTGGCGAATGGGCCCAGCTTGCCATCCGGTTCATGTGGCTGGTGGTCGGAGCAGATCGCGCTGATGTCGCCGCGCGCGACGGCCGCGCGCAGGCCGTCGCGGTCGCGCTGGCCGCGCAGTGGCGGGATCACGTGGCAGTTCGGGTCGTATTCGGCGACGTCGACCTCGGTCAGGAACAGCTGGTGGGCGGCCACGTCTGCGCTCACCGGCAGACCGTCGGCACGCGCCTTGGCGATCATCTCCGCGCCGCGGCGGGTCGACAGCCGGGCCACGTGGACCCGCGCCCCGGTCTGCTCCACCAGCGCCAGGATGGCGCCCAGCGCCGCGGTCTCGGCGGCCTCGGGAATGCCGGCCAGCCCCAGGCGGGTGGAGACTGCGCCCTCGTGCATGCAACCGGAGCCGGTGAGGGCCGGGTCCTGCGCCGAGAGCACGATGGTCAGCCCGAAGGTGGTGGCGTATTCCAGTGCCCGGCGCAGTACCAGCAGGCTGGCCAGTGGTTTGCTCGCGTTGCTGACTCCGCGTGCGCCGGCTTGCATCAGGGCGGCCATCTCGGCCAGCTGCTGGCCCTCCAGCTGATGGGTCAGCGCGCCGAGTACGTACACGCGTACGCCGCAGGCCTGGCGGGCGCGGCGATTGATCAGCTCGATCTCGGCGGGCGAGTCGATCGGCGGCTCGGTATCCGGGGGGACGACCACGCTGGTAATGCCGCCGCGGGCCGCGGCCAGGGTCTCGCTGGCGACGGTGGCCTTGTGTTCCTGGCCCGGTTCGCGCAGGCGCGCGGCCAGGTCGATCAGGCCGGGGATCAGCCAGAGCCCGCTGCCGTCGATGCGCCGGCGCGGCTCGAAGCCGTCCGGGATCTGGCCGCGGGCGAGGATCTCGCTGCCCTGCACGCACAGCGCCCCGACCGTGTCGAAGCCGTCCACCGGATCGAGGATGCGGGCGTTCTCGATCAGCACGCTCATGCCTGGTGGGCCCCCATGACCATGGACATCACCGCCATGCGCACCGAGATCCCGTAGGTCACCTGTTCGAGGATCACCGAGTGCGGTCCGTCGGCCACGGCGGATTCGATCTCCACCCCGCGGTTGGCGGGGCCGGGGTGCATGACCAGGCAGGTCGGGTGCGCCAGTTGAAGCCGCCGCGAGGTCAGGCCGAACAGCTGGTAGTACTCGTGTTCGGAGGGCAGGTGGGCGTGTTCCATGCGCTCGCGCTGCAGGCGCAGCATGATGATCACATCGACGTCTTTCAGGCCGGCGTCGAGGTCGTTGTAGACGTGTACGCCCAGCTGGTCGACATCCGCCGGCAGCAGCGAGCAGGGCGCGACCACGCGGACCTCGCCGGTCTGCAGGATGTTCAGCGCGTGGATCTGCGAGCGCGCGACCCGCGAATGCAGGATATCGCCGACGATCGCGACCTTGAGCTTGGTGAAGTCGCCCTTGTGGCGACGGATGGTGAACATGTCCAGCAGCGCCTGGGTCGGGTGCGCGTGGCGGCCGTCGCCAGCGTTCAGCACGCTGATCCCCGGGGCTACGTGGCGAGCGATGAAATGGGCGGCCCCGCTCTCCTCGTGGCGCACGACGAACATGTCGACATTCATCGCCTCGATGTTGCGCAGGGTGTCCAGCAGGCTCTCACCCTTCACTGCCGAAGAGGTGTTGATGTTCACGTTCAATACATCGGCGGACAGGCGCTTGGCGGCCAGCTCGAAGGTGGTGCGGGTGCGGGTGCTGGCCTCGAAGAACAGGTTGACGATGGTCTTGCCGCGCAGCAGCGGGACCTTCTTCACCGCCTTCTCGTTCATGTTGGCGAACGATTCGGCGGTGTCCAGGATCTCGGTCAGGAGCTCCCGGTTCAGCCCTTCGATGGTCAGCATGTGGCGCAGCTGGCCGTCATCGGTCAGCTGCAGGCGGTTGGGCAGCGGGCCCGGTTCGGGCAGCCGCGCGCCGGGGTGGGCGATCTGGGTCTCGGTCATCCGTTGTGCATCCGGCGGGTCAGGCCTTCAGGTCCTCGGGATCGATCGTCACCCGTTCCAGGCGCAGTGGCTCGGGGCCGCGCAGCTTGATCTGTTCGGTCTTGCCGAGCTCCATGTGGGCGCCAACGATCGCCGCCGCGATCGGCAGCTCGCGCCCGTCGCGCTCGACCAGCACCGCGAGGGTCACCGAGGCCGGGCGGCCATAGTCGAACAGCTCGTTCAGCGCCGCGCGGATGGTGCGGCCGGAGTACAGGACGTCATCCACCAGCAGCACGTGTTCCCCGTCGAGATCTTCCGGCAGTTCCGACGGGCGCACCTGCGGGTGCATGCCTATACGCGAGAAGTCGTCGCGGTAGAAGCTGATGTCCAGCTTGCCCAGTGGGCGCTCCACCCCCAGGCGTTCGCGCAGGTGCTCCGCGATCCAGACCCCGCCGGAATGGATGCCGACCACGATGGGTGCGGCGATCCCGTGGGTCTTCAGGTAGTGGCGGGCCTGCTCGGCCATGTCGTCGAGCAGGGTCGGGACGTCCGGTGTCGTCATGATGCATTCTCCAGAAACCAGCCTTCGAGGATGACCGCGGCGGCGTGGGCGTCCAGCCCCGGGTCATGGCGTCCCGGCCGGCGTCGCTCGCGGGCCAGATGAGATGTCAGGTGCTCGTCGCACCAGTATACCGGTTGCCCGTAGCGCTCTTCGAGCGTGCGGGCAAAGGCGCGGATACGTCGGGCCAGTGGTGTGGGCTTGCCGTCGGCCTGGGTTGGCCAGCCGACTACGAACCCCTCCGGGCCCCATTCCGCGACCAGGGTGTCAATCGCGGGCCAAAGATCGGGCGCATCGCTGGTGAGCGTGCGCAGGCCGCGGGCCGAGCCCATGATCTCCTCGCCCACCGCGACCCCGATGCGGCGCCGCCCGTAGTCGAAGGCCAGCAGTCCCACCGTCAGGCGTGGCCGGAGGCCGAACTGATCAGGTTGACGTCGATGCCGATCAGTTCCGCGGCGGCGCGCCAGCGCTCGGCGCTGGCGCGATCAAACAGGATGTCCGCGTCGGCGCGAGCGGTGAGCCAAGCGTTATCGGCCAGCTCGCTTTCCAGTTGGCCGGGGCCCCAGCCAGCGTGCCCCAATGCGACCAGAACCCGGCGCGGCCCCTGGCCCGCGTTGATCGCCTCGAGGATGTCGCGCGAGGTGGTCAGCACGATGGAGTCGGTGATGGGCTGGCTGCCGCGCCAGGTCTGCTCGGCGGAGTGCAGAACGAAACCGTGTTCCGGCTGCACCGGGCCGCCGCGATAGACCGGCATCTCCGGCAGATCCTCGCCGGGTTCCAGCTCCACATGTTCCAGCAGCTCGCGCAGGGAGAACTCGGTGGGCTGATTGATGACCAGGCCCAGCGCACCTTGTTCGTCGTGATCGCAGATATAGGTGACCGCATGGCTGAAATAGCCATCGTTCAGGCTCGGCATGGCGATCAGGAAGTGATCGCGCAGGCAGTCGGGCTCGTGACGGGCGGGCGTCGGCTTCATGCCACCAGTATCGATGCTGACTCTGCAGGTCGCAAGGAAGGCCGGGCCGGTTTTCCCGATCCCGTGTGCGGCGCCGTTAATTCGTGTCTCCCTAGCGGATCTGTTCTATCTGGTCGCGGCGGAAGGCCCAGGTGCGGGTAATCACCAGTTCGTCGTATTCCTCGCGCATCGCCTCGGTGAACGGCGCGTACGGGGCCGCCAGCTCCACGATGCGGATGGCGGCCTGGTCCAGGACCGGCTCGCCCGAGCTGCGGGCGACCTCGATGTTGATCAGTTCGCCCTCCGGGTTCAGGCGGACCGACAGGACCAGGGTCCCGGAGAGACCGCGGCGCCGCGCCTCGTCCGGATAGTTCACGTTGCCCAGGCGTTCCACCTTGTTGATCCAGGCCTGCAGATAGGCGGCTTCGGGGGCGCTGCGCGCGGCCAGGCTGTCTAGATAGCGGGTGCGGCTGGCGCGGGTGGAGAATGTCTGGCGCTCTTCCGCCGGTGCCGCCCGCGCGCTCTCCAGGCCTCGGTTCATCAGGGTCGCGGCGGAGGGCCGGTCCTCGGCATCGGGGGCTTCCAGCGGCTCGGGGTCGGCGACCTCGGGGGGCGTGGCGCGCTCGTCCGGAGTGTCGGCGGTGACCTGCTCCGGTTCCGGCTCGGGCTCCGGGAGCGCCGGGTCCATGATCAGCGGGCCGGCCTCCGGCAAGGGTGCGTCGAGGCCCTCCGGCTCGGGCTCGCCGATGCCGGCATCCTCTGCATCCGGGGCCTGCGCCTCGCGGACCTCCTCGCCTTCACCGCTCGCAGCCTGGTCGCGGGTGGCGATGTGCTCGACCTCGTCGTCCAGTTCTGGTGGCGGGGCATCGGGATCGGTGACCCAGGTAATGTCCAGGGGCTCGCGGGTGGGTGCCTCGATCGGATCGACCGCGAAGCCGATCCCCAGGATGATCAGCGCGTGCGCGACCACCGCGAGGAAGATCATGGTCCCCAGGTGGTCCTGTACGCGGGGCGCCTCCGGTGGGGGCGTGCCGGCTGGCCGTCCGGCGAGGGCGTTCGAAGCGGTATTCGCCGTCATGACCCCTCCGGCCCACAGCGGACGCACACGGCCCCGGGGCCCGTGGGGCAGGCCGGACTGGCGCTAATCATTGGGCGTGGGGTTGTGGACATGGCGCTGGATTCGCGGGTCGGCGAGTACGTGGGCGGTCAGTATACCGGTCAGGCCGCCGGTGATCAGGGCGGCGAGCAACAGTGGCGGTAGCACCAGCGGCAGGTTGGGGTGCGGGATGATGATTGCCCAGGCGAGCAGAAACTGCCCGGTGATGTGAGCCATCGCGGCGGCGATGGCCAGGCCCACCGGGCCGACATGCCGGGGGGCGAAGGGGCGCAGGGCGGCCAGCAGGACGAGGCTCGCCAGGGCGCCGGCCAGCGACAGCCAGAATGCCGGGCTCAGCAGGGTCCCCAGCAGCAGGCTGCTGCCGACCACCCGGATCAGGGTGACCGCGACGGCCGCGCGCCAGCCGAGGACCAGCAGGGTGATCAGGGTGACGATGTTGGCCAGGCCCGGCTTGATGCCCGGGACCGGGCTGGGGATGGCGGCCTCGAGGATCTGGATCCCGATGGCAATGGCGGCCAGCGCGGCGATCGCGCGGTCGCGGGTGTCGGTCCCGGCCTGCGGGGCGCCGGTCATCGTGGGCGCATCAGTAATGCAGGCTGTCGAAGCCCGGTTCCGTGCCGAGGACCTGGAGGGTCAGCCGGTTGGGCAGGCTCACGGCGACCTCGCCGTGGGCCTGCAGCCAGCCGCTGGCCTCGCAGATGTTCTGGCGCCCGGGGGAGTCGGCGCAGCGGGCCCGGCCCGGTTCGATCTCGATGTGGGTGATCCCGGCCGGACCGTGGATCTCGAGGACCCGGGCCCGATCCAGTGGCTCGTGCTGCGGGGTGGCCCCGGCCTGGCTGATGATCAGTACCCGGGCCTCTCCCGAAGGGCTGTAGGCGAAAACGAAGGCCGCGACTACGACCCCCGCAGCCAGAGCCCCGATCAGGGTGTCGCCCCAGCGCAGCAGCCTGTGGTTCACGGCAGTTCGCGCACCACGAACGGCTCCCGGTCGGGGCCGGGTTGCACGCGCTCGGCGAGCGCCGGCGTGGCCTCGATGCGGTCGCCGAGAACCACCAGGGCCTGCTCGACGCCCATCTTGCGGGCGTACTCCGGCCAGGCGTCGGGCCCGGCGATCATCAGCGTGGTGGCGGCGGCATCGGCCAGCGCCGGGTCGTGGTGGAGCACCGTGGCGCTGTCGATTCCCTGGCTCGGCCGGCCGCTGCGTGGGTCGATGACGTGGTGGATGCGCTCGCCTTCCCACTCGTAGCCGCGCTCGTAGTCGCCGGAGGTGAACAGGGCCTCGCCGGCGTCCAGTTCGATGCTGCCAAGCACGCCGCCATGCGGATGACGGATGCCCACCCGCCAGGGCCGTTCGCTGGGTCGGCCCAGGGTCATCAGGTCGCCGCCGGCGTTGAAGATCGCGGCCTCGACGCCGTGTTCCGCCAGCAGCTCCAGTACGCGCTCCACCGCCAGGCCCTTGGCCAGCCCGCCGAAGTCGAGCTGCAGGTCCGGGTGCGTCCCGCGCAGGCGTACGCCGTTGCGTTCGATGTCCTGCATGCGGGGCGGGTCGTCCAGCAGCTCGGCCAGGGTGGCCTCGTCCGGGGGTGGGCCGGCGGGTTCGTCCTGATGGAAGCCCCAGGCGGCGACCAGCTTGCCCAGTGCGGGGTTGAACAGACCGTCGCTCAACGTCTCCATCTCGCGGCCGTGCTCGATTAGCGGCAGCACCGAGGGTGGGGCGCTGAACTCGCCCTGCAGGGCGAGTAGCTCGTTGGTGCGCCCGAGCGACCCGGGTTCCCATGCATGCCAAGAGGTATGCAGGATTTCCAGTTCCTCCTGAACTGCGGTCCCGATCGCCTCCACGTCGTATTCGCCGGCCGGGTAAAGGCTGAGGTCCACCAGCGTGCCGAAGGCGTAAAAGCCAAGCTGTTCCGTATCCGGTTCCTCGCGGCCGCAGGCGGCCAGCAGGGCGGCCGCGAGCAGCAGGGGCAGGGTTCGAATCAATATGGAGCGCATGCCGCTCATCCTTCGATCGGGCGAGTGAGGTAGTCGATGTACTGGCCGGCCAGGTCGTCGCCGCCTGCCGCGTCCAGTTCGCGGACACCGGTGGGGCTGGTGACGTTGATCTCGGTCAGGGAGTCCCCGATGACGTCGATGCCGACGAAGTCCAGCCCGCGGGCCTTCAGCTCCGGGGCGATTTCGTGGCAGATCCAGCGATCGCGTTCGGTCAGGGGCACGGCCTCGCCCCGGCCGCCGGCGGCCAGGTTGGCGCGACTTTCGCCCGCGGCCGGGATGCGGGCCAGGGCGTGGTCGTAGGGCTCGCCACCGATCAGGATGATGCGCTTGTCCCCAGCAGTGAACTCCGGCAGGAAGCGCTGCGCGACCACGCTGCGCTGGTCGAACTCGGTGATGGTCTCGAGGATCACCGAGGTGTTCGGGTCGCCCTCGCGGACACGGAATATCGAGGCCCCGCCCATGCCGTCCAGTGGCTTGACCACGATGTCTCCCTGCGCCTCGAGGAAGGCGCGGATCCGGCCCCGGTCACGGGTAATCAAGGTGGGCGGGCAGCACTGGGGGAAGTGGACGGTAAAGGCCTTCTCGTTGACGTCGCGCAGGGCCTGCGGGCGGTTCGATACCCGTACGCCGTCGCGCTCGGCGAGCTCGAGCGCGTAGGTCGCGTAGATGTACTCCAGATCGAACGGCGGGTCCTTGCGCATCAGCAGCAGGTCGAAGCGCGCCGCCGGACCCGTCACGGGCTCGCCCAGGGTGAAGAAGTCCTCGTGCCGGTCGTGCACGTCGATCGGGCGGCTCCGGGCCGCCGCCCGGCCCTCTTCGATCCACAGGTCGGCCGGCTCCAGGTAGTGCAGGCGATGGCCGCGGGCCTGTGCTGCCAGCATCATGGCGAAGGTGGTGTCCTTCCACGGTTTGATACCCGCGATCGGGTCCATCAGGATGGCGATGTTCTGGGCCACGTTGCCTCGCACGAACGGGATGTTCCGGGGAGTATGCCATGCCCGCCGGGGCTGTCGGTGACCCCGCAAGCTGGATCAGCGCCGCGCGCGTTGCGGCCCCCGGTATGCAATATCATTGTGTGCTGTTTGTCACAGAGCCCCGGTTCCGCTAGATTCGGGGCGAAATGACCTCAGGGGGAAAAGGTGTCTAACGCGCTTGCCGAAGCGGACTCGGCCACCGAGTTTCAGGGGCTCAAGGTCATGGTGATCGATGACAGCAAGACCATTCGGCGTACCGCCGAATCCTTGCTGCAGAAGCACGGGGCCGAAGTCATCACCGCCGTGGACGGCTTCGAAGCGCTGTCCAAGGTCGCGCAGTCGCGCCCGGACATTATCTTCATCGACGTCATGATGCCGCGTCTGGATGGCTACCAGACCTGCGCACTGATCAAGAACAACAGGGAATTCCGTGCCACGCCGATCATCATGCTGTCGAGCAAGGACAGCGTGTTCGACAAGGCGAAGGGGCGCGTTGTGGGGTCGGAAGACTACCTCACCAAGCCGTTTACCCGGGATGACCTCCTGGGCGCCATGCGCCGATACGCCAGTCCTGCGGCGTGATGCACAGCGTCGCCACTGCACACCAACCAAGGAAAGACGAACCCCATGGCCCGCATTCTGATCGTTGACGATTCGCCGACCGAAATCCATGTCCTGCGCACGATGCTCGAGAAAAACGGGCACTCGGTGACCACCGCCGAAAGTGGCGAGGATGGGGTGGCCGCCGCCAAGTCGCAGGTGCCGGATCTGGTCCTGATGGATGTGGTGATGCCGGGCCTGAATGGCTTCCAGGCCACGCGTCAGCTTTCCCAGGCGGATGAAACCGCGCATGTCCCGGTGGTTGTGGTCAGCACCAAGGATCAGGCCACCGACCGGGTCTGGGCGATGCGTCAGGGGGCTCGCGACTACATCACCAAGCCAGTGGTCGAGAAGGACCTGCTGGCCACCATCGGGAAATATCTGTCGGCATGAAGACCGACCTGTCCTCGCCGTTTGCGCTGATTGCGAGCCTTGATCGTGAAGGGCGCCGCGTCAATCGCGAATTGCGGCGGGACATCGGCACCGGCTGGCGCGGCGTCCTGTTGCGGGTTGGCGATTTCCGCTTCCTGGTCGATATGGATTCGATCGCGGAGGTCGCCGACCCGATGGCGCTGACCCGCGTGCCGCTGGCGGATTCCGCAGTGCTCGGCGTGGGCAATCTGCGGGGGCTGGTGCTGCCGGTCTTCGACATGGGCAGGCTGCTGCTGGACCGGCCATTGCCGGACGACGCGACCGGGCAGCGCATCGTGGTGGCGCCTCAGGGCCAGGGCATGGCCGGGCTTCTGGTCAGCCAGGTCGAGGGGATGCGCCGCTGCATCCCCTCCCAGCGGCGCCTGGAGGTCTCGGTACCCGAGGCCGTCCGGCCCTTTATTACTGGCGGATTCGATCTCGGGCACCGGTTGCACCCGGTGCTGGATCTGGACCTGCTACTCAATGACAACAATCGCTTTACCGGCACGGGTTTGGCCGGTGCATCCAATAGCGAACAGTCCGCAGCTACCGTCTGATGACGGGGTTCGCGGTGCTGCGACAGGGAGTATGAACTGATGGGATCGAGTCGTCGCGCACGTAACTTCGTCCTCGGGGGCTTGCTGGTGCTGGCCCTGGTCGCGACAGGCGGGGCCTTTACCTACCACGAGTACGAGCAGAGTCAGTACCGTGACCGGATCGCGCTGGCCAATGACTTGCGTCTGTTGTCGCAGCGTCTCGCCACCAGCTCGCTGGAGGCGGCCGCCGGCTCCGAGCAGGGATTCCGCGATCTGCAGTCCCTGCGCGATGACTTCGAGGCCCGCCTGGATCGAATCCGCCAGGGGGGTGACGGTCTGCAGCCACTTCCGGAACCCTTGCAAGAGGATATCGCTGCAGTGGATCGCGAATGGTCGGCGTACCGGGACAACATCAACACCGTCATCCTCGGGCGTTCGGATATCCAGTTGATCACGGAATTTTCTGATGCGGTGGGCGCGTTTTCGCCGGAGCTCTCGCGCCTGTCCGACGATGTGGTGCGGCGCATGACCCGGATCGGCGAGCCGCCGGAGCAGGTCTATGTGGCGGCGCGCCAGACCATGCTGATTCAGCGTATTGCCAACAGCCTGGGTCGCGTGCTCCAGGGGGGCGCCGAGGCGGCCCCCGCGATCGAGCGCTTCGAGCGTGATGCAACGTTGTACGGCCGCGTGCTGGACGGCCTGATCGAGGGGTTCGCCCCGCTGGGGGTCGAACCGGTCGATGACCCGCAAGCGCGTGCCTTGCTGATGGAGATCGCCACGCTGTTCGTCGCCTTTAGCGAGGCCGTGGAAGGCGTTCTGGATACCTCCACCCAGGTGTTCGAGGTCAATGCGGCGGCCTCCAATGTCGAGGCCAGCAGTGGCGCGATGCTGGAGACCACCGGGGACTTCGAAAACGCCATCACCGTTGAGGCCGAACGCGCGGGCTTGGTCGCGCTCATCGGGTTCGGCTTCGGTGGCCTCGCGCTGCTGCTGCTGATCGCGATGGGTCTGTTCCTCTACCGCGATACCAAGCGCGAGCTGGCCGAGACCGAGGCGCAGAATGAACGCAACCAGCAGGCAATCCTGCGCCTGCTCGATGAAATGATGAACCTTGCGGATGGCGACCTCACGGTCAACGCGACGGTGACCGAGGACTTCACCGGGGCCATCGCGGACTCGATGAATTACGCGATCGAGAACCTGCGCACCCTGGTCGCGACCATCAACACGGTGGCGGCCGATATCAGCGAATCCTCGGCTTCCACGCGGTCCCAGGTGCTGGGGCTGGCCGAGAAGTCGGAAGAACAGGCCCGCGAGATCCAGCGCGCGGACGACGCGATCGAGGAGGTGTCGGGCTCGGTCGACAAGGTCGCCCAGGATGCCGAACAGTCGGCCTCCGTGGCACGTAACTCGGTGGAGATTGCATCCCGCGGGGCGGGCACCGTGCGCCGTTCCATCGAGGGCATGGACAACATCCGCGAACAAATCCAGGAGACGGCGAAACGGATCAAGCGCCTGGGTGAATCGTCGCAGGAGATTGGCGACATCATCGGCCTGATCAACGACATCGCCGAACAGACCAACGTGCTCGCACTGAATGCCGCGATCCAGGCCTCCGCCGCGGGCGAGGCCGGTCGCGGCTTCGCGGTGGTGGCGGATGAGGTCCAGCGCCTTGCGGAGCGCTCCTCCAGTGCAACCCGTCAGGTGGAGGGGCTGGTCAAGGCCATCCAGGCCGATACCAGCGAGGCCGTGAGCTCCATGGAACAAAGTACCGCCAACGTGGTGCAGGGGGCCGAACTGGCCCAGGCCGCGGGCGAGGCGCTGTCCGAGATCGAGCAGGTCTCCAGTGATCTGGCGGATCTGATCGACGGGATCTCCTCGTCGGCGCGCAAGCAGTCCGAGATGGCGCAGGACGTGACCTCCATCATGGCCCAGATCCGCGAGATTACCTCCGAGACCACGCAGGGGACCCAGTCCACCGCGGCGGCGATCGGCGACCTGGCCCAGCTCTCGGCCCAGCTGCAGTCCTCGGTATCGGACTTCAAGCTGCCGGAGCCGGGCGGCACCACCGAACGCGTCGATGCTGCGATCGAGGGGGAGCCGGCTTCCGACCCCGATCCGACCTCTTCCGACGAACAACGAGCCTGACGGCGGACGCGGCCGATGGCATCCAGCGCACTGAACTGGGTCCGCGACGAACTCGACAAGCTGTTTGTCGAGGTCCAGGACGCGTTGCGACGGTACTCCGACGATCCGGGCTGTAGCGATTGTCTGGCCGAGGCGCGCAGTCGTGTCGAACAGATCCGCAACACCCTGGTCATGGTCCAGGTCGACAGCGTGGTCCTGATCTGCGACGAGATGTTGCAGGTCCTGGGGCAGATCGAACGCGCTGACGAGCCGAATGTGGCCGCCACCGAGCCGCTGCTGCGGGCCGCCCTGCAGCTGCCCGACTACCTCGAGAACGAGGGCGATGGCGAATTGCCGTCGCCCATGATCCTTGTCCCTCTGCTGAATGAGTTGCGCACCAGTCGCGGCGCTTCGTTGCTGCTGGATGTCGCGGCATTGATGCCGGACCCGCAGACAGTGGACGACGAGCGTGTAGGCTCGGGTGGCGATGTGCTCGATCCGGCATCTCGCGTCCCGCTGCTGCAACAGGCGCGTCGGCGCTTTCAGCGCGATCTGCTGGAATTGGTGCGCGGCGAAGATGCGACCGAACCAGCCGCCCGAATGCAGGCGACTGCCCGCGTGGTGGAGGAGGCCGTTCCGGCGGGCGAGGCCCGGCGCTTGTTCTGGGTCGCCGGTGCGATGCTCGAGGCGGTCGCCGAGGGCGGTGTTGAAGCCGATACCGACGTGCGCCGACTGGTCGGCCGGGTCGATCGCGAACTCGGACGCTATCTGAACGCCTTGTCGGCCCATGTGGAGGCCGGTAATGCCGGATCGGAACCGGAATACGAGGCATCGCCCGACCTGATCAAGACCCTTCTGTTCCACGTTGCCTGTGCAACCTCCGAGGGTGAACAGACCCTCGCCGTGCGCGAGGTATTCGGGCTCGACCAGTTGAGCCTCGTGGAAGGTGGTACCGGGGTGGGCCGTTCGGTCTACGACAACCTGCGCCAGGCCCTGGAAGACGACCTTGCCGAGGTCCGCGAGCGGCTGGATGTCTTGATGCGGTCACAGGTGCGGGGTGTCGACGACCTCGAGAGCCTGCGCGGGCAGGTCGAGCGTATTGGCTCGACACTCAGTCTTCTCGGGCTGGATGCCGGACAGGACCACACCGACGCCCTGATGGCATCGCTTACTCCCGAGCGCGCGGGCGCGGCGGATGAACAGGTCGACATGGTGCTGGCGGAGCACCTGCTGGCGCTGGAGTCCCTGCTGGAATCGGGTCTGCGCCGCAAGAGCGCCAGCCCCTCGCCCCAGGCCGAATTCGATCGCGCGCTGGCGGCGGCCGTCTACAAGGAGGCCCTGGTGGATGTGCGCCGGGTCCGCGACATCTTCCTCGGATTCCTTGATGCCGGCGCGGACGCCTCTGGCGATGGACTCGACGAGGCCCGCGAGGGGCTGCGCCGGATCGAGGGCGCGATGTCGATGTCCGGCTTCGAGGCCCTGCACGCCCTGCTGGGCCCGCTGATCCGTCATCTCGATTCCCGCGCCGGCATGGCAGCGGCCGAACTCGACGAAGGCGAGATCGACGCCCTTGCCGAGGTCCTTAGCAGTATCGAGGTCGCCCTGGAGTCTTCCGGACAGCCCTGGCGTGAGCTGGACAGTGTTCACGAGCGGGGGATTGCGGCCCTGCAGCGCATTGGTGCGATCTCCGGCGGCGGCGATGTCGCCGCCGTCCGTCTGGCTGCGGCCCCGGATGCGCCGGCGGCAGACACCGGGGCTGAAGCGGACCCCGCCGGCCTCGCCGAGCCTCCGGTTTTCGATCTCGGCACACCCGGCGATGAACCTGACGAAGATCCATTGGACACGCTCGCCGCCGATGCCGATGCCGATGCCGATGCCGATGCCGATGCCGATGCCGATGCCGCTGCGGCGCCTGTCGTGCAGCCGGCGAGCCCGCTGCCCGCGGCCGGCCGCGATTCATTGCCTTTCGACGACACCGTGCTGGCGGAGCAGGTCCGCGGTCCCGATGTGGACCTGGAAATCCTGGAAATCTTCCTCGAGGAGGCGGACGAGGAGGTAGCCAGTCTGGGCGAACACTTCCCGCGCTGGCAGGCCAACCCGGCCGATCTCGACAGCCTCTCGGTCATTCGCCGTTCCTTCCACACGCTGAAAGGGTCGGGCCGGTTGGCCGGCGCCTTGCGTCTGGGCGAATTCGCCTGGGCCGTGGAGTCGTTCCTCAACCGCCAGCTGGATTCCGGCCAGGAGGCGGACCACGCCACGTTGCAGGTCATCGAGGATGGCATCGGCGTCCTGCCCGGACTGGTCGCGGAGGTGCGTGACGATACCGGGCCGGTTACGCCGGTTCTGGACATTGCCCTGCGTCTGCGGGCTCTGGCCGCCGGCGAGCCGGAACCCGACGAGGCCGAAACGGAAGATGACGAGGCGGCTGTGCGCGCTGCGCCGCCGGGGGCGGACGCGGAGTTCGAGGCCCTGGCGCGCACCCTCGACGAACTGGACGCACCGGATTCGTTCGCAGGCGCCGAGACGGCAGCCCCCGACCAGGACGAGGCGGTCGACGAGCTCCTGCAGGAGCCGGGCGCCTTTGTGCCCGATCTGCCGCCGGATGCCCTTGCAGCGGCGACCGATAGAACGGAATCCGCCGAGTCCGAGTACGGCGGAACCCTGGATTCGCCGTGGCAGACGGAAGAGCCGCCGGCGGCTGAGCGGTCTGCTGAACCGCTGGATCTTGACGCCCTGGAGCTTCCCGCCGATGCCTTCGAGGTGACCGAAGAGGCGCTGACCGAGGGCGACACGATGGCCCCGGATGTTGGGGTCGAGGTCGGGGAGGATTCCGGCGCCGTCGAGGAGGGCGCCCTCGAAGGTCCTGTCGACGGAGAGGCCGAGGCTGAAGAGCCGGAGCTCCCGTCCGAGCCTGTGGCCGCTCGCATGGACACGGATCCCCAGCTGTGGCAGGTGTTTGCCGCTGAGGCGCAGGTCCATCTGCTCGCGCTGCGTGGTTGGCTGGACGAGTCCCAGTGGCGCCCGGACCGGGTCCCGAATCATGACCTCGAGCGGGCGCTGCATACCCTGAACGGCAGCGCCCGGACCGCCGATATTCGTGGCATTTATTCGGTGTGCGGACCGTTCGAACGGCTGATCCGGATCCATCGCGACATGGAATGGGCGCTGCTGCCGCAGGCCATCGAGTTGCTGCGGCAGCTGGAGACGTACGTGGCCGATGCAGTCGGCGACGAGGCACCGGACCCGCTCAAGGTCCTGGACCCGCCGCCCTGGGCCCCCGAGGTCTATGCCCTGCTGGATAATGCGACCGCGGAACAGCTGCTGCGAACAGAAGATGATGCCAGCGAGGAAGAGTCGCCCGACTTCGACGACCTCGATGTCGCCGAGTCGACCGCAGAGCCGGAACCGGAACCGGAGATCGACTGGGAGTTTGCCGAGGTCTTCATCGAGGAGGCGCGCGATATCCTCGAGTCTGCGTTCACGGCCCTGAATGGCTGGCGCGAGACTGGGGGGCGCCCGGGGCCCGATCAGAATGCCTTCCAGCGCGAAGTGCACACCCTGAAGGGCAGCGCCCGCATGGCCGGTTTCACCGTGGTCGGAGCCATTGCGCACGCCCTGGAAAGTGCGTTGAGTGTGGAGACCGAGACCGGTCTGGAGCCGCGCGACGGCTTCTTCCAGCTTACCGAGCGGGCCTTGAGCGACGTACAGCGCCTGGTCGAGCGCGGGGTCGGGGCCTGGCAGATGGACGAATCGGCCAGCGAATCGCTGCCCGCGCTGCGCGCCTGGGCCGGGGGTGAAGCGGACGCCGAATCGACCGAAGCGGAGCCCGAGACGGATACGTTTGAGAGCGACGACTCCGAAGCCGAAGCCACCTCCGGGAAGGATCTGGTGGTCGAGGAGGCCCGAGCGGAGACGGACCGGCGCAGCCACGAGACGCCGGAGACCGAGGGCCGGCGGATCCAGGACCAGGTGCGCATGGATGCCGAGGTCCTCGACAGCCTGGTGAACAATGCCGGCGAGCTGGCGACCTTCCATCGCCGCTTCGAACAGACGGTTGGGCGGGTCGAGAGCCAGGTCGACGAACTGGAGCGCACCATCGCCCGTCTGCGCGACCAGCTGCGCAAGCTCGAGATCGAAACCGAGACCCAGATCCTGTTCCGGGTGGAGGAGGAGAGTGGGGAGGACGCCCTCGACTTCGATCCGCTGGAAATGGACCGCTATTCCGGCATCCAGCAGCTGTCCCGCGCGCTCGCCGAGAGTGTCAGTGACCTCGAGGCCCTGAAGCAGGAAGTCGGTGACGAGTTGCAGAATGCCGGGGGCATCCTTCTGCAGCAGCGGCGCGTGGGAACCGATCTGCAGGACCAGTTGATGCGTCAGCGCATGGTGCGTTTCGCGCGTATGGCGCCGCGGCTACGACGGGTGGTACGCCAGGCGGGCGAGGACCTGGGCAAACAGGTCCGCGTCGAGTTCACCGGCCAGGGGGCCGAGCTGGACCGTGCCCTGCTGGAACGCCTGGTGTCGCCGTTGGAGCACCTGCTGCGCAATGCCATTGCGCACGGTATCGAAGGCGCTGCCGAGCGGGAACAGGCACACAAGCCGGCGCAGGGCCAGATCGATGTCAGTCTGGAGCAGTCCGGCAGCGAGATCCGGTTGCAGGTCACGGATGACGGTCGGGGCATCGATGCCGAGGCGATCCGGGCGCGCGCGGCGGAGCGCGGGCTCATCGCGGCGGATGCCGAGGTCACGGATGCCCAGGCCCTGCAGCTCATCCTGCAGTCCGGTTTCTCCACCGCCGCCGAAGTCTCGCAGGTGGCGGGGCGCGGCGTTGGCCTGGACGTGGTGAACAGCGACGTGAAACAGCTGGGCGGCACGCTGGAGATCCAGTCGACGCCAGGCAAGGGCTCGCGTTTCATCATGCGCCTGCCGTTCACCCTGGCGATCTCGCAGGCCTTGCTGGTGCAGGTGGGCGAAGAAACCTTTGCCGTCCCGATGGCCTCGGTGGAGGGCGTGGTTCGCGCGCGAGCCGAGGAGATCGATCGCCGGGACGACGAGGCAATCTACAACTACATCGGTCAGGACTACGCAGTGCGCGGGCTCGGTGACTTGATGGGTGTGGAGAGTCAGGCGGGCGTCGAACACTTGCCGGATCATCCGTTCCCGTTGTTGCTCGTGCGCGCCGATGATCAGCGTATCGCGTTGCGCATTGACGGCCTGCTGGGTAGTCAGGAGGTTGTGGTGAAGTCGGTGGGCCCGGTCCTCAGTCGTATCCCGGGTGTGGCCGGTGCCACCCTCCAGGGCGATGGTTCGGTCATGCTGATTCTTGATCTGAGCATGTTGGTGCGGTTTGCCTCCGCGACGGCGTCCCTGGCGGAGGCGCCGCAGGCTGTTGTCGAGACGGCGAGCGCGAAACGGATCATGGTGGTGGATGACTCGATTACCATTCGCAAGGTCACCGCGCGCCTGCTGACGCGCCACGGCTACGACGTGGTCACGGCCCGTGACGGTCTCGATGCGGTGGGCCTGCTGGACGAGCGGCCCCCGCAGCTGATCCTGCTGGACGTGGAGATGCCGCGCATGGACGGCTTCGAGTTCGCCGCCCACGTGCGCGATCATCCGGACTTCGGGGGGGTGCCCATCATCATGATCACCTCGCGCAGCGGGACCAAGCACCGCGAGCGAGCCAACCGTCTCGGGGTCAACGGTTATCTCGGGAAACCGTATCTGGAGAATGACCTGCTGAACGCGATCCGCGAGCAACTCGAAGGGATACTGGCATGAGCGAGGAAGCACAGGGTCAGGCCGTCGAGGCGGTGATCGTTCAGCTGGATAGCGGCTCCATCCTGCTGCCCCGCAGCGCCTTTCTCGAGGTGACCACCCGCGCCGGGGCCGTCCAGCAGGAATCCGAGCATCCGGATGTCCCCTGGCTGCAGCCCAGCCTGGTCTGGCAGGACGTGCAGGTGCCGGTGATCAACGTGAACCAGTTGCTGGATCCGGGCCGCGACAGCGGCGAGGATCGCCGGCGGTTCACCCGCCTTCTGGTGATGCAGGCGGTGATGCAGCCGGATCACCTGCCGTTTTATGCCCTGGAGGTGCGCGGTACGCCGCATCCGGTGCAGATCACCGCGCAGAATATCTATGCGCTGGAGGACGTCGACGCCACTCCGTGGTCCTGGCGGGTGAAGGCCTCGGGCGTGACGACGCACTTGCTTCGACTGGATACCCTCGAGCAGCGTCTGCTCGAGCTTGCGGAGACGCAGCCAGCCTGATCATGTGGCGGCGACTCGAGGCGACCCCACCGGGGCGGTTCCCGCCTGTTGTGACTAGCCTCGAAGGTCCCCGAGACGCGCCTGTACCAGGGTGATCAGGGCCATTGCGGCCGTCTCGGTGCGCAGGGTCCGCGGGCCCATGCCGACGCCCAGAAATCCGCCTGCCCGGGCCTGCTCGCGCTCCGCAGGCGTTAGCCCCCCTTCCGGTCCGATATACAGCGCCACTGCGCCGGGCGGGTGCCCGCGTGCGACCAGGCGGTCGTCCAGCCCGGGCGCGCCTTCCTCGGCGAGCAGCCCGAGGCTGTCCGGGCATTCCGCGAGTGCGGCCGCGGGCAGGGCCGGTTGATGTAGCGCGGGCAGTTCATTGCGGCCGCATTGCTCCACAGCGGCCTGCAGGATGCCCTGCCAGTGCCGCTGGCGCTTCTCCAGTCCCTTGTGGGCGGCAGCCGAACGCGAGCGCTCGCACAGCACCGGGCGGATGGACTGAACGCCGAGCTCCACGGCCTTCTGAATGGCCAGGTCCATATGGTCGCCGCGGGCCACGCCCTGCAGCAGGTGGATCGGAAACGCGGGATGGGTCGGGGCGGCGGCACGTTCGCCCAGATGGAAGGTGCCGTGGCGTCGGTCGGTGAGTTCGAGGGTCGCGTCGAATTCGTTGCCGAGGCCGTCGAAGACGCGGCAGGGGGCACCGCTTTTTAGACGCAGGACGGTGGTGGCGTAATGCAGCCGGTCCTGTGGGGCGGGGAGCGACTGCCCCGCGGCCAGTGCCTCGGATTCGAGCAGCAGCCGGGGGCAGCGCATGCCGTCTACTTCCGGTTGTCGAGGTCCAGGGCCTTCCAGATCTGTTCGGTTGGTCCGGCCTGGTTCATCGAATAGAAGTGGATTCCAGGCGCGCCGTTATCGAGCAGGTCGTCGGTCAGACGCGTGGCGACCTCGATCCCGAATTTGCGGATCGATTCCTTGTCGTCGCCATAGGCCTCCATCCGCTTGCGGATGTAGCGCGGGATCTCGGCGCCGCACATCTCGGAGAAGCGCACGATCTGGGTGTAGTTGGTGATCGGCATGATCCCGGCAATGATCGGGATTGTGATGCCCATCTTCTCTACCCGTTCCATGAAGGCCACGTAGGCGTCCGGATTGTAGAAGTACTGGGTGATCGCGGCGTCGGCGCCAGCATCCACCTTGGTCTTGAAGTTCTCCAGGTCCTTCTCGGCATTCGGTGCCTGCGGATGGAACTCCGGATAGGCCGCGACCTCGATCTTGAACTGGTCGCCGAACTCGGCGCGGACGAACTCCACCAGCTCGGAGGCATAACGGAAATCACCGCCGGAATGCTTGGTGCCGGACGGCAGGTCGCCGCGCAGCGCCACAATGCGCTTGACCCCGGAATCGCGGTAGGTCGACAGCAGGTCCCGCAGCTCGTCCTTGGTCGACGAAATGCAGGAGACATGCGGGGCGGCGGGGATGCCATCGTTGTCGATGATGTCCCGGACCGTCTCCAGGGTGCGGTCGCGGGTGGATCCCCCGGCGCCGAAGGTGACGGAATAGAACTCGGGATTCAGTGCGCCCAGACGCTTGCGGGCCTTGGCCAGGCGTTCGGCTCCGGCCTCGTCCTTGGGCGGGAAAAATTCAACGCTGTAGACGCGTTCTTGTGCAGACATGTTTGTCCTCCAGACAAAAAGAAGGCGGACCGCACGAACATGCGGCCCGCCTCGGCGTTCACATTACCAACGAATTGAAATGTGAGGCTGGCCGATCAGTAGCGGTAGTGTTCCGGCTTGAACGGGCCATCCGCCGACATACCCAGGTACTTCGCCTGATCGTCGGTAAGACGGGTCAGGTTGGCGCCCAGCTTGAACAGGTGCAGCTGTGCGACCTTCTCGTCCAGGTGCTTCGGCAGCACGAAGACGTTCTTGTCGTACTGGTCACCCTTGGTCCACAGCTCGATCTGAGCCAGGGTCTGGTTGGTGAAGGAGTTGGACATCACGAAGCTCGGATGGCCGGTACCGCAGCCCAGGTTCACCAGGCGGCCTTCGGCCAGCATGATGATCCGGTTGCCATTCGGCAGGATGATGTGGTCAACCTGCGGCTTGATGTTCTCCCACTCGTACTTGCGCATCGCGGCCACGGCGATCTCGGAGTCAAAGTGACCGATGTTGCAGACGATGGCCTGGTTCTTCATGCGGGTCATGTGATCTTCGGTGATCACGTCCTTGTTACCGGTCGCGGTGACAAAGATCTCGGCCTTGTCGGCCGCGTCTTCCATCGTGACGACGCGGAAACCTTCCATCGCGGCCTGCAGGGCGCAGATCGGGTCGATTTCGGTGATCCACACGGTGGCACCGAGGCCGGCCAGCGACTGGGCGGCACCCTTGCCGACGTCACCGTAGCCGCAGACCACGGCGATCTTGCCGGCGATCATGACGTCGGTGGCGCGCTTGATGGAGTCCACGGTGGACTCGCGGCAGCCGTACAGGTTGTCGAACTTGGACTTGGTGACCGAGTCATTGACGTTGATCGCCGGGAAGGCCAGTTCGCCGTCTTTCGCCATCTGGTACAGGCGATGCACACCGGTGGTGGTCTCTTCGGTCACGCCCTTGATCTTGGCGAGCTGTTCGGAGTACCAGGTCGGCTGCTTGGCCAGGCGATCCTTGATCGAGGCAAACAGGGCGACTTCTTCTTCGTTCTCCGGGTTGGAGATGACCGACTGGTCCTTCTCGGCCTTGGCGCCGATGTGCAGGAGCAGCGTGGCGTCACCGCCATCGTCCAGGATCATGTTGGCGCCGCCGTCGAATTCGAAGATCCGGTGGCAGTAGTCCCAGTACTCTTCCAGGGTCTCGCCCTTCACGGCGAAGACCGGGGTGCCGGCGTCGGCAATCGCGGCCGCGGCGTGGTCCTGGGTGGAGTAGATGTTGCAGGAGGCCCAGCGCACGTCGGCACCCAGGGCTTCCAGGGTCTGGATCAGCACCGCGGTCTGGATGGTCATGTGCAGGGAGCCGGCAATCTTGGCGCCCTTCAGCGGCTTGGAGGCCGCGTACTCTTCGCGAGTCTGGACCAGACCGGGCATTTCGGTCTCGGCAATCGCAATTTCCTTGCGGCCGAATTCGGCAAGGTTAATGTCCTTGACGACGTAATCGGTGGTCTTTTTGTCGTTCATCACAGCATTCATGGATCAACTTCTCCGTTTATCTGGATGAGCGCCGTGTTCATGTTTCAGGGTGCATCCGGCTGAGCCTGACGGTAAAACCGCTGCAGCGCTCCTCAGCCGGATGGGTATTTCTTTCAAGAAATGTCGGGGCTCTTAGAGGCCCGCCATCTTCTTAAGTTCCTCGGCCTTGTCGGTACGCTCCCAGGGGAGGTCGACATCTTCGCGGCCGAAGTGACCGTAGGCGGCAGTCGCCTTGTAGATCGGACGCAGCAGATCCATCATCTGGATCAGGCCCCACGGGCGCAGATCAAACACTTCGCGCACAAAGCCTTCGATCTTGCGATCGTCCAGCTTGCCGGTGCCGAAGGTGTCGATCGTGATCGAGGTCGGTTCGGCCACGCCGATGGCGTAGGAGACCTGGATCTCGCACTTCTCGGCCAGGCCGGCGGCAACGATGTTCTTGGCCACATAGCGACCGGCGTAGGCTGCGGAACGGTCCACCTTGGACGGGTCCTTGCCGGAGAACGCGCCACCACCGTGACGGGCCATGCCGCCGTAGGTGTCGACGATGATCTTGCGGCCGGTCAGGCCAGCGTCGCCCACCGGGCCGCCAATCTCGAACTTGCCGGTCGGGTTGATGTGGAGCTTGTCGTCGGCGACCTGGCTCAGCCATTCAGCCGGCAGGACCTTCTTGAAGATCTCTTCGTAGATCGCTTCCTTCAGATCCTTCTGCGAGATGTCCGGGCTGTGCTGGGTCGACAGGACCACGGCGTCCAGACCGGCCGGCTTGCCATTTTCATAGCGCAGGGAGACCTGGCTCTTGGCGTCTGGACGCAGCCACGGCAGCTTGCCGCTCTTCATCAGTTCGGACTGGATGCGCACCATCTTGTGGGCGTAGAAGATCGGGGCGGGCATCAGGGTGTCGGTCTCGCGGGCAGCGTAGCCGAACATCAGGCCCTGGTCGCCAGCGCCCTGGGTGGCGCGGTCGGAGACGTCGCGGTCCACACCCATGGCGATGTCCTGGGACTGCTCGCCCAGCACGTTCAGCACGGCACAGGTCTTGCCGTCGAAGCCGACGTCGGAATCGTTGTAGCCGATCTCGACGACGGTGTCGCGCACCAGGCGCTCGTAGTCGATCTGCGCGCCAGTGGTGATTTCGCCCAGCAGCATGACCATGCCGGTCTTGGTGGCGGTCTCGCAGGCGATGCGTGCATGCGGGTCCTGCTCGATGATGGCGTCGACGATGGTGTCGGACACCAGGTCGGCCATTTTGTCGGGGTGACCGGCAGAGACAGATTCCGAAGTAAAGATATAGTCGTTGGACATTAAGCGTTCCTTTTGGGGTCGTTTCGATTTAGTTTTGCGCAAAACGACCTCTAGTGTAACGCGACTCGCAGGATTTTTCTAAGCCCCTCCCCCGCGACAGTCAGGGCATCGGTGTCCCGGCCGGCGGCGAGGGCGCAGCGTGGCGCGGTTTGGGGCCGACTTGCCCCGGTGCCCGAAAGTGGCCAAAATGCACCGCCTTTGATGGGGAGTGCTGCCCGCCGCGCGTTCGCGTGGCCGAGTAAGGGCCCGCTCCCGCAGGCTGCTCGGGCCACCGCCGTGCGCTGGCGCGCCGGCCGGTACTGGTGAGCCCTCGTTCGGTCGACTCGTCCGGGTCTGCCGCCGCTGGCGCCTCGCGCCGCCGCCCGCCATCAGCCGAACCCAATACTACTTAGAGCAGGAGATCAGCATGCCGACCCGTAGAGAGCTTGCAAACGCCATCCGCGCCCTTTCGATGGACGCAGTTCAGAAGGCCAATTCCGGTCACCCGGGAGCGCCGATGGGGATGGCGGACATCGCCGAGGTGCTGTGGAACGACTACATGCAGCACAACCCGGCGAACCCGAGCTGGCCGGATCGCGACCGCTTCGTGATGTCCAACGGTCACGGCTCCATGCTGGTCTACTCGCTGCTGCATCTGAGCGGCTACGACCTGCCGATGGACGAGATCAAGCAGTTCCGTCAGCTGCACTCCAAGACCCCGGGCCACCCGGAATACGGCTACACCGCCGGTGTCGAGACCACCACCGGTCCGCTCGGCCAGGGCATCTCCAACGCGGTCGGCATGGCGCTGGCCGAGAAGATGATGGCCGCCCACTTCAACCAGCCCGGTCACGACATCGTCGACCACAACACCTACGCCTTCCTCGGCGACGGCTGCATGATGGAAGGGATCTCCCACGAGACCTGCGCGCTGGCCGGCACCCTGGGCCTGGGCAAGCTGGTCGCGTTCTGGGATGACAACGGCATCTCCATCGACGGCGAGGTCGAGGGCTGGTTCACCGACGATACCCCGGCCCGTTTCGAGGCCTATGGCTGGCACGTCGTGCGCGGTGTGGATGGCCACGACGCCAACGCGGTCAAGGCCGCGATCGAAGAGGCGCGCCAGAACAGCGACAAGCCGAGCCTGATCTGCTGCAAGACCGTGATCGGCTTCGGTTCCCCGAACAAGTGTGGCAAGGAAGAGTGCCACGGCGCCGCCCTGGGCGACGACGAGGTCGCCCTGACCCGCAAGGAACTGGGCTGGGAGCACGGCCCGTTCGAGATCCCGGGCGACATCTACGAGGGCTGGAGCGCGAAGGACAAGGGTGCCAAGGCCGAGACCGAGTGGAAGGAACGCTTCGCCGCCTACAAGGCCGCCCATCCGGAACTGGCCGCCGAGTTCGAGCGCCGGATTGCCGGTGATCTGCCGGCCGACTGGAGCGAGAAGGCCAACGCCTATATCAAGCAGACCATCGAGAAGGCCGAAAAGGTCGCCTCGCGCAAGGCCTCGCAGAACGCGATCGCCGGCATGGCCCCGGCCGTTCCGGAACTGCTGGGCGGTTCCGCCGACCTGGCCGGCTCCAACCTGACCATGTATGGCGGGTCCAAGGGCGTCACCCGTGACGACGCCGCCGGCAACTACGTGTTCTACGGCGTGCGCGAGTTCGGCATGGCCGCAATCATGAACGGTATCGCCCTGCACGGCGGGTTCATCCCGTACGGCGGTACCTTCCTGATCTTCTCCGACTATGCCCGTAACGGCATCCGCATGTCCGCGCTGATGAAGCAGCGCGTGATGTACGTGCTGACCCACGATTCCATCGGTCTCGGCGAAGACGGCCCGACCCACCAGCCCATCGAGCAGACCCCGAGCCTGCGTCTGATCCCGAACCTGAACGTCTGGCGCCCCTGCGACGCGGTCGAGACCGCGGTCGCCTGGAAGGCCGGCATCGAGCGTACCGACGGCCCGTCCGCGTTCATCCTGTCGCGTCAGGGCCTGCCGCACATGGAGCGTGACGGCGAGCAGCTCGCCAACATCGCCCGCGGCGGTTACGTGCTGAAGGATTGCGACGGCACCCCGGACCTGATCTTCATCGCCACCGGTTCCGAGATTGAACTGGCCGTGCAGGCCGCCGACGTGCTGAGCGGCGAGGGCAAGAAGGTCCGCGTGGTCTCCATGCCCTGTGTCGAGCTGTTCGACCAGCAGGATCCGGCTTACCGCGAGGCCGTGCTGCCGAAGGCCGTGCGCGCCCGTGTCGCCATCGAGGCCGGCGCGACCACGACCTGGCACAAGTTCACCGGCCTCGACGGCGCGGTGTTTGGCCTGGATCGCTTCGGCGAATCCGCCCCCGGTGGTGCCCTGCTCGATTACTTCGGTTTCAAGCCGGAGAACGTCGCCCAGGTCGCGCGTGACGTGATGAACGGCTGAGCCCGAATCGATTTCGCTTAAGCAATAAAGAGGAGACTCTCATGTCTATCAAGGTTGGTATCAACGGCTTCGGTCGTATCGGCCGCATGGCTTTCCGTGCCATCGCCAAGGATTTCCCGAACCTCCAGGTGGTCGGCATCAACGACCTGCTGGATCCGGAATACCTGGCCTACATGCTGCGTTATGACTCGGTCCATGGCCGCTTCGAAGGCGACGTCAGCGTCGACGGCAACGACCTGGTGGTCAATGGCAACCGCATCCGCCTGACCGCCGAGAAGGATCCGGCCGCGCTGAAGTGGGGCGATATCGACGCCGACATCGTGATCGAATCCACCGGTCTGTTCCTGACCGCCGAGACCGCCCAGAAGCATCTGGACGCCGGCGCCAAGAAGGTCGTGATGTCCGCGCCGTCCAAGGACGACACCCCGATGTTCGTCTTTGGCGTGAACCATGGTGAGTACGCCGGCCAGAACATGGTCTCCGCCGCGTCCTGCACCACCAACGCCTTGGCCCCGGTGGCCAAGGTGCTGAACGACAAGTTCGGCATCAAGCGTGGTCTGATGACCACCGTGCACGCCGCCACGGCGACCCAGAAGACCGTCGATGGCCCGTCCATGAAGGACTGGCGCGGGGGCCGCGGCATCCTGGAGAACATCATCCCGTCCTCCACCGGTGCCGCCAAGGCCGTGGGCAAGGTGCTGCCGGAACTGAACGGCAAGCTTACCGGCATGGCCTTCCGTGTGCCGACCTCCGACGTGTCGGTGGTCGACCTGACCGTGGAGCTCAACAGCGACGCCAACTACGACGACGTCTGCGCCGCCATGAAGAAGGCCTCCGAAGGCGAGCTGAAGGGCGTGCTGGGCTACACCGAAGACCTGGTGGTCTCCACCGACTTCCGTGGTTACACCGCCCCGTCCGTGTTTGACGCCGGTGCCGGCATCCAGCTGGACCCGACCTTCGTGAAGGTCGTCGCTTGGTACGACAACGAGTACGGCTACACCTGCAACATGCTGCGCATGGTGGAGCACGTCGCCAAGTAAGGCCGGATGGCCGGGCCCCTCGGGGTCCGGCCATTTGCATTGCCTGGGTCCAAGAGGCCTGGGGCCAGTCCCTGCGGGGGCTCGCCCGAAGCCTTTTCTCTTTCCAACCGTATTTCGAGAGGTACTCCCATGTCTGTCATCAAGATGACCGATCTCGACCTGCAGGGTCGCCGTGTGCTGGTGCGTCAGGATCTCAACGTCCCGGTGAAGGGCGGCAAGGTCACCTCCGACGCCCGTATCCGCGCGAGCCTCGAGACTGTGCAGAAGGCCCTGGACGCCGGCGCGGCCGTGATGCTGATGTCGCATCTGGGCCGCCCGACCGAGGGCGAGTTCTCCGAGGAGGACTCTCTGGCCCCGGTCGCCGAGCATATGGGTGGCCTGCTCGGGCGCGAAGTGCGCCTGGTTCGGGATTACCTCGACGGCGTGGATGCCAAGCCGGGCGAGGTGATCCTGCTCGAGAACGTGCGCTTCAACGCCGGCGAGAAGAAGGACGACGAGGCGCTGGCCAAGAAGTACGCTGCGCTGTGCGACGTGTTCGTGATGGACGCCTTCGGTACCTCCCACCGCGCCCAGGCCTCCACCCATGGCGTGGCCAAATTCGCCCCGCAGGCCTGCGCCGGCCCGTTGCTGGCCAAGGAGCTGGAGGCTCTGGGGCAGGCCCTGGAGACCCCGAAGCGCCCGCTGGTGGCGATCGTCGGTGGGTCCAAGGTCTCGACCAAGCTGACCGTGCTGGAGTCGCTGTCCAAAGTTGTCGATCAGCTGATCGTCGGTGGCGGCATCGCCAACACCTTTATCGCGGCCCAGGGCCATGGTGTCGGCAAGTCGCTGTACGAGGCGGATCTGGTCGATGAGTCCAAGCGCCTGATGGAGGCCGCCCGCGCCAAGGGCGGCGAGATCCCGGTCCCGACCGACGTGACCGTGGGCAAGGAGTTTTCCGAATCCACCCCGGCCGAGACCAAGGCCGTGGACGCCGTTGCGGCCGACGACATGATCTTCGATGTGGGCCCCGAGACCGCGGCCACCTATGCCGAGGCTCTGCGCAATGCCGGCACCATCGTCTGGAACGGCCCGGTGGGCGTGTTCGAGTTCGATCAGTTCGCCGGTGGCACCAAGGCCCTGGGCGAGGCGATCGCCGAGAGCAATGCGTTCTCCATCGCCGGGGGTGGCGACACCCTGGCCGCGATCGACAAGTACAACCTGGCGGATCGCATCAGCTACATCTCCACCGGCGGCGGCGCCTTCCTCGAGTTCCTCGAGGGCAAGACCCTGCCGGCCGTCGCCATCCTGGAAGAACGGGCCAAGGGCTGAGGCCCTTGTCCTTCCCCGCTGACGGAGACACGCGCGGATGAGACGTACCAAGATCGTAGCCACGCTGGGGCCGGCAACGGACAGCGACGAGGCCATGGAGGCCATCATCCGGGCCGGTGTGGATGTGGTCCGGTTGAACTTCTCGCATGGCGATCCGGATGACCACCGCCAGCGCCTGGCGCGGCTGCGGGCCGCCTCCGAGCGCGCCGGCCGTTGCGTCGGTGTCCTGGGCGACCTGCAGGGCCCCAAGATCCGCATCGACCGCTTCCAGCAGGGCAAGGTGCAGCTGGAAGAGGGCGCACCCTTCGCGCTGGATGCCGAGCTGGATCGCGACGCGGGCGATGCCACCCAGGTCGGCCTGACCTACAAGGACCTCCCGGACGACGTGCGCACGGACGACATCCTGCTGCTGGATGACGGCCGTATCGTGCTCAAGGTCACGGCGGTCAATGGCAGCCGGATCGAGACCACCGTCGAGGTCGGCGGCGAGCTGTCCAACAACAAGGGCATCAATCGTCAGGGTGGCGGCCTGTCTGCGCCCGCGATTACGGACAAGGACCGCGACGATATCCGCCTGGCGGCCGAGCTGCAGGTGGACTACCTGGCCGTCTCGTTCCCGCGTTCCGCCCAGGACCTGCACCTGGCGCGGGGCCTGTTGAAGGATGCCGGCTGGGAGGCCGGGATCTGCGCCAAGATCGAGCGCTCCGAGGCCCTGGAGGTGATCGACGAGATCATCGCCGCCTCGGAGGTCATCATGATCGCCCGCGGCGATCTGGGTGTGGAGATCGGTGACGCCGAGCTCCCGGGGGTGCAGAAGACCCTGATCACGCGCGCGCGCAGCCTCAATCGTCTGGTCATCACCGCGACCCAGATGATGGAGACCATGATCCAGAACCCCATCCCGACCCGCGCCGAGGTGTTCGACGTGGCCAACGCGGTGCTGGACGGCACGGATGCGGTGATGCTCTCCGGCGAGACCGCGACCGGGCGTTATCCTGCGCGCGTGGTCACCAGCATGGACCGGATCTGCGAGGCCGCCGAGCGCCAGCGCGCCGCACGCCAGTCGGACCATCGCATGGATTCGACCTTCGGCCGGGTCGACGAGGCCATCGCGATGGCCACCATGTATACCGCCAACCATCTCGATGTCTCCGCGATCGCCGCGCTGACCGAGTCCGGTTCCACGGCGCTGTGGATGTCGCGCATCAGCTCGGGCATCCCGATCTACGCGCTCACCCAGCACGAATCCACCAGCCGCCGCATGACGCTTTATCGCGGCGTCTATCCGGTGACCCTGAAGCCGATCCCCGAGAGCCACGAAAGCGTGAACCGTGAGGCGGTGAACTTGCTCAAGGCCGAGGGCGTCGTGCAGGATGGCGAGTTGGTCATCATTACCAAGGGCGACCTGCAGGGCGAGCATGGCGGCACCAACGCCATGAAGATCGTGCGCGTCGGCGAACTGGCCTGAACCGCGCACCGCCCGCAGTCGCCAACCAGATCAATCGACTTTTTCACTACCTCAGTCCGAATCCCGTAAGGAGGAATCCATGGCTCTAATCTCACTTCGCCAGCTTCTGGACCATGCCGCCGAACATGGCTATGGCATGCCGGCGTACAACGCCAACAACATGGAACAGGTCCATTCGATCATGGAAGCGGCCGCTGCGGTCGACTCCCCGGTGATCATTCAGGCCTCCGCCGGTGCCCGCAAGTACGCCGGCGAGCCCTTCCTGCGCCACAACATCATCGCCGCCATCGAGCAGTACCCGGACATCCCGGTTGTGCTGCACCAGGATCACGGCTCCGAGCCGGCAGTCTGCCTGCGCTCCATCCAGTCCGGCTTCAGCTCGGTGATGATGGACGGCTCCCTGATGCCTGACATGAAGACCCCGGCCTCGTACGACTACAACCGTGACGTGACCGCCAAGGTCTCCGAGATCGCTCACGCCTGTGGCGTGTCCGTGGAAGGCGAGCTGGGTTGCCTGGGCTCCCTGGAAACCGGCATGGCCGGCGAGGAAGACGGTTCCGGCGCCGAGGGCCAGCTGTCCCACGACCAGCTGCTGACCGACCCGGACGAGGCCGCCGACTTCGTGAAGAACACCAAGTGCGACGCCCTGGCGATCGCCATCGGTACCTCCCACGGCGCCTACAAGTTCACCCGTCCGCCGACCGGTGACATCCTGGCCATCCAGCGCGTGAAGGAGATCCACGCCCGCATCCCGGATACCCATCTGGTCATGCACGGCTCCTCCTCCGTTCCGCAGGAGTGGCTGCAGATCATCAACAAGTACGGCGGCGACATGGGCGAGACCTACGGCGTGCCGGTCGAAGAGATCCAGGAAGGCATCAAGCACGGCGTGCGCAAGGTCAACATCGACACCGACCTGCGCATGGCCTCCACCGGTGCGGTGCGCAAGTTCCTGGCCGAGAACCCGAAGGAATTCGATCCGCGCAAGTTCCTGAAGGCCTCGACTGCCGCGATGAAGGACCTCTGCCAGGCCCGTTACGAGGCCTTCGGTTGCGCCGGCATGGCGTCCAAGATCAAGCCGATCTCCCTGGACGACATGGTCAAGCGCTACCTGTCCGGCGAGCTGGATCCCAAGGTCAACTGATCCTGCGGATTGCAGCACGAAAAAGGGGGCTTCGGCCCCCTTTTTTTGTGCCATGATGAATGTATTCGTTAGGGAGACGCCGACGCATTCGCGCGGCTGCGTCTCCCTTGGCCTTTCTGGAGGTTTCCACGATGCAACGACTGATCCTTTTCTGCCTGACGACGCTGGTGTTTGCCGCCATGGTGGGGAGCGCTCACGCGAACCCGTTCAGCCGCGAGATCGATCCGCAGGACATCATCGATCGCGCCCAGGCGACGGTGGAGAACATGGCCACCCACCCCGAATACGAGTCCCTTAAGGAGGACCTGCGCGACGCCCGCGGCGTGGTGATCTTCCCGCGCGTGGCTCGCGGGGCCTTCCTGATCGGAGGCTCCGGCGGCATCGGCGTGTTCCTGGCCTGGGACGACGAGCGCGGCGATTATTCGCCGGTGGCGTTCTACTCCCTCGGTTCGGTCAGTTTCGGCATGCAGTTCGGTGGTGATGCCGCCGAGGTGGTGATGGTCGCGCGCACCCAGGATGCGGTGGACTCGATGTTCGGATCCGCCATCCGCCTGGGGGGCGATGCCTCGGTGGCTGCCGGTCCGGTGGGTGCGGGCCGGAGTGCCACCCCGACGGCCGACTTCCTGTCCTACTCGCGGGCGCGGGGTGCCTACCTGGGCATGAGTTTGTCCGGCTCGCGCATGACGGTGCGCGACGACTTCAATGAGGCGTACTACGGCGAGTCCCAGCGCCCGGTGCATATCATCGAGACCCGGCGCGTCGACCGCGAGGGGACCCGTGCCCTGCGCGAGACCCTGGCCGGGTTCCGGGTTGACGAAGAGGAAGCCCCTGCGGCCTCCGAGTCCCGCGGTCAGGAGCGCGAGTCCTCCGGCGGCGTGCGCCCGGACAACTTCGAGGTGGAGAGCTTCTGAACCAGCGCCGCGCGGGTGATGCCTTCCGCTGACTCGATGATCGGGGCGCTCGTGCGTGAACGCAGCGCGGCGGCATTGTCGAGGCGCGGGTCGGCATCCACCCGGCGCCGGTTCAGCACGATCCCGGCCAGTTGCAGGCCGCGTCGTTCCAGGGCCTCCAGGGTCAGCAGGCAGGTGTTCAGTGTGCCCAGCCGGTCCTCGGCCACCAGCAGGACCGGCAGCCCGAGGGCCTCGGCGAGGTCCGCGTTCAGGCCATCCGCGCAGAGCGGCGAGTAGAAGCCCCCCGCACCCTCCACCAGCCGCGGGCCCGTGCCGTCGGCTGCGCAGGCCGCGGCCAGCTCCGCGATCGTCAGGCGCACGCCCTGGTTCGCGGCGGCCTGGTCCGGGGCGATGGCATCGGGGAAGCGCCAGGGCGTGACCCGCTCGATGGCGGCGTCCGGAAGGCCCGCCGCGTGGGTCAGGTTCATCCCGTCCTCGGGCCGCAGCCCATCCGGGCTCGGCGGGCAGCCGGATTCCACCGGTTTGCGCGGTTGCGGCCGCAGCCCACGATCCCGCCAGAGTTCCAGCAGCGCGCAGCTGACGAAGGTCTTGCCGACGCCGGTGTCGGTGCCGGTGACGAACAGGCCCTGCGGGGGCGCTCCTGTCTGTGCCGGGCTCATGCGTCGCGGGTCAGGCGCTCCAGGGCCTCGCGATAGCGCGCCGCGGTCTGTTCCACCACTTCCGCGGGCAGCTCGGGGCCGGGCGGCTGCTTGTCCCAGTCCAGGGTCTCCAGGTAGTCGCGTACGTATTGCTTGTCGAAGGACTCGGGGCTGGTGCCCGGCGCGTAGCGGTCGGCGGGCCAGAAGCGCGAGGAGTCCGGGGTCAGGACCTCGTCGATCAGATGCAGGGTGCCGGCGGCATCGACGCCGAACTCGAACTTGGTGTCGGCGATGATGATGCCGCGCTCGGCCGCGTAGTCGCGCGCCATCGCGTAGATCGAGAGTGCCGCGTCGCGCACCTGCCGCGCCCGGTCCTCGCCGATGGTCGCCACGACGGCATCAAAGTCGATATTGGCGTCGTGGTCGCCGACGTCGGCCTTGGTGCTGGGGGTGAAGATCGCCTCGGGGAGCTTCGAGGCGAGCTCCAGGCCGGCCGGGAGCGGGATACCGCAGACCGCGCCGCTGGCCTGGTAGTCCTTCCAGCCAGAGCCGATCAGGTAGCCGCGTACCACCGCCTCCACCGGCAGGGCTTCGAGCCGGCGGATCACCAGGCTGCGTCCTTCCAGCGGGGCGCGAACGGCCGGGTCCGGGATCACCTGTTCCAGCGGGATATCGGTCAGCTGGTTGGGAATGCCCAGCTCGCGCTCCACCTTGTGCATCCAGAACTGCGTGATCTCCGTCAGCACTCGGCCCTTCTCGGGCACGGCCGTGGGCAGGATCACGTCAAAGGCGGACAGGCGGTCGGTGGTGACCATCAGCCAGTGGTCGGCGTCCACCGCATAGAGATCGCGCACCTTGCCGCGATGCACGAGTTCCAGGTCGGGGAGGTGGCTTTCAAGCAGGGTGTCAGTCATGCCGCGATTCTACCGGGCGCGGGCCTTGCGCACCACGAAGCGGACGAAGCCACGAAGAAAAGCGATCCACAAGGAGACGCGACGATCGGCAGCAAGCGCATGGGCGCGTCGCGCCTTATCCACCGGCCATTCACGCCCCCGCTTCGCTCTCACCAGTAAGGCCTTCCGGCCTCTGCGTCTCCCTGTGGGTCGCCCTTGACCGGCCTTTTCTTCGTGCCTTGGTGGGCTTCGTGGTGCGCATGGCTTGTCGGGTGGGGCCGGGGTCGCTATCGTTCGGGCCATGACTGAGATGGCAGGCAATTCGGCGGCGCCTCGCGTGGGCGTCGTGATGGGGAGCACCTCCGACTGGGCGACCATGGAGCGGGCGGTGGATGTGCTGGACGAACTCGGGGTCCCGTTCGAGGCCCGGGTGGTGTCGGCTCACCGAACACCGGATCTCCTGTTCGAGTACGCCGAGCAGGCACGCGAGCGTGGTCTACAGGCGATCATCGCCGGGGCCGGGGGGGCGGCGCACCTGCCGGGGATGCTGGCATCCAAGACGCCGGTACCGGTGCTCGGGGTGCCGGTTGCCTCGCGCCACCTGAAGGGGCAGGACTCGCTGCTGTCCATCGTGCAGATGCCGCGCGGCATCCCCGTGGCGACCTTCGCGATCGGCGAGGCGGGCGCGGCCAACGCCGCCTTGTTCGCCGCCGCGATGCTGGCGAACCACGATCCCGATCTGCGTGAGCGTCTGGATGCCTTTCGTCAGTCCCAGAGTCAGGCCGTGCTGGGGCAGACCCTGCCACCGGACCCGTCATGATCCAGCCCCCTGCGACCCTCGGGCTGCTCGGTGGCGGGCAGCTCGGCCGCTATTTCGTGGAGGCCGCACAGGGCATGGGCTATCCCGTATGGGTCCTGGACCCGGACCCGGCCAGCCCGGCCGGGCGAGTGGCGGCGCGCCACCTGTGCCAGGCCTTCGACGACCCCGATGCGCTGCAGGCCCTGGCCGGGGCCTGCGCGGTCATTACCACCGAGTTCGAGAACATCCCGCGCCCGGCCGTGGAGTGGCTGGATGCGCATGCCTGTCTGCGCCCGGGGCCGCGCGCCCTGAGCATTGCCCAGGATCGCCTGGAGGAGAAGGCCTTCCTCGGCGAGATCGGTGTGGCGGTAGCCCCCTGGCAGGCGGTCCTGGCCGGCCAGACGCCCGAAGTGCGAACGGACGCGGGAGGGCCGACGTTCCCCGCGATCCTGAAGACCGCGCGCCTGGGTTATGACGGCAAGGGCCAGGTCCGGCTGGCGCAGGCCGGCGAGTTGCCCGCGGCGCATGCCGAGCTGGGGCTGGTGGACTGCGTGCTGGAGGCCCAGGTTGAGCTGGAGCGCGAGCTCTCGGTGCTGGTGGCGCGAACCGCGGACGGCGCGAACGAGGCCTTTCCGGTGGCGGAAAACACCCATCACGAGGGCATCCTGCACCTGACGCGGGTGCCGGCGCGGGTCGGCGACGAGCCGCGCGAACGCGCCACGGCGATCGCGCGGCACATCGCCGAGCAGCTCGACTACCAGGGGATACTGGCGGTGGAGTTCTTCCTCACGGTGGAGGGTGAATTGCTGGTCAACGAGATCGCGCCGCGTCCGCACAACTCCGGGCACTACACCCAGGATGCCTGCACCGTCAGCCAGTTCGAGCAGCAGGTGCGCGCGGTCTGCGGGCTGGGGCTGGCCCCGGCGTTGCTGACCACGCCGGTGGCGATGGTCAACCTGCTGGGTGACCTGTGGCCCGCCGCAGGGGACCCCGACTGGCAGGGCGTGCTGGCTGCCGGCCGCGCGCGGCTGCATCTGTATGGCAAGGCCGAGGCCCGGTCCGGCCGCAAGATGGGGCACGTCAACGTGCTCGGTCTGCCGGGCGAGGATGACGCCGGCGCCGCGGCCTCCACCGCCGAGGCCCTGTGGCAGGGCCTGGCCGAGGCTGTGGAGCGGACTGCGGACGGAGGGGTGGCATGAAGGAGGACTTCCCCACGATCCAGGCGCGGCGTACCCGTCAGGCGGAGCTGAAGCGCGACCTGGAATTCGAGGACACGCTGGCCGGAGAACACCTGCGGTTCCGCACGACCTGGGGCCTGTTCTCGCCGCGCCGCATCGACGATGGCACGCGGATGTTGCTGGAGCGCATCGAGGTGGAGCCAACCGATGCCTGCCTGGATCTGGGCTGTGGCTATGGCCCGATCGGCCTGACGCTGGCGCGCAAGGCGCCGCAGGGCCACTGCACGCTGGTGGACACCAACTTCCTGGCGGTGGAGTACAGCCGGCGTAACGCCGAGCTGAACGGCATCACCAATGTGGACTGCGTGACCAGTAATGGCTTCGCACAGATCCGTGACCGGCGTTTCGATCTGGTCACCTCCAACCTGCCGGCCAAGGTGGGGCGCGAGATGCTCTACACCTACCTGCTGGACGCCCACGAGCAGATGAACCCGGATGGACGCATCTATGTCGTAACCATTACCGGGTTGCGGCGGTTCATCGAGAAGGGGTTCAAGGAAGTGTTCGGCAACTACGACAAGGTCAAGCAGGGCCGCGAGTACACTGTCGCGGCCGCGGTGCGCGAGCCCGACTGAGCATGGTCGAGGGGGCGGGCGAACTGCCGGTTGCGCTCCGGGTGCTGTCCGCCGTGCTGCTGGGTGGCGGCATGCTGGTGATGCTGCGGCGCATGCCCTGGGAGACCTTCTTCGTGCCCGGCCGCGCCCAGCTGTTCGTGATCGCCACGCTGTGCCTGCTGCTGATCTGGAGCCTGCGGGCGCAGGCCCTGGATGGGCTGGCCCTGCATTTTCTGGGTATGGCCACCGTGACCCTGATGTTCGGTTGGCAGCTGGCGATCCTGATGGTCTTCCTGGTAGTGGCGATCCTCGGCCTGTTCGGCGTGCTCCCGCTAGCCGCCTTCCCGTTGACGGTGCTGCTGGCGGGCATCCTGCCGGTCGCGGTCACCTGGGGGCTGCTGCGGCTGTCCGAGGCGCGTCTGCCCGCGCACATGTTCATCTACCTCTACGCGGTCGGTTTCCTCGGCGGGGCGCTTTCGGTGGTTGCCACCGTGCTGGCCTCGGCGGCGATCTACGGGTTGTTCACCGAGCTCGCCTGGGCAGATATCCATCGCGACTACCTGCGCTACCTGGCCCTGCTGGTGCTGCCCGAGGCGGTGATCAACGGGATCGTGATTACCGGCCTGGTCATGGTGCGTCCCGAGTGGCTGGCGACCTGGTCGGACGAGCGCTACATCCACGGACGCTAGGAAGGCTCCGGCCCGCATTCTCCGACCGATCGAATGGCTCCATGGAGCGGCCTGTGGTTATGTCCCTGTTTGGTTCTATGTTAATGCACCATTCAGGAAAGCCCTGCTAACGTTTGCATCAAGACGGGGCGACGACCCCGCCCGGGAACTTGAACGAGGAGACTACAATAATGAAAACCAAGCTGTTCGTGCTGGCCGGTATTGCCGGCAGTGTCCTGATGCTGTCCAGTGCGGCCCAGGCCGTCGATATCCAGGCGGGTCAGTCCAAGTACCAGAACACCTGTGCCAGCTGTCACGGTGCCCAGGGCAAGGGGCAGGCGATCTTCCCGGCGCTGGTCGGCCAGGACGCGGAAACCGTGGCCAGCCTGCTGGAGCGCTATCGCGCCGGCGAGGAGGTCGGTGATCATACCGCGCTGATGCGTCCGCAGGCCCAGGGCCTGAGCGACGACGACATCGCCAACCTGTCCAACTACATCGCGACCGAGTTCAACTGATCCGGGCGCCTTGGTAGAGGCAAGCGAAGCCAGCCAACGGGCCGGGGGTTTCCCCGGCCCGTTGGCGTTGGAGTGCCGCCCGCTGCGACCACTGGCTTTTGCCTGGCATCCCGGCATCCGGTAAAGTTCGGCGATTCCGAGAGCACGGTCGACGGTCGGCCCTGCTTCACCAGCGATCCCTGCGAGGCTTTCCATGGCACAACCCGATTTCATCGCTCCGTCCATCCTCTCCGCCGACTTCGCCCGCCTGGGCGAGGAAGTCGACAACGTCCTGGCGGCCGGTGCCGACACCGTGCACTTCGACGTGATGGACAACCACTACGTGCCCAACCTGACCATCGGCCCGCTGGTCTGTGATGCCCTGCGCAAGCACGGCGTGACCGCGCCGATCGACGTGCACCTGATGGTCAAGCCGGTGGATCGCATCATCCCGGACTTCGCCCAGGCCGGTGCCAGTTACATCACCTTCCATCCGGAGGCCTCCGATCACATCGACCGCACCCTGCAGCTGATCCACGCCGAGGGCTGCAAGGCCGGGCTGGTGTTCAATCCGGCAACCCCGCTGTCCTATCTCGAGTACGTGATGGACAAGGTCGACATGATCCTGCTGATGTCGGTGAACCCGGGCTTTGGTGGCCAGAAGTTCATCCCGAATACGCTGGACAAGCTGCGCGCCGCGCGCAAGATGATCGACGACTCCGGGCGTGATATCCGCCTCGAGATCGATGGTGGTGTGAAGGCCGACAATATCCGCGAGATCAAGGCCGCCGGTGCCGATACCTTTGTGGCCGGGTCCGCGATCTTCGGCGCCGGCAGCGACACCGACCCGAACCGCTACGACAGCATCATCCAGCAGATGCGCGACGAGCTGGCCAAGGCCTGAATCGACGGTTACCGGAGACCGGGATGTCCCTGAAACGCCCCCGCATGATCCTGATCGACCTGGACGGCACGCTGATTGACAGCGTGCCGGACCTGGCCTTTAGCGTGGATGCGATGATGCGCGAGCTGGGCCTGCCCGAACGCGGCGAGCCGGCCGTGCGCAACTGGGTCGGCAACGGCGTGGAACGGCTGGTTAAGCGTGCGCTGGTCAACGACCTCGACGGCGAGCCGGACGCGGAGCAGTTCGCACGTGCGCTGCCCGTGTTCATGCGTATCTACCAGGAGAACACCGCCGGGCGTTCGCCGCTTTACCCGGGCGTGCGCGAGGGGCTGGACCAGCTCAAGGCCGCGGGCTACCGCCTGGGCTGCGTGACCAACAAGGCCGAGCGCTTCACCGTGCCGCTGCTGCGCGAGAAGGGCATCCTCGACGACTTCGAGATCGTGGTCGCCGGCGACGCCCTGCCGCAGAAGAAGCCGGATCCGGCCCCGCTGCTGCACGCGGCCGACAAGCTCGGCGTGGACCCGTCCGAGGCTTTGATGGTCGGGGACTCCAAGAGCGACGTGAAGGCCGCCCGTGCCGCTGGCTTCCAGATCGTCTGCATGACCTACGGCTACAACCACGGCAAGGATATCCGCGACGAGCGCCCGGACGCGGTGCTCGATCGGCTGGACGAGCTGCCAGACCTGCTGCCCGCCCGGGCGGCGTGATCCGTGATGTCGGCAACGGACCGGACAATGGGGCGATGGCGAGACGGCGAATGAACCGCCACGCCATCCATCCCCCTTGTCAGGAACCGTTGTGATGACCCCCGAACAGTTCGATCAGCTGGCCCGCGAGGGCTATAACCGCATCCCGCTGGTGCGCGAGGTCCTGGCGGATCTCGAGACCCCGCTGTCCATCTTCCTCAAGCTGGCCAACCGGCCGTATTCCTACCTGTTCGAGTCCGTGCAGGGCGGGGAGCGCTGGGGGCGGTATTCCTTCATCGGCCTGCCGGCGCGCACCCTGGTGCGCGTGCATGGCCACGACATCACCGTGGAGACCGACGGCGCGGTGATGGAGCAGACCACCGAGACGGACCCGCTGGCCTGGATCGAGGCCTATCAGGCGCGCTTCAAGGCCGCGGAGCTGCCGGGGCTTCCACGTTTCACCGGTGGCCTGGTCGGCTATTTCGGGTTCGAGACCGTGCGCCTGATCGAGCCGCGCCTGGAGGGGCCGGAGAAGCCAGATGCCCTGGGGTTGCCGGATATCCTGCTGATGGTCTCCGAGGAGGTCGTGGTCTACGACAACCTCTCCGGGCGGCTGTACCTGGTGGTACACGCGGATACGACCCAGGCCGGTGGCCAGGCCGTGGCCGCTGCCCGCCTGGACGAGCTGGAGGCCCGCCTGGGCGAGCCGCTGGTACCGCCGGAGGATCCGCCGCATCCACACGCGGTGCCGGAGTATGTGTCCGGCTGGTCGGCCGAGGGCTATCAGGCCGCAGTCGCCCGGGCGCAGGAATACATCATGGACGGCGACGTGATGCAGGTGGTGCTGGCACAGCGCATGAGCGTGCCGTTCTCCGCACCGCCGCTGAACCTCTACCGTGCCCTGCGGGCGCTGAACCCGTCGCCCTACATGTACTACCTCGACCTGGACGATCACCACGTGGTCGGTGCGTCGCCGGAGATCCTGGTGCGCCTGGAGGACGACTGCGTGACCGTGCGTCCGATCGCCGGCACCCGCCCGCGTGGGCGTACCGAGGCGGAAGATCGCGCGCTGGAGGCCGAACTGCTGGCGGACCCAAAGGAGCGTGCCGAGCACCTGATGCTGATCGATCTGGGGCGCAACGACGTCGGCCGGGTCTGCGAGATCGGCTCGGTGGAGGTGACTGACACCATGAGTATCGAGCGCTACTCGCATGTGATGCACATCGTCTCCAACGTGGAGGGGCGGCTGGCCCCGGGCCACTCGCCGATGGATGTCCTGCGCGCGACCTTCCCGGCCGGGACCGTCTCGGGGGCACCGAAGATCCGCGCGTTGGAGATTATCGACGAGCTGGAACCGGTCAAGCGCGGGCCCTACTCCGGTGCGGTGGGGTACCTCTCGTGGTCGGGCAATATGGACACCGCGATCGCGATCCGCACCGCCGTGCTGCACGATGGCGAGTTGCACATCCAGGCCGGGGCCGGTGTGGTCCACGACTCGGTGCCGGAAAACGAGTGGCAGGAGACCCTGAACAAGGGGCGCGCGGTGGTGCGTGCGGCCGAGACTGCCCTGGGCGGTCTGGGGCCCCGGCGCCACCGCGACTGAGGGCCGGTCATGCGGTGCGGTGGCCTTCGCATCCTGTTGCTGGTGCTCGGGCTCTGGCTGTTGCCGGGGCTGGCGGCGGCGCAGATCGTGGTGCTGGTACCCGGGGGCTGGGATCGCGGCGACGGTTTTCGCCAAGCCGGGTTCACCGCGGCCCTGAACGCCGCCGGCTATGCCGATGGCGGGCGTGCCCGTGCAAACGTGGGCGCTGCGCACTTCGAGCGAGCTCCCGACCCCGCCGCACGCCAGTTCTATACCGTGGATCTGCCGACCGCTGTGGCTCCACCGGAACGGGCGCGGGCGCTCGGCCAGGTGGTCGATGGTCTGACCCGGCGCCACCCCGGCCGCGAGCTGGTGCTGGTCGGGCATTCCACCGGCGGGGTCGTGGCGCGCGAGCTGCTGGTGCGTCAGCCGCACCCGGCCATCTCCACCCTGGTGACCTTCTCCGCGCCGCATGCGGGGGGCGGCTGGTCCGCGCTGGCGCGTTCGGTGACGGATGCGCTGGCCGATTCCCCGCTGGGGCTGTACGCCCCGTTCGCCGGAATGCAGGGGCTGCACCGGCGCGAGGGGCTGTGGGGGCCGGAGGGCGGCTCGCCGGATGCGACGCACCTGGAGTGGCTGAACACGCGGGAGCATCCGCCCATCCGCTATGTATCGGTGGTGCGGCTGGCCGACCCGTGGGTGGATGCCGCCAGTCAGGACATGAACCGTCTCCCGGCCTTGCGCGGACGGGCGCATACCCTGCCCAGCCCTGGCGGGCACCGGTTGGAGGCCGCCGACGGCACCCTGCTGGTGGCGCTATTGCTGCCCCGATGAAGGCGCACGGTTTCGCCAGCGCGATTGCGGTTGCGGCGCAACCACTCGGGACCCGGGGTATGCTTGGTTCCTGCCTGGGTGCGCATGACCTCGGTTTTATTCGTCTGCCCGTTTCTTTCGGCCTCCAGGGGCGTTCGCCATGATCCTGATGCTCGACAACTACGACTCGTTCACCTTCAACCTGGTCCAGTACCTGGGCGAGCTGGGGGCGGAGGTGGTGGTGCACCGCAATGACTGCATCACCCCGGAACAGATTGCGGAGCTCGACCCCACCGGTATCGTGATCTCCCCCGGCCCCTGTACGCCGAACGAGGCGGGGGTGTCGCTGGAGGTGATCCGGCGCTTTGCCGGCGAGATCCCGATCCTCGGGGTCTGCCTCGGGCACCAGGCGATCGGCCAGGTCTTCGGTGGCCGCGTGGTGCGGGCGCGCGAGATCATGCACGGCAAGACCTCGCCGGTGCATCACACCGGGGTCGGGGTGTTCGCCGGGCTGGAGAATCCGCTGGAGGCCACGCGCTATCACTCGCTGGTGGTCGAGGCCGCAAGCCTCCCGGAATGTCTGGAGGTCACTGCCTGGACCCAGCGCGAAGACGGCTCGCGCGACGAGATCATGGGCCTGCGTCATCGCGAGCTGGATGTCGAGGGCGTGCAGTTTCACCCGGAATCCATCCTGACCCGCCAGGGGCACGAACTGCTCGGCAACTTCCTGAGTCGCCTGCCCCAGCCGGCGTGAAGCGCAGGTCAATAGACACCTTTTCACGCGGCCCTTACTGCTTGTTCTGGACGGCAGGTGGGGTTCGCCTGGCCGCGCCTGCTGGCGGTATTGCGGCTCGCACCGCTCGCGCGGCGGCCTCTCGCGGGTCGTGCCCGACCGGTGTTCACTCTCGATTCCGGCGCGCATGCCTCGCTTGAGGGGCGCCGCCACGGAACGCAGCACGCGGCTGCGCTTCGCCCTGCTGGTAGCGCCGCTGTCCATGCTGGCGCCGTTCTCGCTGGATACCTATCTGCCCTCGTTTCCGGCGATGGCCGAGGCCCTGGCCGTCGATGGTGTGGCGATGCAGGCGACGCTGTCCGCCTATCTGGTCGCGTTCGCCGTGGCCACCCTGATTGCCGGCCCGCTGTCGGATGCCTATGGCCGGCGCCCGGTGGTGTTGTGGGCCCTGCTGGCCTACGTGCTGACCTCGGTGCTGCTGGTGTTCGCGATGGAGTACTGGCAGGTGCTGGCGTTGCGCATGGGACAGGGGCTGGCGGCGGCGGCCGGGGTGGTGGTCGGGCGAGCGCTGATCCGCGATCGCTTTGATCCCACCGACGCGCGGCGGGTGTTCGCGCTGGTCACCATGATGTTCGCGATCGGGCCGGCCGCCGCGCCGATCATCGGCGGCTGGTTGCAGGCGGCGTTTGGCTGGCGTTCGGTGTTCGCCTTCCTGACACTCTACGGCGTCTTCCTGCTGTTGGCGGTGCGCGCCTGGATGCCGGAGACCCTGCCGCCGGTCGGCCGCGTCTCCAGTCACCCGCGTCCGGTCATCCGGGGCTACCTGGGCACGCTGCACAACCCGGCGTTCCTGTTCCCGGTCGCGGTCCATGCGGGGATGTTCGGGGCGATGTTCCTGTTCATTGCCGCGTCCCCGACCATCATCTACGAGCACCTGCAAGGCGGGGAACAGGACTTCTGGTGGTTGTTCGGGCCGCTGGTCGCCGGGCTGGTGGTGGGCGGCTTCGTCGCCGGGCGCGTTGCCGGGGCGGTGAGCCCGCGGCGGGCCGTGGCGATCGGGCTCGGGCTGTCCGGGCTGTCGCTGGCGCTGGTGGGCCTGGCGGTGCTGGCCGACGGCCCGGTGGCTGCGATCACCGGGCCGTTCGCGCTATACAGCTTCGCCCTGGCCACGGCGATGCCGTCGCTGACCCTGCTGGCGCTGGACTGTTACCCGGGCGCGCGCGGCATGGCCGCGGCCATGCAGGCCTTCGTGCAACTGGGCTTCAGTGCGTTGCTGGCACTGTTCCTGGTCGACTGGCTGGACGATGCCATGGGGCGTCTGGTCCTCGCGGCGTTGCTGCTCTGGGCCCTGGCGCTGGCCGCCTGGCTGGTCGCGCCGGGCGGTGGTCGTGCGGGCACCGCGCGGACGTTACACTAGCCGCTTCGAATTTCCGCAGGAGCAAGCCCGTGACCGTGCAGCAAGCGATAGCGGCCCTCATCGAGCGCCGCGACTTGGACGAGGCGACCATGACCGCCGTGATGCAGGCGGTGATGACCGGCGAGGCCACGGATGCCCAGATCGGCGCGTTCCTGGTGGCCCTGCGCATGAAGGGCGAGACCATCGAGGAGATCCGCGCGGCTGCCGGCGTGATGCGCTCGCTGGCCACGCGCGTGGATGTGCCGCGTACCGGGCTGGTGGATACCTGCGGAACCGGCGGCGATGCCTCGGGCACCTTCAATATCTCCACCGCCGCGGCGCTGGTGGCGGCGGCGGGCGGCGTGCGGGTCGCCAAGCACGGCAATCGCTCGGTGTCGTCGAAATCCGGCAGTGCCGACGTGCTGGAATCGCTGGGGATCTCGCTGGGCCTGTCGCCGGCGGCGGTGGGGACCTGTATCGACGAGGTCGGTGTTGGCTTCCTGTTCGCTCCCGCCCACCACGGCGCGATGAAGCACGCGATCGGTCCGCGCAAGGAACTTGGCGTGCGTACGCTGTTCAATGTGCTGGGGCCGCTGACCAACCCCGCCGGGGCGCCGAATCAGGTGCTCGGCGTGTTTTCCCAGGATTGGGTGCGCCCGCTGGCCGAGGCCCTCAAGGGGCTCGGTAGCGAGCACGTCCTGGTGGTGCATGCCGAGGATGGTCTGGACGAGATCAGCATCGCCTCGCCGACCCGGGTGGCGGAGCTGCAGGATGGCGAGATCCGCGAATACACCATCCGTCCGGAGGATTTCGGGCTGACCACCACCGCGCTGGATGCGGTGCGGGTCGACAGCGTGGAGGCCTCGGCCAGCATGCTGCGCGGCGTGCTGGACGGACAGGCGGGTGCGGCACGCGACATCGTGCTGCTGAATGCCGGGGCGGCGATCTACGCCGGCGGCGGGGCGGACACACTCGCAGCGGGGATCAAGGCCGCCGCCCGGGCGATCGATTCCGGCGCGGCGCGCGAACGGCTGGAGCGCCTGCAAGCGACCAGCGCAAGACTGGCAAACAAGGAAGCACAATGAGTGAAGGCAACGCAGTACCCGACATCCTGCAGCGCATCCTGGAGCGCAAGCGCGAGGAGCTGAAGGAACGCGAGGTGTACTGGCCACTGCGCGAGTTGCGCGGCTGGATGGGGTCCGCCCCGGCGCCGCGTGGTTTTCGCGCGGCCCTGCAGCGCGATATCGACGCCGGGCGCCCTGCGGTGATCGCGGAGATCAAGAAGGCCAGCCCGAGCCAGGGCCAGATCAGCCCGAACTTCAACCCCGAGGCGTTTGCGCGCAGCTACGAGGAGCATGGTGCGACCTGTCTGTCGGTGCTGACCGACGTGGACTTCTTCAAGGGACGCGACGGCGACCTGCGCGACGCGCGTGTGGCCTGCACGATCCCGATCCTGCGCAAGGATTTCGTGATTGATCTCTACCAGGTCTACGAGGCCCGTGTACTCGGCGCGGATTGCGTGCTGCTGATCGCGGCGGCGCTGGATGACACGGCGCTGCACGAGCTCTTCTTCCTGACCCGCGAGCTGGGCATGGATGCCCTGGTGGAGGTGCATGACGCCGAGGAGCTGGAGCGGGCCAAGCGCATCGGGGCCGACCTGATCGGCATCAACAACCGCGATCTGCACAGCTTCGAGACGCGGCTGGAGACGACGCTGGAGTTGAAGGATCAGGTGCCGGAGGAGGCCCTGCTGGTGACCGAAAGCGGCATCCACACGCGCGAGGATGTCGCGCGCATGCAGGCGGCCGGGGTGAATGCCTTTCTGGTGGGCGAGGCCTTCATGCGCACCGAGGACCCGGGTGCGGCCCTGGGCCAGCTGTTCCGCGGCGAACAGTAGCCTCTCCCAAGGGAGGGGCGAAGGCCCGGGCCGAAGGAGGCTGGCCCGGGTTTTATCTCGACGGAGGCTGCGGGGAATGCAGCGTCAGCGGGTGCCGAACACTACGATGGTCTTGCCGTGGGCGGTGATCAGGCCGCGTTCTTCCAGATCCTTCAGCACGCGTCCGGCCATCTCGCGCGAGCAACCCACGATACGCGCGATCTCCTGCCGGGTGATGCGCAGCTGCATGCCGTCGGGGTGGGTCATCGCGTCGGGCTGCTGGGCCAGGTCCAGCAGGGTGTGGGCGATGCGGCCGGTGACATCCACGAACGCGAGGTCCATCACCTTGCGCGAGGTCTGACGCAGGCGGGCCGCGATCTGGCTGGTGAGCAGCATCAGGATCTCGGGGTCGCGCTGGGCGATCTCGCGGAACTGGGTGTAGGGAATCTCCGCGGTCTCGGTGTCCTCGCGGGTGGTGACAGTCGCGCTGCGCGGGTCGTCCTCGAACATGCCCAGCTCGCCGAAAAACTCGCCCTTGTTCAGGTAGGCAAGTACCAGCTCATGTCCGTTGTTCTCGCCCAGTACCGAGACTGAACCACTGACCACGTAATACAGTGTGTCGGGTACGGTGCCCGAGTGAATGATCGTGGTGCGCTTGCGGTACTGGCGCCGGTGGCAGTAGCCGAGGAAACGCTCCAGCGCGGGCGATGGCTGCGCCGGGCGGTAAATGAACGGGTTGTTCAAGGCTTCCATGGTCACGTCCGATATCAGCTTCCTGAGGATGAGCGCCAGTGTAATGCAGCATCCGTGCCCTGCACCCCGGGGTAACTGGCACCGTTCACAAAATCTGCCGGCAGGGCCCTGTTTTGTGCAGCAGGTCCGCCCTGAGTAGAGTTCTACCCGAGTATAGGCGTGGATTTCTCCATCCAACAGTGTGAAAGGACAAGCCCGATGCAGGTGAAAGTGAAATGGCTGGATCAGGTGGCCTTTGTCGGCGAGACCGACAGCGGCCACGCGGTGGTGATGGACGGGGCGCCGGATGCCGGGGGGCGCAACCTGGGCGCACGCCCGATGGAGATGCTGCTGTTGGGGATGGGCGGTTGTACCAGCTTCGATGTGATTGCGATGCTGAAGAAGGCGCGCCAGCAGGTGCTGGACTGCGAGGTGACCGTGGAGGGCACGCGGGCGGAGACCGTGCCCAAGGTCTTTACCGACATCCATGTGCATTTTCGCGTGTACGGCCACGAGCTGTCAGAGAAGCAGGTCGGGCGTGCGGTGGGGCTCTCGGCCGAGAAGTACTGCTCGGCCTCGCTGATGCTGGGGGCCTCGGCGAAGGTGACCCATGACTTCGAGATCATCGAGGGGCCGGCGCCGCGCTGAAGCCGCGTCTCCCTGGGCCCGTCCTTGGACTTGCGGGCCGGGGCGTCTACAATTCGCCGCTCGCTGCGGCCCGGGCCAAGAGGACACGCCATGCCTCGTCACAAGAAGCAGATCAAGCTCCACGGTTTCAATAACCTGACCAAGAGCTTGAGCTTCAATATTTACGATATCTGCTATGCCTCGGGTGACCGGCATCGCGATGAATACATCGCGTACATCGACGAGGCGTACAACGCCCAGCGTCTGACGCAGATCCTGTCCGATGTGGCCCACCTGATCGGGGCCAACATCCTCGATATCTCCCGCCAGGACTACGATCCGCAGGGCGCGTCGGTGACCATGCTGATCTCGGAAGAGCCGGTGGCCACCGAAAAGATCGGCTACACCGAAGGCCCCGGCCCGCTGCCGGAGACCGTGGTCGGCCACCTGGACAAGAGCCACATCACGGTGCACACCTACCCGGAGGCGCACCCGGAGGGCGGGATCGCGACCTTCCGCGCGGATATCGACGTGTCCACTTGCGGGCGTATCTCGCCACTGCGCGCCCTGAACTACCTGATCCACAGCTTCGAGTCCGACATCGTGATCATGGACTACCGCGTGCGCGGCTTCACCCGCGACGTGCGTGGCAAGAAGCACTTCATCGATCACAAGATCAACTCCATCCAGGACTTCCTGTCGCGTGACACCCAGGAGAAGTACCAGATGGTGGATGTGAACGTGTACCAGGAGTACCTGTTCCACACCAAGATGGTGCTGAAGGACTTCGACCTGGACAGCTACCTGTTCGGGCTGGGCAAGGATGATTACTCGGCCAAGGAGGCCAAGCGCATCTCCAAGCTGCTCAAGCACGAGATGATGGAGATCTTCTACGGCAAGAACATGAGCAGTCCGGGCTGAGGCCGTGCTCGCCGCGTGTTGCACGCGGCGATGATCTTCGGGCGTCCCGTGTTGCGGGTCAGATCCAGTAGGCGGTGCGCGTCATCACGCTGGACGTCAGCGGCATCAGGAGGTTGCGCACCGGCCACGGGGGCGCCTTGCCGCCCAGTGCCATCGCGTGCGCGCCGTGTTCCACCTCGTCCTGCTTCATCTGCGCCAGGATGCGCGCGGAGACCTCGTCGTGCGCCGGAAGGCGCTCCAGGTGGCGGTCCAGGTGGCGTTCCACCTGGCGCTCGGTCTCGTCGATAAAGCCCAGGCTGTAGGCATCGCCGGTCAGGCCGGCGAGCGCGCCCATCCCGAACGAACCCATGTACCAGAACGGCCCCAGCAGGCTGGTGCGGCCGCCCAGGTCGTGTACCCGGCGGGCGCACCAGTGCAGGTGATCGCCCTCCTCGCGCGAGGCCTGGTCCAGGTGGCCGCGGATCTCCGGGTTGCGGGCGGTCAGCATCTGGCCCTGGTACAGCCCCTGCGCCGCGACCTCGCCGGCATGATTGACCCGCATCAGGCGGGCGGACAGGTCGCGTTCGTGATCCTCCAGGTGCGGCCCGATGTCGTCCCCACCCGGGGATGGCCGGCCGGTGGAGCGGGCCTGTCCGGAGACGACCTTCACGAAGGCGTCGGCCTGGTTGATCAGGTGGTCCAGCGGGGAAAGTCGGCGCATGGTTCCGGTCCGGTTGGGGCGTCGTGGTGTACCCCTCAAGGGTACCGCAAGCGCGGGCAGGGATCAGCGCCCGGCGGAGTGGTGGGTGTGGTTTTTCAGACGCCGGGCCAGAAAGCGGGCGGGTGACAGGATTTCCGGCGGGTCCGATTGTTCGCTTGCCAGCGCCCGCAGGTGCACACTGCAACCGACATTGGGGCTGATGATCGCGTCCGGGGCGTCGGCGGTTAGGGCCTGCAGGGTCTCGGTGCCCAGGTCGTCGGCCATGGCTGCCTGTGTCAGCATCGCGGTGCCGCCGGCGCCGCAACAGTTCGGCGCGTCGGCGACCGGCACCAGCGTGACCCCGGGCAGGCGTCCTAGGATTGCGGGCAGCTCGCGGGCCTCGCGGGTGACGTTGCGCAGGGTGCAGGGCCGATGCAGCGCGATGCGTATCGGTGTGGCGTCCCAGATATCCCCGTCGGTGTCGGCGGCGTCCAACCATTGCGCCAGAAACCGGGTGAGGCTCTGGCTGCACGCTGCCAGCGTGTCCTCGGGGTATTCGCGCAGCGTGGCCTCGCAACCGCTGTCCAGCGCGATCACCGGCACCTCGCGGGTGCCGAAGGCTTCGCCATTCCGCGCCTGCAGCGCCTGCGCCGCCGCGCGGTGGCCGGTGTGCTGGTCCAGCGCTCCGCAGCAAACCTGGCCCTGCGGGATGGCGATGCGCACGCCGAGGGCGTCGAGGACCTCCAGAGCGGCTTCGAGATCGGGGCCGGTGAAAAAGCGGTCCATGCAGCCGGTGAACAGCAAGGCATCGGCCGTATTCGGGCTCGCGGTCGCGTGCAGTCGGGGGGCGGGTGCCAGGGAGTCGCGGGTGTGGGCGAGACTGCGTTCCCAGCCGCCGCGTGGCAGCAGGCGGTCTACACCCAGGCGGGCGCCAGTGCGCGCCGCCAGCCCCCCGAGGCTGCGCAGGCTCGGATGTAGCAGGGCCTGGTGCTGTAGCGCCTGGCGCCAGCGGTCCCCGCGCGACGGCGTGGTGGGGTGTTCGGTCAGGATCTCGCGGGCGCGGTCCATCAGTGCCCCGAAGGGCACGCGGGCCGGGCACACCGTCTCGCAGGAGCGACAACCCAGGCAGCCTTCCAGGTGGCTGCGCAGGCGTTCGGATTCCGGCTCCAGCTGGCCCTGGGCCAGGCCCTGCATCAGGGTCAGCCGCCCGCGTGGGGAGTCGCCCTCGACCCCGTGCCAGCCGTAGGTCGGACAGTGCGGCAGGCACAGCCCGCAGTGCACGCACTGGTCCGCGGCGGAAAGTCCCCGGAATCTCAGGGGCTGGTCCGATGCGCCGAGCGGCTTTGCTAGGGTCTTGCCCTCATTCGATTCCGGGAGGTCTCCCATGCTCGTGCGTTCGTTCCGGCCCGTCGGGTCTGCGTTTGCCTCGCTCATCCTGCTGAGCATACCAGTCTCGCAGGCCCTGGCCTGGGAGGCCGAGGGCTGGCAATCGACGATCGAGCTCGGGGCCTCCAAGACCACCGGGAACACCGAGTCCACCACGGCCACGGGCCGTTTCCGCGCCGAGCACACGACCATTGACTGGCGCAATCGCATCCGCCTGGACGCGTACTTCCACGAAGAGGACGACGAGACCACCGGCGAGCGCTACATCGCCGGTTATCAGGCGGACCGCAAGCTGGGCGAGCACGACTACTTGTTCGGGGCGCTGCGTTACGAGCGTGACCGCTTTAGCAACTATGACTACCAGGGTTCGGCCACGGCTGGTTATGGTCGTCGCCTGATCGACGGCGAGCGGGTGCAGCTGGACGGCGAGATCGGTGCCGGTATGCGCCAGGTGCGCATCCGCACGACCGGGGAGACCGACAACGAACCGGTCGGCCGCCTGGCCGGCAACTTCCGCTGGGAGATCAGCGAAAGCGCCCGCCTCACCGACGAGTTGCTGATCCTGACCGGTAGCGACAACACCGAGATCGAGAACATCCTCGCCCTGACCGCGGATGTCACCAGCCGGATGTCCCTGCGTACCAGCTTCACCGTGAAGCACAACACGGACGTCGAGCCCGGCGTGGAGAATACCGACACCATCACGGACGTCAGCCTGGTCTACCGTTTCCGCTGAATGCACGGACAGCGCACGCTGCCACCCGCCGTTTTGCCGGTGGCAGCGTTATCATGAGCCGCAGGGATCATCGGAGACTTCCATGGGCTACTACCAGCGCCATATCTTTTTCTGCACCAACTGCCGCGAGGACGGCAACTGTTGCGAGGACCACGGGGCGACCGAGATGCGCGCCTATGCAAAGAACCAGGCCAAGGCCATGGGCATCCACGGCAAGGGCCAGGTGCGGGTGAACACCGCCGGCTGCCTGGACCGCTGCAACGAGGGACCGGTCGCGGTCGTCTATCCGGAGGGCGTCTGGTACACCTACCAGGACGAACGCGACATCGACGAGATCCTGGAAGAACACCTCAAGAACGGCCGCGTGGTCGAGCGCCTGCAGATCTGAACCCCGCCGGGCGACGCGCTGGCTTGACTTTATGCGCCGGCCTCCGGAGAATTCGCAGCCCGCGTGGCTACGTAGCTCAGCTGGTTAGAGCACATCACTCATAATGATGGGGTCCCCTGTTCGAATCAGGGCGTAGCCACCACCAATTCAAGGGGTTGCCTCGGCAGCCCCTTTCTCGTTTGGGCACCGTGCCCACCTCGTGCCCACGCCGTGCCCATTCGGTGCCCAGGGCATGTTCGCTGAAGGTCTCCCACCGTTTCGTGCAGCCGCGCCATCGTGCGTGGCCACCGCCGAGATAACTCCCCTTCCGTCAGGACCTGTTCCGCGCTTCGGTGCCGGGAACGTGGTCACTGTGTTTCGCCATCCCCATCCCCTTCCGGGGTGTATTCGAAGAGTTCGCCCACCGAGCAGTTGAACAGCTCGCAAAGCTTGTCCATGGCGTCGATCTCGATGCGAACGGCTTCCTCCTTGTAGAGAAGGGAAACCGTATTGCGATGTAGCCCGGTGGCGCGGGCGACATCCATGATCTTCATTTTCCGCTTTCCCATAAGGGTCGACAGGTGACATCGGATCATCGTAGGCGACCTTTTTCCATTCTGAATGACATTTTGCCTTGACAGGCGTCATTCTGGGTTCTAAATTGTCATTCAGCAGGGCATAAACTCACCCTGCGTGGACAAACTTCACCCAGAAAGTCGCTTTGGAGGCTATATGAGCTACACCTACCTGTCTACTGCCGAACTCTCCGGTCGCATCAAGTACGAAGTACGCACGATTCGCGACCGACTCAAGGACAGCGTCCTGCTTGAAGGTCGCCACTACATCCGCCCTTTCGGGGGGCGGAAGATTCTCTTCATCTGGGAGACGATTGAAGAGGACATGATGAAGTCCGGCGCGTTTGCAGTACCCATGGCCAACGGGGGTATCTGCAATGGCTAGCGTTCGGGCGCGGAAAGATACTGGGTATCTTTTCCTCGACTTTCGCTATGCAGGGAAACGCTACAGGGAACAGACCACGCTCCCGAATACGCCGGCCAATCGGAAGCGCCTTGAGCAGGTGGCGCGCCGACTGGAGGCGGAAGTCGCCGCCGGGACCTTTGACTACGGAGCATTCTTTCCCGACAGTCCGAAAGCACCGGCGCCCGCGGGCTTGCAACAGCAGGCGGTGGCCATGCCTCGCGCCTCGCTTGCCCCCAAGCCTCCGATGCGAACGCCCTCGCTCGAGTCGTTCTATCGAACCTGGAGTGATGAGATGGCGCCGACCTGGCGCCAGACCTACCGGGAAAGTGTTGCTACGGCCTTCGAGACGCACGTGTTTTCGTTTTTCGGGAGGGGAAGGGAGGTCGGCGACATCAGTAAGGAAGACATCCACGCATTTCGGGCCCATCTCGCCAAAGGTAGCCCCGTACGCAAACGTGAGCTGTCGCCTTCCACCATCAACAGGACTCTCAAAATCCTGAGGATGATGTTCGGTGAGGCCGCCGACCGATTCCAGTTTAGATCCCCGTTTCTGGGCGTGAAACTCCTGAAGGAGCGAAAGACGCAGGTCGATCCGTTCACGCTCGACGAAGTGCGGCTGATCCTGAAGCACGTTCGCCCCGACCTGAGGAACTACTTCACCGTGCGCTGCTTCACGGGGCTGCGCTCCGGTGAAGCCCACGGACTCAAATGGAAGCACGTCGATCTTGACCGTAACCAGATCCTGGTCCGGGAAACGTACTTGGATGGCCGGACCGAGTACACCAAGAACGACGGTTCTCAGCGTGAGGTGGCCATGTCCCGCCGCGTCCGCGAGGCGCTGTTCGATCAGCGCAAGGCGACCGGACATCTCGACTATGTCTTCACGAACACGGCGGGGCAGCCGATCGATAATCGAAACCTGACCAAGCGGGTCTGGGCCCCATTGTTGCGTTACCTCGACATCCCCTACCGACGGCCCTACACGATGCGGCATACCGCCGCGACGTTGTGGCTGGCCGCGGGCGAGTCGCCCGAGTGGATCGCTCGTCAGTTGGGCCACACCTCCACGGAGATGCTGTTCAAGACGTACTCGCGATTCATCCCGAACGCGACGCGGCAGGACGGTTCGGCATTCGAGAGCCTGATCGATGAACGCTTCGGGGGTGAGTCATGAAGGCATCCGTCCCCACCGTCGAGCACTTGGTGCCCGGGCACGTAGACGAAGCCGTGCAAACCTTTGGCGTCTACCGAGTCCGGGACTACTTCGAGCGGGCAGGCGTTGGCCATCTCGTCCTGCACCACGCCGGCCAGCGCTGGGAGGGGGAAACCCGGAACCCCGCGGTGGCAGCAGGGGTGCGCGAGGACATCCGGGCCAGGACCGTCCGGTTGAATCCGAATGCATTGATCTATCACCCGGTTTCGACGCGCGTGAACCGTCCGACTGAAGACGATCCCGGCTTGATCGAGCCGACCGCCTGAACGGCCACAAGGCAGTTGGGTGATGCTACCTTTATGGGTAGGCCTGCGGCGGGCACGCAGAAAGGACGGCATCCATGGCTGACCAGAACGAAGTCGAAGAGCGCATTACCCGCATCCGCGAGAAAGCAACCGCGCTGTTCGAAGACCCGGAGATTGCTGACCGCTGGATGTGCACACGGAATCGTGCGCTCGGGGACGCGCCCATCAACCTGCTGGAAACAGTAAAGGGTACCGAAAAGGTCGAGACTGTCCTGCACCGGATCGAGCACGGCGTATTCTCGTAAGGGACGAAGGGAAACAGAGAAGGGGCAAGGAGCCATGACGGAAGCAGCATCCCCATCGGTCTCGGTCGATGAACGCAGCGCCTTGGCGCGGATGGTGGCGCAGGCCTTCGAGAACTGGGGCCTGGATACGGACGAATCACTCGCCATCCTAGGGCTGGGGCCGCAGGACACGGATCCGCTGTGTTCATATCGCCAAGGGGAGCCGCTGGCCGATAATCGTGAGCTTCTGGAGCGTGCCGGCCATGTTTTGGGCATCCACAAGGACCTGCGTCTGCTATTCCCGCACGACCGGGAGAAAGCCTATTGCTGGATGCAGACGCACAACCGTGCGTTTGATGGCTGCACTCCGGCCGAAGTCGTGAGTCGGGAGGGGTTGCAGGGCCTGTTGCGCGTCAGGGGCTATCTGGACCGCGTTGTCGCCTGACGATTCCACTGGAATCACGCCTGAACGTTCTGTTGGGCCCGTGGGATTCTGGGCGAGCTCGACGTATTTTCAATGGATCGATTTTACGGCAAGGCGACACCTTGGCCCGTCAACGCCCGCGTCGTTTGGATTGGCTGCGCCCTGCGCGTAATGATTGAAGCCTTGCAGGGTGGGACCCCTGAAGGACTGGATTACCTGAGGCGAGTTAACGCGGAGGAATCGAGACCTAGAGGGCGGGGAGCGTTCCTTCCATGCGACGACAATCCGCCGCGCTCAAACCAAAATCGCGGGCCCTTCGCGGCCAGTTCGAAACCGCCCGGGTCACCTCCTGGGTGATGGTTTGGGCTTCTTGCGTCGAGAGGCCGAAGTGATCATGGACGCCCATGACCAGATCCATCGAGCCGGTGCGATCGCCGCGGTCATCGAGTGCCAGCGCGTGCACGGCTGCCCCCTCCTTGATCGGCGTCGGGTTGATATCGAATGCGGGTGAGAGTCGCCACCCCGAGGCGGGGTCCCACAAGAACCCGTGATTGCGGAGATGGTCGTCCGTATTCCGGACGAGGACACTGAACACCATGCGTCGCCATAGTTGCCGCAGGTCCTCCCGGGGGCTCCCGCCGTGCTGCAGGATGGCTCCCGCGATCTCCAGATAACTGGCGTCTTCCCCGTCACGCTTTCGGCAAAGCGTCATCGCGCTTGCGTACGGAACGCGTCCATTGCCGTCCTCCATTCGGTCGAAGCGGCGAGAAAGGAATACGCTGCGGCCATCGACTGCGATGGATTGGAAGCGGGGCGTTACGATGCCCGCGTCGTGAGCCAACGCGAGGGTCAATGCTTCCCATCGCGGTACCGGCCGCGGATCTTGATCGCGCTCGAACTTGGCGATCCACTCACAGCCGAATTCATCGACCACAACGGCCTTGGGTCGTGCTCCCCCCAATGGGGATCCGGGACCCAGGAGGATCTGTACATCCCGCGCGGTTTCCGTGCCGGACTCTAGGTGTCGGGCCGCTTCCTGAATCTCATGCATCTGGGTCACTGGGGGCGTTTTTTCATCTGACACCGCAAGAAATGGCGCTTCTGCTTGATCGCCCTGGAGATCACGAAAGCGCAGCGCGCCCATACGATACCGGTCGGTGAGGCCAAGCACGTAATCGATGTCGAACAGTGGACGAAGTGTCCGCTGTTCCTGGGCGGCTGCGTACCACTCTGCGCGCGCAATCAGATAGCGCCCCCATCGGTCGGGAGCGGCATCGGCAAAGACTGGGAAGAGCGAATGTCCATCGCTCGGGTATTGGGGACCTTCGAGCATCGGTAGCGATGGATCAATGGCAAACGCGAGCGGTGAGCGCAGCCAATCGGTGTGGTACTCAAAGCTCGCCAGAATCGTTCCGCGTTGAAATGAGGTTCGCATCGTGCCGACACGGACATCCGGACCCATACGATTGACCCAGACTTCGATTCCGCCAGCATGTTCCGTCATGGCTCAATCTCGTCTGCGCGGCCTACGGACCCGTTTAGGGAGATGATCTTCGCTGAGCCGGAGTCCGGTGGGATCTTTCTCGGGCGCGCCAAGGTCTTCGATCTGGTCGGTCATCTGTAGCACAAAGAGGGCGAATGCGACCGCACCCCAGCTCACGGAAGGATCGCCGGATTCGATCTTTGCATACGTTTTCCGACTCACCCCAATGCGCTCTGCCATCATCGCTTCCGTCCATTGGCGCCGCTTGCGAGCAATCTCGATGTTTTCGCCCACTCTCTTCATTGCGTTCTCGAGGGGCGGGAGGGGGCGAAACTTCATGTGTGCATTCCAAGAATGGGTAGAATAAGGCGCATTAAATGGGAATTAGGTAAAAGTTAATACGCATTATAGCCTCGGGCGTCTCTGGGTATCTTTGGCGCGCTCGAACGATCGGGGGGTGGATGCAGAGGGAAAGAATGGATAGAATATTACAAGGTATTACTTCGTAATAAGAGGCCCTCTATGGCAACGTCACTGAAGATTGATGACACGTTGAAAGGTCGCGTCCAGCACCTTGCCGGTCAACGCCGACGCACGCCTCACTGGATCATGCTCGAAGCCATCCGGCAATACGTCGAGCGCGAGGAAGCCCGCGAGAGCTTCAGGCAGGAAGCCCTGGCGTCCTGGTCGGCCTATCGGGAAACCGGCCAGCACCTGACCGGACAGGAAGCGCGTGCCTGGTTGAACACCTGGGGCACTGATGATGAAAAGGCCGTGCCCGAGTGCCACGAGTAATCGTCACCGCAGGCGCAGCAGAAGGATTGGAACGATGCCGGGGCTTTCTTGCCACCAAAGCCCCGGATGCCGCCAGGCGCGCGGGCCAGGCGATCGAGCGGCAATTCCTGCTGCTGGAAACGGTACCCGATGCTGGCCGGCCGGACCCTGAAATACCCGACCTGCGCGAGCTGTTGATTGCCTTCGGCGACTCCGGATTTGTGGTCCTGTACCGTCGCGACCCGGCCGACGACGCGGTGTATGTCCTGGCCTTCCGACACCAGAAAGAGGCGGGCTACTGATGTGGAGCCCGAGCTTTAACCGCTTGCGCCGCGCGGCGTGTACGGGGCGGCCTGCAAACGGGCTCGGGGGGTTGGTTAGGGAAACAGCCCCGGCATCAGCCGCGACGCCAACGTGGCAGGCAACGCGAGTCGCAAAGGGGCTCGGAAGCTGGGAGATTCCACCACCCCCTGCGACAGCAGAGCCGACGTGATGCGACGTGCCTGGCGCTCGCTGAGATCCAGCAATCCGGCCACATCCCCGCGCGGTAGCGCGCCGCGGTACAGCACCGCCTCCAGCACCCGGCCGGAGCGCAGCGGCAACCCATCGTTACGGACCTCTTCCTCTGCCCAGCGCAGAATGCGGTCCCGAAGCCGCTGCGGCTCCATCAACCGCTCCATGAAGTCGACCTGATCGAGACAAACCCATAAGAAGAACCCCGTAAACTCTGCCAGCGCCGCCTCACTTAGTTGCCCCCGTCCATCCAGGCCACCCCGGCGCGGCCCATCACAAGCCATCAGTCGGCGTCTGTATTCCTCCTCGTTGCGCGCCAGGCCCCGCGCGACCGACCAAACGCCGCCGGTGTCCAGATGTTCCATCAAGACCGCGTGCGACATGAGTCGCGCCACCCGACCGTTGCCATCCAGAAACGGATGAATCCACAACAACCGGTGGTGGGCACACGCTGCTGAAAGCACCCGATCCAGCCGACCACCGCTTGCATAAACCGCCTCGAACCGCGCGAGAAAGCGGCCCAGTGCGCCCGGGCTCACCGGCACATGAGGCCCCACCTGAACCTCGTGCTCACGCAACGCCCCCGGGATCACCCGCAGAAGCTGCCCGGATGCCGGATGCTCCACCCATAGCAACTCCTCCGGCAATGGCTCGCAAAAGCGACGGTGCAGCTCGCGCAGCCCATCCGCCGCCGTCGCACGGCCCGTCAGTCCGCCTTCATCAATCCAGTGCTGAGCGGCTATATGGGCTCTCGCCTCGAGCTGAAGACCCCGCTGCTGGGAATCCGGGCTGTACTCGCCCTCCAGTGCCTGCTCAATCTCCACGGGATGGAGGTAATGCCCCTCGATCAGGTTGCTGTAGTAGCAGTTCGCAGTACGAGCAAGGCCCACCAACGCAGGTTCCACGCCCTGGGGCAGGCCGCGCCGAAAACCCGCTGCGCGCCCCACCAGTTCGACAACCAGGTCGCTCAGTTCGTCACGATGACGAGACCCCTCGCCAATCTGAAGTGGCTCCATCAGCGCAACGTTCTCACCACGATCCACGACCGTGTCGATGTCCGCTTCATTGTCCGCTCTATAATCGCTCATAATACCGGTGGATCAGTGACTTAGTCGATCCTTTCCGGAAAGCATGTCCGGAAGCCTGTCCGGGTTGCCGGGCGCTCTGGATGTTGAGTTTGCCCGGGCAAACTCCTCGGCCAAATCCGGGCGAAATTCGTGGGCGATGAAGTTGCCAAGAAAGGGATGGCTCATCCGCGATATTGCCCTCGGGGCCATTCTCATCGTACAGCCCCGCTGTCTGGCCTTGGACAAACGCGTATATGACCAGGTGAGACCTGACACCTACCTAGTGGGCCATGCGGTTAATAAGGTAACGCTCAGCCGTCGCACAAGCGTTGTGGGCAAGGCGCGCAAGCGCAGGACTGGCCTTCGCCCATTCAAGCGAGCGGAACGCAGCCCACGGCGCTTGTGCGACGGCCCTTCGGGAGTCACTGTGCGGCCGCGACTCGGCGTTGCGTTTCTTGGCAAGGACGCCGCCATTCCCTGCGAAACGCGCCTTGATTCGCGCCAGCACAGTGGCTCTGAGCGTTACCTTATTAACCGCATGGCCCACTAGGCCTCCGTCCGAGCGATCAGCCCGCCTTCACTCGGACCAGGACCTCATCCGGTTCGGGGCGTGATGGCGGAGGCAGAGGACGCCCGTCCAGCCGGTAGCCCTCTAGTGCCACCATGAGTGCGTCCGCCATCTCGGCCTTGGCTTCGTCGCGTTCCGCTCCGTCAGTGAGCGCTTCCGGTACGTCGCGGCAGGTAGCGAGGTAGCGTCCATCTGCGTCGGGTTCAATCCGGACCGGATATTTCTGAGTGTCCATCTCGAGGCTTCCTTGTCGATTGTCCAGCATCATTGCGCCGGCGCCCGTTTTCTGTACGCCCTGCCCAGCTTGTTTGTGTTCAAGACCGCCAGCTTTTGAGAGGGTCTCGGACGACCTGCTCAAAAAACGGCAATTTTGAGCAGGTGGCGGCCAAGCGGTCGCGCCCGAAGCACTTGGCGACGGACATCATATGTGGGCCCGCCATAAGAGGGCCTCGAAGGTCTCGCCTCCTTCCAGCGCTCGATCTGTTCCGGATACGGGCCCTTGCGCCGGCAGTACTCCGATAGAGCCTGTTCGTTCAGCGCAGCGGTCTCGATTACCACCGCGAGCTTGTCCTGGCCACTCCAGGATTCCGGGTCCTCAGGATCCGCCGGCACCGCATGCCCCCGGCCCCCGGGAACTCTCGGCGCCAGGCATGCAGGGTCGGCTCCGAGACACCCGTCTCGCGGTGGACATCAGCCACCCATCGGACTTCTATGCTGACAGAGGGGGATTTCGCCAGTGATAATGTTTGCCGGGAACGGTTGGGGCAGGAGCTGAACCATTTCGTCAATGCCTTTCGGCTGAGGTTAAAGGCGATGGGCCGGTGAGGTATCGGCTGCGAACAGGAGAACCTGCATGAGTCGGTATCGCGTCACAGGGCCGCAGGGGGGTGCCGAACCTGGCTCCGACGGTCGGGTATTGGTCAACAAGCTCGGCATTACCGATCAAAAGAGTCTGGACGAGGCAGAGGCCGAGCTTTTGCTCATGCTGTACGAGGCGGTATTCGCGGACCTCCGGGAAGATCGGCCGCTGGATGTCGCGTTGCTCAAGCACTGGCATCGCCGTTGGCTCGGCAGCCTCTACGACTGGGCTGGAGAGGAGCGGCAGGTCAACCTGCAAAAGGGCGGTTTTATGTTCGCGGCGGCGCAGCAGATCCCGCACCTGCTACAGGCGCTGGACCAGAAGTGGCTGCAGAGGCTGACGCCATGTTGCGGCATGGACGACGACGCTGCGTTACGAGCGATCGCGGAAATCCACGTGGAGCTGATCCTAATCCACCCGTTCCGGGAGGGAACCGGCCGAATTGCGCGACTTCTGGCGGACGCCATGGCGTACCAGGCGGGCATCGGGCTACTGGACTACAGCGACTGGGACCAGAACAAGTCCGCGTACATCGCGGCGATTCATGCCGGGCTTGAGGGGGACTATCAGCCGATGGTCGAGCGGGTCAGGCGAGCCGCAGCGATTTGAGATGGGGCTTGGGTGCGCGCAGCTTGGCCTCGATGGCTTTGCTGGATTCGCCGGTTTCCACCGCTGTGGACGTCGCCACGGCCCGGATGATGGCCTCGCGGCTGACCGGCTTGCGGCTCGTTTTTGCATGGGGTGTGTTCATGGCGCGCTCCTGGAAGTGCTCCTGTGATTATACCCTCAGCGCCCGCAGGATGCCTGCGCCGCGCAGGAAACGACTGGCAGACTTGCTAATTTGACCCCACGGAACACCAGAGTGCGGTATGGCAGGGTCGCGGAGTACACGGACGTTGAAAAACTCCTGATCGATCAGTTGGTCGATCTGGGATGGGAACACCTGACCGGTTCGGTGGACGGCCCGGGTGTGACCTACCGCGAGAGTCTCGCGCAGGGGGTGATAGTGCCCGTGCTCCGGGAACGGCTTCGGGCGATCGAGCTGCGGGCGGACCAACCCTGGTTGGACGAGAGCAGGTGGACGGGGCGCAGCTCGACCTGTTGGGGCGCCCCGGACGCTCGACCGGACCCGCGTCGCCCGATCAGTCGCGGATCTCATAGAGCAGCACGCCTCGAGTGTCGCGGACCTGCTGTTGGCCCAGGGCGCCTTCGGTGAGGTAGCCCTTGCGGTTCCCGTCGGCGTCATAGATGGAGGGCTTGCCGAATCCGGCGGGTGCCGTCGCGGCGCATCCTGCCAACAGGCATGCGAGTCCGCTCACGATCCATCTCATGGCGATCTCCTGATCCGGTGATGTTTCGGACAGTTTGGGGCCTTTGTGCGACATGACCTGACGCTCCGATGCGATGTACTGGGAGGAACGACAGGGCAGGGGTTCGGTTTGCCATGAGGACGGTGTGGGATAAGGTGGCGGCAAATGCACCGGCATTTAACGGACCGGACGAGAAAGGGAAAGGGATGCCGGAAGGGCAGGGAATGCGCGCCACGTTGCAGCGCCGGATGTTGTTGCTGGGGATGATTCCGCGTCGCCCGAGGCGGCTTAGCGCCCCGGATCTCAAGGAGCGGCTCGCCTATCGCGGTATCGACGTGTCGTTGCGCACGGTCGAACGCGATGTTGAGAATCTCTCCTCTTTCCTGCCGCTGGTCTGCGACGACCGCGAGCGCCCCTACGGCTGGTACTGGTCCGACGAGGCGCCGCTGCAGGATGTCCCGGCCATGGATCCGGAAACGGCCCTGACGCTGCAGATTCTGCATGCCCACTCCGCCCAACTGCTGCCGCCTTCGGCCCGGGCACGACTCAAGCCGCAGGTGGCCCGCGCCCGGGAAGTACTGGATTCCGCCGGCGATGCCTCCGGTCTGAGCCTGTGGCCCGAGCGGGTTCGCATCCTGTCCAACGGACCGCCGCTGACCCCGCCCGAGATGGCGGACGGGGTGTTCCCGGTTCTGCAGCAGGGCCTGCTGGAACGCCGCTGCCTCGATATTACCTACCGCTCCCGTTCGAAGGGGCAGGTCAAGGACCACCGGATCCATCCGCTGGCACTCGTGTTCCGCGAACCGGTCACCTACTTGCTGGCCACGATCGAACCGCATCAGGATGTCCTGCATCTGGCGGCTCACCGCATCGAGGCTTCAACACTGACGGATGTTCCGGCTCGAGACCCGGAGGGTGGGTTCGACCTTAACCAGATCATCCGGGATGGCGCTTTCGACTACCCCGAGGGCGCGCTCATCACCCTCGAACTCCGGGTAAATGCGGACCTTGCCTACCACCTCCACGAGGCGCGGCTGGCGGAAGACCAGCTTATTGAGCGGGGTCCCGATGGCACCTCGCGTGTGACGGCCACCGTGCGCGACACCGCCCGGCTCAAGTGGTGGCTGCTGGGGCTGGGTGCAGGCGTCGAGGTCGTTGGACCCCCGTCACTGCGCGACGCCATTGCCCAGGAATTGGAATCCGCCCGCCTGGCCTACCGCACGAAGGATCCCGCATGAGGGCCTTCCGTGCCTTGCGCAACAGCTGGGCGTGCTTGTCCGGTCGCAGGCGCCTGGCAACGCGCGAGGACATTCGGGCATGGACCGTGGGCAATCTGTTGCTGGAGCTTCCGCGGTGCACCCGCCGTGTTCGGCTTCTGTCACCCCAGCAGGGGCCGTCAGGCGGCGGCTGTGAATGGATTGTTTCCGCCCGCGACCTGGAGCACTGGCTGGAAGAACGTGACCCGCCTGTGGTCGCGGCAAGACCGGACGGGACTCGTCGGGCCTTTCGGTTATGGCTGCAGGCCGCGGACGATCGTGTCGACGCCATCACCGATCTCCCGGACGCTTTTCGGTCCGAACTGCGTGGCCGATTCACGCAAATGGTTTCGGCGATCGCGGGAGAACTTCGCTGTGTGCGATGCGATGACGTCGTGACGGGCCTGGAAGAGGTGTGTGGCGACAAAACCCACGACGGGGCCTTCACCGTCTGGGCGACGCAGACCCGATGTGTGCGAGGGCATGACCTGTTCAGCGAGGCGCACGCGACCGAGCTTTATTTCGGGGGGCGGGCGAGTCGTGACTCGGCCTCTCCATCAAGTCGCAGGCAGCATGCGAGGGCCTGAACCCAACAGGGGAAGAGATGGTGATCAGCGGAAAACTGGCAGGGGTGATGTTGGGCGGGATGTTGCTGGTCGGGTGCACCACGACGCCTGTCAGCCTGGATCCTGCGCAGGGCAGTGACACGGTTGGCGTCGGTTCGGCGAATGTCGAGATGGGTTCCGTTACGGACAGCCGGCAACACGGCTCGAACTGGCTGGGGGCCATTCGGGGTGGTTTCGGCAATCCCCTGCAGACGCTGGAAACCGAGGAGCCGGTGTCCGAGGTGGTCCGCAGCCAGTTCAATACGGGACTTGAACAGCGGGGAATGCTCGCGGAAGAGGGTGAGGGAGCGTTCATCCTGGAAGTCGACATCGAGCAACTGGATTCGAACCAAGTGATGCGTCGAGAGGCGCATTCGAAACTGGATGTCACCCTGGTCGAACGTGGCTCTCGCCACATCGCGTATGAGAATTCCGTTCGGTCAAGCAATGTCGAGGGGGGCGCAGGCGGCGGCATTTTTGCGTCCATCGAGAAGCTGGAAGAACTCCTGACGCGGACTCTGTGGGAGACGATCGACGAGGCATTGGACGACGAACGTCTGCACCGGGCCATCGCCGAAGGACCCTCGGAAACTCAATCCTCCAGCGAGTTGGAGGCGGATCTCGAAGCACTGCGCCGCCTTCGGGATCGGGGCGTCTTATCCGAAGAAGAATATCGTGAGCGTGTACTGCAGTTGGTGGACTGATAGGGCGCGCGGTTTGCCTCGGCCATAAAAAGGAGGGCGAGTGAAATGGAGTTGCTGACGGGGCTTGGGGGCGTCGACCTCTGGCAAATCTGGCTGGTCGTCGCACTGGTGATCCTGATCCTGGACCTGCTGCTCCTGGGTGGGCTCATGTCCGGTGGCGGCGGGATTACCCTGATCGTCGCCGGCGGGGCCTTTGGAGCGGCCGTGGCCGCGGCCTTCGGCGCGGATCTGTCCGGCCAGGTGGTCGGGGGCGTGGCCGGGATGATCGTGATGGCGGCCTTCGTGTTCTGGATCGGCCGGCACTGGGTTCGCGGGGATGACGGCAATCTCCGGACCCAGGATATCCGCGTGGGGCGGGAGATCCTGATCGTCGAGGAGCAAGGGGGGCGTTTTGGTGTGACCTTCCTCGGGGATTTCTATCCAGCCCGTCCGGAAACCGGTGACGAGTCACTGGCTATCGGGGATCGCGTGCGCGTGGTCCGTTTCGAAGGGATCACCGCCGTGGTGACCCCACACTCGCAGTAGCGCACTGACGCGCAAAGGAAGTCTCTGAAATGGAAGGACTCGTAACCTTTATTGTTCTGGCGATTCTCGTCGGCATTTTCCTCAGTATGGGGATTACCATGGTGCCCCAGCGCCGGGCAGTTGTGATCGAGCGTCTGGGTAAGTTCCACCGGGTTCTGAACCCCGGCCTTAATTTGGTCATCCCGTTTATCGATCAGCCTCGGCCGATCACGATCCTCCAGTTCAAGGGAACCGAAAAGATTGTTCGAACCGATACGAAGATCGATATGCGGGAAATACTGCTCGATTTTCCCGATCAATCGGTGGTCACCAAGGACAACGTGGGCGTCACCATCGATGGGGTGATTTATTACCAGATCATGGATCCGCAATCCGCCGTGTATGGCGCGGAAAACCTCGTGCTTGCCATCCAGACGCTCGCCCAGACCACGCTTCGCTCTGAGATCGGCAAGATGGACTTGGACGATATCTTCGAAAACCGGGAAACCATCAACAAGCAAATGGCGGTTGTGATGGACGAGGCTGGACAGAAGTGGGGGCTCAAGGTGAATCGCGTGGAGATCCGGGATATTTCCATGCCGGAAGACATTGTCCAGGCGATGAACCAGCAGATGGTCGCCGAGCGCACTCGCCGAGCCACGGTTCGTGAGGCTGAGGGTTACAAGGAAGCGGAGATCCGTCGCGCTGAGGGTGACCGGGACGCAGCGATTGCCCGGGCCGAGGGCGATAAACAGGAATCGGTCCTGCGCGCCGAGGGCGAGAAGGAGGCCATTCAGCTCATTATCGCGAGTCTGGGCGATCACCCCGAGGGCCCGAAGGCCGGCGTCAATTACCTGATCGCCCAGCGCTACATCGGCATGTTGCCGGATCTCGCGAAAGATGGGGATCGCGTCTTTGTGCCGATGGAGGGAACCGCCCTGCTTTCATCACTCGGTGGCATGCGCGACCTGTTCGGACCCGGGGCCGTGGGTTCTGTGGATGCCGTTGGCAGCCAAGTTTCGGCGCCGGGCGGAAACTAAGGCTTCATGAGGCGGCGTACGGCCGTCAGACTGGATGGCCGTTCGACGGCCGGTTGTGGGGCGTATAGCCCCTCAAGCGGTGCCCGGGTCGATGCCTGTCAGTGTCTCGATCGGGCGGTCGGCCTCTCCGTAAACCGGCTCTTGCGCATCTCGGCCTCCTTTGGCTTTGGAGTCCTCTTTGGCCAGGCAAACCCTGCATGAAAGAGATCCGTTCGGTTTGTTTGCCCGGGCAAACTCCGCAGGGGGAAAAGGCGACAGCACGACTCAGAAAGGTCCAGGGCTGCAAGTTTGCCCGGGCAAAATGATGCGCGGTATGGAGCCTGACCTCGACGTCTCGCACCGGGTATCGTGGTCCGACCCGGGGCGGGGTAAGGGACGTGAATCGAGGCGGCTGGGGCTGGTGTCTCGCTATGGGTGCGCAGCGGTGTTCTGTGCGCGGCATGGGGTCAGACCTTGCCTTTTACCCCTGCTCTGCACCGAGATCACGCGTCCTCGCGGACTCCGGCGGACGGCGTTGCTCGTCGAGATGATCTTCTAGCAGATCTTGACTGGTTTCGCGGGGGGGGGGGGGCTTCGAGAGCATATTGCAAGGCAACTTTTTGCAGGCTATTCATGAGTCCTGCGTCGTTGAGTTTCTTCGACGACACTCGCGGCCCAAGTATGGGCCTTCTCGTAAGTGCCCGCGTTCACAGGCGACAGCAACCCGCCTGCCACCCCGGTCCGCTAGCATAAAGGGCATTACCTCATTCTTGGGTGGCTTTATCTATGTCCGATCCGTATTTAGTGGTGGTAGGAGACCCGCACGGAAGGGTCGCCGAACTATGCAGGCAAATCGCTGAGCAACATCCCACAGCCAGTGCTGTGATCTTTCTGGGCGACCTGACCCTAGATCAGCCACTAACCGACGCTATCTCGGAACTGCCGGATTCGATGGAGGTCGCCTTCATCCCCGGCAACCATGACTATGACCGACCGGACTACTACGACTACATGATGGCCAGCGGCCGCGCTGTAAATTTGGATGGTGTTGTGGTGACGATGGGTGGTATGCGTCTGGCGGGGCTTGGTGGTCATTTTCAGGGCAAGATATGGTACCCGCCTGGGCCTCCCCGCTTCCAGTCTCGAGAAGTCTACGAAGCATCGCTTGGCCCCGTTAAGAAGTCGGGTGTACCGGACACTTGGCGTGAAGGCACTCCACTACGAGTGCTCGGGGCCATCTGGTCGGAGGATGTGGACCGCTTGGCACAGGAGAGTGCTGATATCCTTTTTTCCCACGAAGCACCTTCAACCCATCGGCACGGTTTTGAGGAACTCGACCGCGTTGCTTCCTGCCTTGGAGTGTCTCGTCTCGTGCATGGGCACCAGCACGAAAGCTACGAAGCCTTCATCGGTGACGGCTTGCTCGTGATTGGTCTTGGGCTGGCGGAGATCCGCGCGGTCACGATATGTCCATTGTGTTCGGCTGCACGCTGACGCCTGATGATGGAGGGGGTATGAGCAGTGTCCACTTCCTCGGATTAGGTCCACGCATAACTGGAGGTTTCCGGGTGTAGCGCCCAATCTTGGACCGGCATTCGATTCCTCACAGTGATCTGTGTGCTTCCCGACTTCGGTGGGCGTCTACATTGACCGAATGGACGGGAGGGAAGCATTGCGTGTGGCCTTCCCATCCGCGGATCCGGCACTGTGTCGGTCGAATTCCTGTTTTGGGTCGACGGGTGGCCTCATGAGTCAAGAAGATCCCCTCCCAGATACGGCGCGCACCGCTGATCTCTTTAGCGACTTTCCTGAAGAGTCGCGCGAGGGGCAGGGTGTTTGGCCACCGCCGGATCGGTTCCCGCTGAACGTCGACGGGCGGACGGTGCGCGAGCGGGTGATTGCGGACCTGGTGTCTGCGGACTCGCCGTTGGTGGTGACGGGCTACGGGGCGCTTGAGGAGCTTATTCGTCTGGAGGGGGATCTGGGGGAGGTTCGTCCGCTTCGCGTTCTCTTGGGTAACGAGCCGAGTGTGGGGGAGGGAGGTCACCGCAGTCTGAAGGCGCCGAGCTTCCCCGAGGAAGTCGAACAGTACTGGCTGGATCGAGGAATCGCCCTGCGCCTGTCGGCCCGGCTGATCCATTTTCGGGAGCGACTCCGCGAGGGCGCCGTCGAGGCGCGGTACTGGCCCGACACGCAGCGACCGCTGCACGCCAAGATCTATCTCGGGGCGGGGGCGGTAACGCTGGGCTCGAGCAACTTCAGCCGGAACGGGCTGGAACGTCAGCACGAGGCGAACGCGCGGTTCACCGCAACGGGTGAACCGAGGCGTTACCGCGAGGCCGCGGCGCTGGCCGAACAGTTCTGGTCGCTTGGAGAGGACTACACCGATGCGTTGCTGGCGCTGCTCGAGCGTCTGCTGCATGTCGTCGGGTGGCGCGATGCGCTGGCCCGCGCTTGCGGGGAGTTGCTGGAAGGTGAGTGGGCGAAGGGCTTTCTGCAGCAGGTCGACCGGGAGGCCTTTCGCGCGTTGTGGCCGGCCCAGCGTCAGGGGATCGCACAGGCGCTCTATCTGCTGGACCGTCAGGGGGCGGTGCTGATTGCGGATGCGACGGGGTCGGGCAAGACGCGTATGGGTGCGCATCTTCTGCGGGCGCAGCAGGCGCGCATCCAGGGGGCGGGCGGGATGCCCCGCTCGGTCATGATTGCACCCTCGACCGTCGTGGAGGAGTGGGAGCGGGAGGCATCCCGGGCCGACACCGCGCTGGATGTCTTTTCGGTTGGCCTGCTCAGTCACGGAAGCCGCAAGGCGTGGCAGCTGGATGATGCTTTGAGGCGGGCGCGACTGCTGGCCGTGGACGAGTGCCACAATTTCCACAATCGCCGCTCGCGCAGGACACGGCGGCTGTTTACCAATCACCTTGCCGATGACGTTCTGCTCTTCACCGCCACACCGATCAACCGGAATGTCGATGACCTGGTCCGGATTGCGGATCTGCTCGGTGCCGACAACCTGCAGCCGAGCACGCTGAAGGCCCTGGAACGGGTCAATCGTCCCGGTCGCTGGCACGGTCTGGGCGAGGACGAGGCCGCCCAGCTGCGCGATGAGATCCGTACATTCACCATTCGCCGTACCAAGCGCATGTTCAATGCGCTGATTGATCGCGCGCCCGGGGCCTATCGGGATCACACGGGCCGGCCCTGCCGCTACCCGGAGCACCGCTCGTACAGCTATTCCCTGAACGAACCGGCTGCCGACCGTGAACGCGCCGGTCGGATCCGGGAGCTTCTCGATCAGCTCTTCGGCGTGGTCCAGGTTCCGGCGGTCCTGGAACTGAGCGCCGTACAAAGGCAGCAGGGACTCACCGAGGCCCAGTATCGCGACTACCTGCTGCTCGGGGCTCACAAGCTGGTCCGCTACCGGGTCATGGCGGCCCTGCGATCTTCGCGTGCGGCATTGGTCGAGCACCTGTGCGGAACGGCGGTGGCGCGGGCCGAGTTCGGGTTGGAGCATTACGCCAAGTCCGCCGATACAGGAGATGTGCTGGGCAAGCTCAAACAGCCGGGCCGTGTTCCCGAGAATCGGCTGGGCGTGCCCTTGCCCGCGTGGCTCACCGATGTCGATGCCTGGGAATCGGCTCACGCGCACGACCACCGGATCCTCTCGCAGGTGCTGGAAGAAGTGCGGGCCATGAGCCCCGCGCGAGAACGTGCCAAGGTGGCCCATCTGGCGCAACTGGCGGCGCGCCACGAGCGTGTGCTGGCCTTCGACAGCCGTCTGATCACCATTGCGGCCTTGAGCGTCCAACTCGAAGAGCGGCTGCCGGGCGTCGAGATCTGGCAGGCGACGGGCAGCGATGAGCGAAGCCGCCAGGCGGTACTCCGTGCGTTTCGGCCGGGTGGCGACCAGCAGACCGGTGTGGCGCTGTGTTCGGACAGCCTGTCCGAAGGGGTGAACCTGCAGGCGGCCTCGGCGCTGGTTCATCTCGACATGCCCTCGGTGATACGCGTGGCCGAACAGCGAACCGGACGCGTCGATCGTCTCGACAGCCCCCATGTCGAGGTCGAAGTCTGGTGGCCCCGGGATGCCGAGGCGTTCGCTCTCAGTGCCGATGCTCGATTCCTGGATCGAGTCGGCGCGGTGACGGAACTCCTCGGGACCAATCTCCCGTTGCCGGAAGACCTGCAACAGCGGTCCTGGGAAAGCGTTGATGCCGACACCCTGATCCGCGAATACGAGCGTACGGCTCGTTCGATCGAGGAAGCGGAACCGCATGATGCGTTTGCCGCGGTGCGCGGGCTGGTGGAAGGTTCGGGTGCCCTGGTCGAACCGGAGATTTACGAGCATTACCGGGAGCGCTCCGTGCGGGTGCTCTCAAGGGTCAGCGTGGTGGCCAGCGACACGGTCTGGGCCTTCTTCTGTCTGGCCGGCAGTGCGGACCGGGCGCCGCGCTGGTTCTTCTTCTCGGGCCCGGATGCCGAGGCAACGACTTCGTTGGACAAGGTGGCCGCGGCGCTGCGCGAGCGACTGGCGCGGGATCCGCCCAATGGTGAAATCGACGATCCGGCCGCGAGGTGGCTTGCGCACTTTTCCGAGCGCCTCCCGGAGGCCGAACGGGCGCAGTTACCACTGCGCAAGCAACGCGCCCTGCAAGAGATGACCAAGGTCCTCAATGGATTTTGCGAGGAGGCGGCCCGCCAGAGGGAGCAGGCGCGCCTTGACGCCTATCTCGCTCTGCGCAATCTACTGGAGCGCAAGCCGGAAACGCTGACGGGCGGAGAACCGGATTGGGAGGCGCTTGCCAATCGCTGGCTGGAGCTCATCCGTCCCTACTGGTATCGCCGCCTGACCCAGCAGCGCCGGGGGTTCCTTCGCCTGCGGGATCTGCGCAAGGAACTCATTGAGGCGGAGTCGGAGCTTGGCCCCGAGGTACTGGAGGCGTTTGCCAGCCTCCCGCTTCAAAGCTCTGCGGAGGAGCGGGTGGTCGCGGCCATTCTCGGCATGCCCGCGCGTTGATCTGATGTTGGCAGGGTCACCCTGCGTCTTCGGAGGCGTGGCTCATGGGCTCCATGCAGGAACCACAGACGACCTCGGTTTCCGGTCGCGCCCAGACTCGCGCGTCGCAGGTCGGACAGTTCATGCGGACACGGGGATCCGGGCGCGGCGCGGGTGGCGCGAACACCGCGGGTTTTTCGGCATTGTCGGGCAGGGGGATCGTTTCGGCCGGTGCGGGGGCGCTGGCCACGGCCAGGCCCTGTTCGGCCAGGGCCTCCTGCACTTGGGCAACCGATTCCGGATCGGTGGGGGCATGCCGGTCGAACCAGGGTAGTTCGAACCCGGTGGCCAGCAGGTCCGAGCAGGCTCGGGCGAAGGGCCCGGCCGGCTGTATGTAGTGCGTGACTCGGCGTCCGGTCTGTTTGCCATCCGGCAGGCCGGTATCGCTCGGCACCAGACCGATCGCTTCCATCTTGCCGACCCACTCCCGGTTGTGGTGGTTCGACCGGCTCGGTTGGCCAAAGCACTCCTGCCAGTGATGCACCATCTCGTGTACCAGGGTGGAGAGCGCAACTTCTAGCGGATTCAGGGTGAAGTACCCCGGATGAACACCCAGCTCGTGGATGATCGTGCCGTCGCCGGAGATGAAGCGCTCGGCGTGGTGGTAGCCCCGTTGCCGGCGGGAGCTTCGTAGCGTGATCAGGCAGGGCGGCAGTTCGTTGTCGAACAGCCGTTCGTTGAAATGATCGAAGGCCTGCTGCAGGGCGGAGTACATCGACAGGGTGGGGCAGTCGGTCATGGTGTGTTTCCGAGGTCGAGTTTGGAGCCCCGGGATTGTATCGCCCCGCCTTTGTCACAAATCCTGTCACAAACGCAGCAGGTCGGGACCCCTCCTGGCCAGGGCTCGCTTCGGCCATGGGATTGTTTCAGTACATGCTTCGGCGGGCTTTTGAAGCTATATATATCAAACCCTTAATGGGTTAGTATCTTCTCAATAATCATTTCAATTGGGCGGGTTCGGATGAGGAGCAAGCGACAAGCGGCGCACCAGCAGCTCGGCTTGGCGCTTGCGAAATTCGCCCCGGCGCGCGCGGCTGATCTTGCCCGCGAATTGGGCCTGTCGGTTCCTGTCGCCTTCCCGTAAATTCGGTCCATTGAAACTGGACGTCTCCGTGCGTATTCCGGTCGGAACGTGACCGATTTTGGCCCTGGCGCCGGAATCCGCGGTCACGATCAATCGGAATGGGCGGTCACGATGTGCCGGAATAGGCATACCGCCGCGATTGCCTTTCTCAAGGCGATGGGTGAGCCCCAGGACAACGAGGTGATGACCGCGGAAAACCCTCTCTCACTGGTCCATGCCGCAGCTCTTTGGGCAGGGTGGGCAAGGGATCTCGGTCGTCTTTACGCCGAATGCTGCGTCATTCGTCCGCGAGAGCCGTACGATGGAGTGATCGACCATCTCTGACAGCCGCATGTCGGTCTATTTGGAGTGGCGTTAAACCATCATGCGAGGGTGCCATGCAAAGTGAAATCAAACGCTGGGGTAATAGCGCTGCCGTGCGACTTTCCAGCAAGGTTTTGGCGCAAGCCAACCTTGAGGTATCCAGCCCGATTCATATCGAGGTGAAGGCCGGAAAGATCATGATCGAGGCCGTTCATAAGGCTCCACGCAAGGTGAATCTTCCCTTCTCGGAAGCGGATCTGCTGAAGGGCCTTGATCCCCATGGCGCTCACGCGGATGAGCTGGCCCAGCCCTAGAGGCGCGAGAAGCCCCTGAGGAGGACGCCATGTGTAGCGATTCCGTGGTTCGAGCCCGTATGGACCGTGAAACGAAAGAGCGCGCGACGGCGGCTCTGGAGGCGATGGGCCTGTCCGTGTCCGATGCCATCCGCCTATTGATGCTGAGCATTGCGGAGGAAGGGCGGTTGCCGTTTTCTGTCCCGATTCCGAATGCCACCACCGAGGCCGCGATGTCCGAGCTGGGAAATGGCAAGGGGAAGCGGTCCGGGTCGGCCGACGAGTTGTTTCGGGACCTGGGCCTTTGATCCGTTGGCGCTACACGCCTCGCGCCGGCGCGATCTGGAAGGCATGGGTACTTGTTGGTCTATTGCTGATGGTCGGCGCTGCAGCGGCCGGTAATGCGGTGACCTTTGTCGTCGAGACGACCGAGATCCAGGCGATCGAAGAGCACCAGGGGGTGATGTGGATCCAGCTTGCCCCCTCGTCAGCGGCCCGCCTGGAAGAGGTTACTGCGAAATCGCATGGGAGGGAGCTGGTCGTTGTCGTGGACGGCCTGCAGATCATGAGCGCACGCGTGAATGTGACCATCCGGTCCGGTGTCATTCGTGCAGACGGTGTTTCATCGGACGTCCGTCAACGGCTTATTGACGGGTCTCCGCGTCTCAATTGAAGGGTAAGGCCGGAAAGGTGAAGGATTCGTCGCGGCCGGCGCGGATGCAGGTGCTTTCGCTGCCGCACCACTCGCCAGCCGCGGGCCCGGCTTCAGATGCGAGCGCGATGTGCGTCCACATACTCGACTACGCGCGCTAGCCCCATCACGTTGCCCACGAGGTGACCCGGAACATCGTGCAGTTCGGTATTGGGATTGTGCATCCAGGCCCGAAGGGAGCGCTCGTCGCCGGCCGTAATGGCATCGAGCCCGCGGTAGAGGCGGACCAGCAGGGCCGCAAGCTCCCAGTGCTTGGTGTGTTCGTCCAAGAAGTAACCGCCGGCGTACATGCGGCTGATCGTGGCGGGACTCAGCCCCAGGGCCCTCGCCAGTTCCGACTGTTTCATCCCGAGCCGTTCGGCGGCCCGCGCGACGGCCCGGGTGAGTACCACCTGCCGCTGCTCCGCGTTTGCCGATTGTTTCATGGCGCCCTCCGGGGTGAGATTAAGTCTCTCGATGGAAATCGTATTCTTCCCCGCTTCGTGTGGGAAGACTCCTTGTCGCGCCGGCCAAAAAGAAGCGACCGTTTAGTGTTTGCCTTTCAGAGGAAGCGATCGCATATTTTTTCCTGAAAGGCCGACACGACCACCGATGGGGTGTTCCTGTCGATCAATGAACCCAAGGGTTTCTCACCGACGGCGAGTTATGAGCAGCAGTTCGAGATCAACCGAAATGGCCGGGCCGCCGAACCGCACCCGGAGATCGAGGACAACCGCTACGAGGCGTTCAAGGCCGCGCTTGCGGAGCTGGTCGACAAGCTGACCGAGGCCACCCCGGCCGCGTTCGAGGACGTGGACCGGATCAAGGCAGCGGCAGGGCCATAACGGCCTAATGCGTGCCACCGGCGGCATCGTCATTCAGCGGCTTGTGCGCCGCTTCCGCCTGTAGGCGCTCGACCAGCCACACCTTGATGATGGACTGGCGCGTTACACCGATGCGCGTTGCCTCCCGATCCAGCGAATCCACCACCCAGGCGGGAAAATCGACGTTGATACGCTTGTGGTCCTGATTCACGCGCCGCGCGGAACCAAGGTCGAGATCGCCAACAATGTCTTCTTGCCCTTCGTCGAACTTTTTGTCGAAGTCTTCAGCTTTCATAGAGGTCCACCTCTTTCTTGCGCGAGCGCCTGACGGAGATCAGGCGGATATGGCCCTCCCTGTACGTGACGACAGCGGACCAATGCCTGTCGCCGATCTTCCCGATCAACAGGAACCGTGGTTCCCCCTCCGACCTAGCCTGGACTTCCAGCAGATTCGGGTCTTCCCACAGCGTCGTACCGGAACCCATCCATGATCTGAACTTATACCTTTTTCGCCTATTGTCACGCGGCGGCCGCGGCGCGCGAGCAGGGACGGTTGCTCGGGCGGATGCAGGACGTGGGCAATGCGGAGAAAAAAGCCGCATAATGTCCGCACTGAATGCGGAGAATGTGGTGCGATACATCTGGGAACACCCCGACTGGCCGAAGTGGCACTGGGATTCGGACCGCATCGCTCAGCCGCTTGCGGCCGCGGCGCGCGAGCAGGGACGGTTGCTCGGGCGGATGCAGGGCGTGGGCTTTGCGCTTCGCGAGGAGGCCTGGCTGCGCATGCTGTCGTCGGACATCGTGGACTCGGGAGCGATCGAGGGGGAGCGGTTGCCGCTGGACCAGGTTCGCTCCTCGCTCGCGCGTCGCCTTGGCTTGGAAGCGGGCGGTTTAGTCGCGTCGGCCCGGGATGTCGAAGGCATGGTGGAACTGATGCTGGATGCGACGAGGGACTTTGATCGTGAGTTGACGGTGGACCGACTGTTCGACTGGCATGCGGCTCTGTTCCCCACAGGGCGCAGTGGCATGGTTCGGATCCCTGTGGCGCAGTGGCGCGATGACGGGGACGGGCCGATGGAGGTGGTGTCGGGGCCAGTGGGACGGGAGAAGGTGCATTTTTCCGGCCCACCGGCCGTGCGTGTCCCGGCGGAAATGGATGCTTTCCTTGCTTGGTTCAAGGCACCCGGCAATGCGGATCCGTTGCTGGTCGCGGCGCTGGCCCATCTTTGGTTCGTGACGATCCATCCGTTCGCGGACGGCAACGGCCGTATTGCGCGGGCCATCGCGGATATGGCGTTGACGCGGGCGGACGGGTCGCCGCAACGCTTCTACAGCATGTCCGGGCAGATTCTGCGCGAGCGGGCCGACTATTACGGGATGCTCGAGCAGACCCAGAAGCAGGGTGGGCTGGACGTCACCCCATGGTTGGAATGGTTCCTGGGGTGTCTGCTGCGGGCGCTCGACAACGCGGAGGGCTCCCTCCAAACCGTGCTGTACAAGGCGCAGTTCTGGGAGCGGTTCGCGACGGAGCCGCTTAACGCGCGTCAGATCAAGGTACTCAATCGCCTTCTGGATGGTTTCGAGGGCGGAATGACGTCCTCGCGCTGGGCCCGCATGGCGAAGTGCTCGCAGGACACCGCCCAACGCGACATCGCGGACCTCCTCGACCGCGGCGCGCTGAAGAAGAATCCTGGTGGTGGTCGCAGCACAAGTTATGCGTTGCCGGATGCGACTCCCTGACGTGCGACGGAAGCGGAAGTCTTTCGGATAAACGCGCCCCCTCTTTGCGGGGCTGCGAGCAACCTCTACGGTTTTCAGAATGTGATCATGAACCAGCCGCCCCCATCCGTGAGCTGAGTTAAAGCGACACATCCCCCTCGATGTCCCCCTGAAGCTTGCGGTTCATTCCAAACGGTCGCTGAATCGGGTGGTAAGGGCGCCTCAGTGGTGCACGGCTTCACTGCGGATCGGTAGGCGGTGTGCTTGTTCTGGCCGTTCAGGCTTCTTCTGGATGGTTCGTGCTCAGCATTGCCCGCGTTTGAGAAATTGTTATTTATCGTAGCCACGCTACGATTACGGGCGTTTTCTTGGTTGATACCGGATGGCTTTATGTGGTTTAGTCGTAGTGTGTCTACGACAATCCGATCCCATCTAAAGGCGCTCTATACCAGAGTGCCTCCGGGAACGCCGCTGACCACGGCCGACCTCAATGAGCTGGGCATTTCGGCCGACCTGGCAGTCTATTACGTCCGGTCGGGGTGGCTGGAACGCCTCGCGCGGGGCGTCTATTGCCGCCCGGGTGAGTACCTGGAGTTGGAGCCCAGTCTCGTCATGTTGCAGCGAAAGCTTCCGGGCCTCCACGTGGGTGGCAAATCCGCCCTGGAGTGGTACGGCATGCGGCACTACGTCCTGCACCAACCCACGCTGTGGTTGTATGGCTGGGCCGCTGGGCGGCTGCCGGACTGGTTTTCCGAGCGGTTTACGGCGGCATATCACCGGAAACGCCTATTCAATGAAACACCTGATGCCATGCTGCATGTCGGCCCCTTCGAGCGTCAGGCGAGGGCGCCCGATGTCGCCGCGCCGGAGCGGGCCCTCCTCGAGCTCCTCAGTGAAGTCGGTGTTCGGCAACCGCTGCAGGAGGCTCGCGAGATCGTCGAGGGGGCCTATAGTCTGCGTGCCGATGTCCTTCGCGAGCTCTTGCGCGAGACGAAGAGCATCAAGACTGTCCGTCTGGCTCTGCAGTTGGGACGAGAGTTCTCGCTCCCTTGGGCGGCCAAGCTGGATCCGGCCGAGCTCCCAACCGGCAGTGATCGGCCTTGGGTATCCGGGGCCGGCGATGATCCGCTGGTCCTCAAGCCATGAACTCGGCCTACCTTGAAACGGCGCGCCTGCTGACACAGGTCGCACCCTTCGTGTTCGTGGACGTATCTGACGTCAACTATTTTGGCCGGCCAGAGTAATTGTCGTTAGATGCGGACGACACTTTCGCGTCGAAGGGGGGCGGTGTCCACTTCCCCGGAATCCGCGGTCACGATCAATCGGAATGGGCGGTCACGATGGGCCGGAATCCGCAGCAGGACCCGATTTCGCCGAATGCTGCGCGAACCTACGAAACCTTGTCAGAGACAAAACGCGTGACATAGCGCTTTCGAATTATCCTAATTAGTGCACTTATAGCACCCTGAATTTTGAAATCCCGAAGTAGTCTTGCTGCAATCTTCGAGATTTCTCTATAATGTGCACTATGGGTGCGCAAAGATCGGACAAGCTAAAGAGTGTATTAGAAGCTGTTCCCGCCGGCTTTATGGTGGATGCGCGCTGGCTGGAGAACCACGGCGTCAGCCGGTTCCTCACCCGGAAATATGTAGATAGCGGCTGGCTGGAGCGGTTGGAGCGTGGTGTTTTCCGTCGCCCCTCGCCGCAGTCAGTCCCTCCAGACTGGAAGAGTTGCGTCCTATCTCTCCAAAAAATCATGGATTATCACGTCCATGTCGGCGGCATGTCCGCCCTTGACCTCCAGGGCTACCGGCACTATCTCCCGCTGGGTGCGCATCCGCCCGTGTGGCTCTACGGCAGTGACACACCAACCTGGCTTTCGCGCCTCACCCTCGACGCACCACTCATAAGCCGCCCCCTGTCCCTGTTCGATGACCCGTCGCTTGGTCTGACGGAATACAAAAACGGCAATGCCCCAACTCTGCCCTGGGGCTGGGCGCTCCGAATATCCTCGCCGGAGCGCGCGATCCTCGAAGCACTTGACGAGCTGCCCACGCAAGAGAGTTTCCATAATCTTGACATGATGTTCGAGGGGCTGGCGACGATGCGGCCTCGCCAGCTTACGGCGCTGCTGCAGAGCTGCCGCAAGATCAAGCTCAGACGTCTATTCTTCGTCTTCGCCGACCGCCACAAACATGCCTGGCGCGAGCGCATTAACCCCGACGACTTCAACCTCGGTACGGGTGACCGCGCCCTGATAACGGGCGGCAAGATCCATCCGCGCTACCGCATCGTGGTCCCGCCGGAATTCGTCGATACCCCAACGGAAGATGCCGATGGCCCGTGACGCCTATAGTGCACAGGTAGCGCTTTTGGTGCGCCTGCTGCCCTTCATCGCGGCGGAACCCGTGTTCGCGCTCAAGGGCGGCACTGCCATCAACCTGTTCTACCGCGACATGCCGCGCCTGTCGGTAGATATTGACCTGACCTACCTGCCGGTCAGAGACCGAGCGGAAAGCCTGAGGGAGATCAACGCGACGCTCGGCAGGATCATGGACGCGGCCAACGCCGGCATTCCGCGTCTCCGGGCGCAACGTATCGAAGGCAGCGGTGGCGGCGCCACCCGTGTCCGAGTACGGCTCGACGGCGCCGAAGTCAAAATCGAAATCTCACCCGTCACGCGCGGCGTCGTGCACGATCCTGAACGCCGCGCCGTATCCCCAACGGTCGAAGATGAATTCGGCTATGCCGCTGTCCAGGTCGTGTCATTTGAGGATTTGTTCGGCGGCAAACTCCATGCGGCGGTCGATCGCCAACACCCCCGCGACCTGTTCGATATCAAGCTGCTCTACGAACACGAAGGGCTGACCGACGCGCTGTTCCGTACCTTCCTGGTCTATGTCGCCAGCTCGCCGCGTCCGGTGCATGAACTGCTCGCGCCTGGACTGAGCGATCTGAACGAACCCTATGCCAGGGAATTCGTCGGCATGACGACCAGCCCGATCACCCTCGACGAGCTCGAAGCGACCAGAGTCCGGCTTATCGCCGATATCCGCGGTCGCCTGCGCGGCAACACAGCGCAATTCCTACTGAGCCTGCATGACGGCGAACCTGATTTCAGAGCGATCGGCCTGCCGCAGGCACAAACCCTTCCAGCCGTCCGCTGGAAACTCCTCAACCTGAAAAAACTTGCGAACGAGAACGCAGCCAAGCATGCCGCGCAGCGCGCGGCTCTCGAACATCTCTGCGGCATCTCGTAGTCTGTCGGACCGTGGGTTTGGTAGCGAGCAGGGTGGGCCGGATGCGCAGCAAGCGGACGAATCTGGCGGGGCTTGGGCTGCTGGTCGCAATGGCGGCAAGTGGGGCCACGGTCGCGGATGATGGGCGCCCGGCAGGGTTTGTTGCGGCGGGTGACGTGGTAACGGACCTGGTCGAGGAGATCCACTACTTTGGCGACGACAACTTCGTGGGCGAACCGATCGATGGTTACGAGGCCCCCGTTTGCATCCTGACGTCCCCGGCCGCCCATGCCCTCGCCCGGGTGCAGGAACGTCTCGCGGCGTTCGGGCTTGGTCTCAAGGTATTCGACTGCTATCGGCCCGCGCGGGCCGTCGCGCACTTCGTGCGCTGGGCGGAGGACCTCGGCGATACCCGCATGCAGGCACAGTATTACCCGGAAGTTGCCAAGGACGAGTTGTTCGAGCATGGCTATATCGCGGCCCGGTCGAGTCACTCGCGTGGCTCGACGGTCGATCTGACCTTGATTGATCGCGATTCCGGCGAGGCTCTGGAGATGGGCACCGGCTTTGACCGGTTCAGTCCGCGCTCCTGGCCCGGGGATGACGGTGTTTCCGCACAGCAGCGGGCCAACCGCATGCTTCTGCAGCGGCTGATGGTAGAGGCGGGCTTCGAGCCCTACGAGCAGGAGTGGTGGCATTTCACCCTGGCGGACGAGCCCTTTCCGGATCACTATTTCGATTTTGTGGTCGGCCGGGGCCAATAGGCGCGCCGGAGGGCTTTATTGCCGCCTGTTCGGGGCTCGGCTAGACTGCGCGCCGGCCGGCCCGGCTCACTGGGACCAACCTCGGATGAACGCCATGAAACGTTACGGAATCCGCATTCGCCTGCCGGAAGGCAGCACCCTTTCCATGCCGCACCTGCTGGGGGCGGACTGGGAATCCTATCGCTGGTATGACAGTGCGCTGGAGCGTGACAAGGCGCTGGCGGACATGCAGCGCGACCTCCCGAATTACCGCAAGGGCGATCACGTTGCCCAGGTTCTCGAGCGCGTCGAACGCGACGCCTGAGCCGGATTCGAATCCGTCGCGAACAGCGGCGGGATCAGAGCGTCAGCGGCTCCATCAGGTAGCACAGGCAGTCCTGGGCGATCACGCGGGTGTCCAGCGTGAGCATGGACGGCATCGCCTGGCGCTTCAGGCGGATCTCCTGACCGGCCCGCTCCAGATATTCCCCGGTCACCTCCGAACCGTCCTCGGCGATCGCGATCAGCGGGTCCTGGGCGTCTGCGTGCACATTCACCAGGCGCGAGCCGGCGGGCAGTAGCTGGAAATTCAGGCCGTCCAGGTCGGGTTCCAGGCGGACGTCGTGCTGCGCGTCCAGTCCGACCTGTAGTCCGGGGCGCACCCGTACCTGGGCCACGGTGTGGAAGATCTCGATGGCGCCCGTCCGCGGCGGCTCCTGGGCGAAGTGGTCCAGGTGTAGCACTGCATCGATCATCTCGCGCGCGTGGTCCACGCCGGCCGCGTCCTCGGGGTGGCCGCATTCCACTGTGACGGCCGGTGCGATACGCGCCAGTGCCATGGAGGCGACCCCGCGCGGCCGGGTGAAGTAGACCACCGTGCGTCCGAACAGCGCGGCCAGATTGAGGAACGGCGCCTCCAGACGGTTGATGCAGGCGTAATGGGGATTGCGCCCGGTGTTGTTGTGCAGGTCGATTGCGGCGAACAGGCCGCGTCCTTCCAGGCGCTGGCAGAGTTCGGCGAAGACGTCGGCCTCGCGCGAGCCGCCCTGCTCGGTCCCCGGCCAGATGCGGTTGAAGTCCGGCTGGTCGTCCAGGTGGCGCTGGTTGAGCGCAGCGGCTTGTGGGTTGCCCACGACCAGGGTCAGCGCGCGCGGCAGCGGGCGCCCGGTGTAGTGGCGCAGGAGTTGCTGCACCGCGTGCAGGCCCACCGGCTCGTTTCCGTGCAGCAGAAGGACCACGGCCACCGCAGGCTCGCGCTGGCCTTCCAGGTGGATTAGCGCCGGCCCGGGCACGCACTGGTGCAGGGTGGCGGGCGTGGCCTCGAGGAAGCCGTCGGGTAGTTCGAAGTATTCGTTGATCGAGAGAGTCACGGGTTTCCTCAAAGTCCCCAGGTGTGAACCGGCGCGCCGGTGTTCTGCCAGCCGCGGTAGGCGTGGACCAGGCCCGGCCAGTCGCGGCCGTGGCGCGCGACCCAGTCGCGTTGCCAGTGCGTGCCGGTCTGGCGGCTGGCGACGCGCGCGGCGATGATGCCAAGAAGGTTGTCGCGTTCGCTACGGTCGATGCCCAGGCGCTCCAGACCTTCGGCCGCCCGGGGGAGCAGCTCCCGCGTGATCAGGCGTGGCGCCGGGACGGGGTCGCGATGGCCCCAGCGCAGGCGGGCGTCCAGCCCGTAGCGGGCGGCATTGTAGAAGTTGTCGCGGGCCTCGGAAAACGGGGTCTCCAGCGTTCCATCGGGCGATTCGGCCACCAGGTACTCGATCAGGCCCAGGGCGAAAGCGGTGTTGGCCAGCATGTCGATCAGCGACGGGCCGGCCGGCAGGCAGCGAAACTCCAGGCGTAGACTGCGTCGGCCATCCGCATCGCAGCCCACGATCGGCCGGTTCCAGCGCCAGATGGTGCCGTTGTGGAAGGCGAGGTGGGCCAGTTGATCGGCCGGCTCGTCGAGGGCCACTGGCAACAGCACCGGAAAGTGCTCGAGGTTCTCGGTGAACAACTCGCCGATGGATGCGTGCAGATAGCCGGTGCCGAAGGTCACGCGGCGGATCGGGCCACGCGCCGAGTTGGCGAACCCGCCGACCTCCACCGATTGCTCGAACAACGGGATGCGGCTCTCGGCCCAGAGGTCGTGGCCGAAGATGTAGGGCGTATTGCCGGCGGCGGCCAGCACCGGTGCCGCAGCCACCAGAGAGGCGTTGTAGGCGCGGTGGGCGACCTCGGGGCGGGTCTCGATATGCACCTGGAAGGAGGTCGCCGCCGCCTCCAGCATCACGTCCGCATGGCGGTGCTGGAGGTGCTCGTGACCGACGATGTCCACCTGCAGCGGGCGCTGGGCGCGTTGTTCCAGGATCGCGCTGTTCAGGGCCCGGTAGCGGGCCTGCTGCGACATGTGGTGGATCCCGAGGTCGTCCGGTTCCAGGGTGGGCAGGCTGCCGGCCATCAGCAGTTCCGCGCCGGCGTGGCGGGCCGCCCGGCGCGCCCGGCGCAGGGTCTCGTTCAACTCGTCGAGGATGGCGCTGAAGCAGCCGGGACCGGCGCGGAAGACGCCGCTGTTCAGTTCGACATTGAACTGCGCCAGTTCCAGGGTGGCCAGCGGGCTGTCCATCGCCGCAAGGAAGGCGTCATTGACCGGTAGCGGTCGCCCCTGGGTGTCGCACAGCCAGGCTTCGATCTCGAAGCCCAGCCGCGGGGGTGGGGCGGGGTCCTCGGGCGGTTGCGTGCGCAGCCAGTCCAGCAGCTGGGCGGTCTCGTCCGCGAGGGCCTGGTGGAAGCGGTTGAAGTCCGCCGCGCCGAAGTGCTCCTCGCGGATCTCGCGGCCCAAGGGTTAGTCCTCGTCCCGGTCGTCGTCCGGTGCGTCGTCATAGAGGCTCTCCAGAAGATCGCCCCAGATCTGTTCGTGGTGCTCGATGAAGGCCAGCAGGCTCTTGCGGAAGGCGAGATAGTCGGCCTCGAAGACTTCGAAGTCCGCCCCGCCATTGAGCAGCTTGGCAGCGCGGTCGGTCTGCTGCAGGCTGTCACGCAGGTTGAGGCTGGCGGCCATCGCACCCTTGACGCGTTCGCGCTCGTGCGGGATCCAGGCGCGGTCCGACAGCATGGAGCGCAGGTTCTCGCCCAGTTCCAGCAGGCGCTTGCGCAGGCGCGGGACGGCGCCGATGGTGCCGGTCTTGAGCTCGCTCCAGACGGCATCGGTGATCAGGCGCGCCCAGCGTTCGCGCAGATCCCGCACGGTATCGGGGTCAAAGGCGAAAGAGCGCTCCAGTTGTTGCGGATCGAATGGCATTGGGTATCCTGATCGACGAAGCCTGGGATGTGCGGCGTCTGCGGTGGAGGGGCCGGAATAGCCTCGCGCCCCGTAGCGTCCTACAGGGTACAAGAACAAGCAAGGCCGCATGTACGGCCTGCGGATGGAGGAATCGACAACATGGCGACCTGGTTCGCGCAGCGCAGGCTGCGTCAGAAGGTGTGCGACCTGCGGCCACAGATGTACCGCATGGCATTCGCGTGGTGTCACGACGCCGCGCTGGCGGATGACCTGGTGCAGGAGGCAATGATGAAGGCCCTGACCCGGCTGAAGTCGTTGCAGGACGAGAACGCCCTGAAGGCCTGGGTGTTCCGCATCATGACCAACTGTTACCGCGACTGGGGCCGGCGGCAGAAGGACACGGTGGATGTGGACAGCATGGAGCTGTCCTGCGAGGACTGCCCGGAGCAGCAGACCGAGCGCAATCGCATGGTCGCGGATGTTCACCGGGCCATGGCCGAACTGAGTACCGATCACCGGCAGGTGGTCGCGCTGGTGGACCTGGAGGGTTTTGCCTACTCCGAGGTCTCGGAGGTGCTGGACGTACCGATCGGCACCGTGATGAGTCGCCTGAGCCGGGCTCGGGCGCGGTTGAAGAAGGTGCTGCTGGAGCAGCAGGCCGACACGGGGACAGCGGCCGATACACCCTATCTCAAGGTAGTGAGGAATCGGCATGTCGAATGAACGACTGAGTGCAAAGAATCGACCCAGCGAGGAGATTCTCAATGCCTTCGTGGACGGCGAGTTCTCGCCGGAGGATCGTCTGTTTACGTTGAAGACGATCGCCTCCAGTGAGCATCTGAGTCGCGAAGTCTGCGACATGCACCAGCTCAAGGAGCTGGTGAACATGGCCTACGAAGACGTCCCGGCCGGGCGCGCGGCCGGCACCACCGGTGGCCGTTGCCGGTTATCGCGTGGTGGACGTTCGGCCTGGTTCCCGTCGGTGGCGGCCGGCGTGCTCGCGCTGGTCGTGGGTTCGCTGGGTGGATACGAGATCACTCGCGATGCCGGTTTCTTCGGGGGCGACCATGCTGCTGCGGCCGGCCAGGAGTCCGGGGCCCTGGCGCAAATGGCTGCCAGCGATAACGCGCCCGGCGGGGCCGCGGCCCCGCAGCAGGTGTTTTCGGCAACCGAAACCGATCAGATTCTGCTGCACATCAACGAGGCGGATACCCGTGCGATGGCCGAGTTGCTGGACGACATCGAGAGCATGTATCGCGAGGCGGCCACGGTCGGGCGCGACCTGAACGTGCAGGTGGTGGTGCACAACAACGCGATGGGCATGCTGCGAACCGACAGCGCACCCTATCCGGAACGCGTCGCGAGCATGGCGGAGGCGTACCCCACGCTGCGCTTTACCGCCTGTGCCCAGACCCTCAACCGCCTGGCGCGCGAGGAAGGCCAGAAGGTGGATATCCTGCCACAGGCTGAACTGATCGATTCCGGCGTCGCCGAGGCGGCCCGCCGTCAGGCGGAAGGCTGGATCTACATCAAGGTCTGATTCGGCACGGCCGGAGTCTCGATGCAAGTCGACCCACAAGTGCTGCGCCCCGGCTGGTTCCTGGCCGGGGCGCTCTTGTTGATGCTGGCGGCAGGCGGCGCGACTGCTGTATTGATGGGCGCCGTCGCCAAGGCGCCGGCGGCCGAAGAGCCGCTGCGGGTGGTCTATCACATCAACACCGACGACCTGGAGCTCCACCTGAACGCCCTGCGCAACCTGCAGAATCACATCGACGGTAGCCCCGATGATGTTTCGCTCAGGATCAAGGTGTTGACTCATGGCAGCGGCATCAGTCTGCTGCAGCACGCCCGTACCGATCCGGACCTGCGCAGTACCGTGAATACCCTTAAGCTGCAGGATGTGCGCTTTTTGGTGTGTGGCAACTCGCTGGAATCGCGCGGGCTCGAACGCAGCGATCTGCATGAGGTATCGGACAGGGACGTGGTTCCCAGTGGCATCGTGGAACTGACCCGCCTGCAACGCTCCGGTTACACCTACATCAAGCCCTGACCGGGGCGGCCGCATCCCCCCTGCGTTGGGTGATCAGCGCCCCCCAAGCTCGGTGTCCAGCGCCGCCAGGCGCTCCGGTGTGCCGATGTCGCGCCAGGCGCCGGTGTAGTGTTCGCCGGTGACCCGGCCGGCCTCGATGGCTTGACGCAGCAAGGGTCCGAGGGCCCGGCGCCCCGGTGGCAGATCACGGAACAGCGCCGGGTCGTACCAGCCGATGCCGCTGAAGGTCAGCAACTCGTTCCCCGCCAGGGCCACCCGCTCCCCGTCCAGGGCGAAATCGCCCTGCGTGTGATGGTCGGGGTTGGCCACCAGTACGAGGTGCGCGAGCGGTCGGTCGGTGGCTGTGTTCATCGTCGCCGGGGGTGTCAGCGGGTGGTCGCACCAGACATCGCCATTGACCACCAGAAACGGCTCCTCCCCCAGAAGGGGAAGGGCCTGGCGGATCCCGCCCGCGGTCTCCAGGGCACCCTCGGGCTCCGGTGAGTAGCGAATGGCGAGGCCCGTCTGGCATTCACCCAGGGTGGCGCGGATCTGTTCGCCCAGATGCGCGAGGTTGATGACTACCTCGCGGTACCCGGCGGTCGCCAGACGATCCAGCGTGTAGCCGATCAGCGGCCGGCCACCGACAGGCAGCAGCGGCTTGGGGCAGTGGTCGGTCAACGGGCGCATGCGTTCGCCGCGCCCGGCGGCCAAGATCATTGCGCGCATGGCTTAATCCTCCCGCATGCGTTCGGGCATGTGGGTTTGGAACCAGCCCGCCACCGGTGCCAGCGCCGGCTGTGACAGCCCCTGCGCCAGGAGTCGATGCAGGCGCGGCAGGTGTTCCAGGTAGCGTGGTTTGGCATCCCGGCGCGCCAGGCGCACGAAGATCCCGAGGATCTTGGTGGTGCGCTGGACGCCGAGGACGCGGTAGTGCTGCATGAAGATCTCGGGGTCCCAGGCCGTTCCCGCGGCATAACGCTTCAATGCCCGCTCCACGGTGGCGGGTGACACCTCGCGCCGGGCGTCTTCCAGCAGCGAGACGACATCGTAGGCGGGGCTGCCGATCACGGCATCCTGGAAATCCAGGACGGCACAATCGCCATGCTCGCCGGGTGGCAGCATCAGGTTGTCCACGTGGAAGTCGCGTAGCACCAGTGTCCCGGGCAGGACGGGCAGGCCTTCCAGCGCCTCCCGCCAGGCTGCGAGAAATCCGTTGCGCAGGGAGGCGCTCATCGGGGTGCCGTGTTGTTCCGGCCAGTACCAGTCGGCAAACAGCGCGGCCTCGTCCAGCAGGCGCGGGGTGTCGTAGGCGGGGACGTCCGGGGCCTTCGCGGCCTGCGCTGGCCAGGCGCGATGCAGCTGGATCAGGGTGTCGATGGCGCGGTCGTACAACGGGCCTTCCGCGGCCCCCTCGGCGAGGGCCCGGGTGAAGGTTCGGTCGCCGAGGTCCTCGAGCAGCACGAAGCCGGTGGCTGGATCGTGCGCAAGGATGCGCGGCGGGCGTAGCCCCAGCGATTCCAGCAGTCGCGCAATCTCCACGAACGGCTCGGTGGCCTCGCGCTCGGGTGGCGCATCCATCAGCACCACCGGTTGGTCGTCGCGGCACAGGCGGAAATAGCGCCGAAAACTGGCATCTGCACGCAGGAGTGCCAGGTCGGTAAACCTGCCCGGCTGGTCCTTCAGCCAGGCCTGGAGCTGCTCGCTGCGGCGATCGTCCGGGATCATGCGCGGGCCTCGGGAAATTCGTCGGATAGACGCTCGACGCGGGTATCGATGCGGCCATCGGCATGCAGTGCCAATACGCGGTAGCCGGCGTGTTCGGTATCCAGCGCGAACTGTTCGGAGCCGGGGGCGAACTGGACGCAGGTGGAGGGGCAGCCCAGCAGTTCGACGCCCTGGCGCTCGGCGCGGAAATCCTGATGGATGTGGCCGAACAGGCAGGCGCGTACGCGCGGGTGGTGATCCAGGATCGCGAACAGGTCGTCGGGATTGGTCAGGCCGATCCGGTCCATCCATGCGCTGCCGACGGGCACGACCGGGTGGTGAACGGCGACCATGCCCCAGTGATCGGGGTGTGCGGTCAGTACTTGATCCAGGCGCGACAACTCGGCCGGCTCGATGCGCCCGGACGCCTGCCCCGCAACCGCCGAATTGATCCCGACCAGCAGCCAGTCGCCGAGCAGCCGGTGGCCGTCCAGGGCGTGTCCGGCGCCCGTGAAGGCGCGGTGCAGCAGGGTCCAGTCATCGTGGTTGCCCGCCAGGCCGGCGAGCGGCCAGCCTTTCACGTGTTCGTCGAGCATTGCGAGGAGTCGCGTGTAGGCCGCCGGATCCGGATCTTCGGCCAGGTCGCCCGTGAGCCATAGCAGGTCCGGCCGGGCCTCGTTCCGGCGCAGGGCCTCGAGCACGCGGGCGAGCTGGCGGTCGCTGTCGGGATAACCCGGTCGAATGGGGCCCGGCTCCCGGCCGAGGTGGGTGTCGCTGATCTGAAGGATGTGCTGCATGCGGCCGGTGTCGTTTTCCGTATGGTGCCGGTTGTGTGCGTTCGGGCGCGCTTTCGCGTTTGCCGCCCGGCAGGGTTATTGCCCTATACTCGATCGGGTGTACCGTGCAATGCGCCGGGGCCCTCCCGCATGGGGCGAGAGGGGGCCTGGCGAGGGGTCCAAGATGAGCCAAGAAGCCAAGACCCGCCCGGATTCCGGGTACCGTCCGTCCGAGGACGAACCCTACATGAATCCGCGTCAACTGGACTACTTTCGCGCCAAGCTCGAGGCCTGGCGTGCCGAGCTGATCGAGGAATCGGAGCAGACTCTGGAGCACCTGCGCAGCGAGAGCTGGCAGGAGCCGGACCCGAATGACCGCGCCAGCCACGAGACCGATGCCGGCCTGGAGCTGCGAACCCGGGATCGGTACCGCAAGCTCCTGAACAAGATTGACGCGGCGCTGGCGCGCATCGAGCAGGGCGAATACGGCTATTGCGAGGAGACCGGTGAACCGATCGGCATCGCCCGGCTGGAGGCGCGCCCCATTGCCACCCTGAGCGTGGCGGCCCAGGAGGCCCACGAGCGCGAAGAGGATCGCTACGCGCAATAGCCGCCGAGAACGAACCCCGCGCCGCTCAGGGTGTGGGGTTATGCGTCCGTCAGGGTTCGGGTAAACACCCGCGAGTTGCGCGCCTGGTTGTAGCGGGTCTGCCGGCTGACGGGCAGATCGTCCACCTTGCCTGGCGTGTAACCGCGTTCCTGGAACCACTGGGCGGTGCGTGTGGTGAGCACGAATACCCGCCGGATTCCCTGTTCCTGCGCCAGGTGTTCCATCGCCTGCAGCAAACGGTCGCCGCGGCCGCTCCCGCGGTAATCCGCGTGCAGGGCCAGGCAGGCGATCTCCGCGGCATCCGCCTCGAACGGGTAGAGTGCGGCGGTCCCGATGATCAGGCCGTCGGCCTCCAGCACCTGGAAGCGGTCGATCTCCAGCTCCAGGTGCTCCCGCGCGCGATGCACCAGGATGCCCTCGGCCTCCAGCGGTTCCAGTAGTGCATGGATGCCGCCGACATCGTCGAGCGTGGCCGGGCGCAGCCGTTCCAGTGGCTCGCGCGAGACCAGTGTGCCGATTCCCAGACGTGTGAACAGCTCGGTCAGGAGCCCACCGTCGTCCCGACGGTCGATCAGGTGCACCCGGATCTCGCGCTGGCGACAGGCGTCGAGCGCGCTCTTCAGATGGTTGGCCAGTTCCTGCGGCAGGTCGGTGGCGGTCTCCAGCAGCTTCTGGGCGGCCGGCACGGTGAGCTGATCCAGCACGCCGTGTTCGGGATCACGCAACACCCCGGCCTCGGTGAGAAAGATCAGCTTGTCGGCATTCAGCGCGATCGCGACCTGGGTGGCGACATCCTCGCCGGAGAGGTTGAACACCTCGCCGGTGGGGGAATAGCCGAGCGGGGAGACCAGGGCCACCTGCTCGCGGTCCAGCAGGGCCGCGAGTGCGGTGGTGTCCACCCCGCGCACCTCGCCAGTGTAGTGGAAGTCCACGCCGTCGCGCACGCCCAATGGCCGTGCGGTGACGAAGTTGCCACTGGCCACGCGCAGGCGTGCGTTGCCGGTACCCGGCTGGCCGAGGCTGCGCGAGAGCAGGCCCTCGATCTGCAGGCGCAGCCGACCGACCGCATCCAGCACGGCTTCCAGCGCTGCGCCATCCGTTACGCGCAACCCGTTGGCGTAGGCCGGGGTCAGTCCGCGCTCGCTCATCCGGGCCTCGATTTGCGGGCGCGCCCCGTAGACCAGAACGACCCGGATACCCAGGGCATTGAGTTTGGCGATATCGCGCATCAGTGCCGGAAACTCCGGCGCCTGGGCGGCCTCGCCTGCGAGCGCGATCACCATGGTGCGCCCGCGGTGGGCGGCGATGTACGGCACCGCATCACGGAACCAGGCGAGCTCCCCGGGCTGCGGGGCTCGGCGCGAGGGCGCGTGATTGCGGGCGGCTGGGTTGGATGTGGCGGTCACGGGCGTGTCCGTTTCCTGATGATGTCCTTGAGCAGACAGTCTAGGGAATCACGGATCAATGTACACGTGGGATCAGTCAGGCCTGCTGGCCCGATCCTGCGGGAAGGGGTGTTAGGAAAACACTGATTAATGTACACCCTCGCGCTCGAGTCGCTTTTGCGCGCGAACAAGGCGCGGTGACTGCCGTGCAGTCATTCTGCACAAGGGAGCCGCAACGCCGTGCGCGCGCAAAAGCGACTCGAGCCCCTTCGTTATATTGTGGGGTTGGCACTCCAGGTTCCCCGATCCTGCGTTGCGCCGCTTGCGGGTAGAACCACTACCCGCTGCACGCCGCGCCTTGTCTCGGAAAACCTGGGGTGCCAACGCGAGTGTGTACATTGATCAGTGTTTCCCTAGTCGGTCTCGCCCACGAGGCGTTCGAGGTCCGGGACGGAGGCGCCGGGCGCGATGCCGTGCTCCTTGAACCACCCGGCATTGACCTCCAGGGCGTAGCGCACCGGCCGTTTCGCCTCGTGTATGCGGGTGGAGTGGGGCGTCATGCTGGCGATGTTGGTAATGGTGAAGTCGGCATCGATGAAGGCCACGTCCAGCGGGATGCGGGTGTTCTGCATCCACATGCCGTAGTGCGCCGGTCGTGGCCAGATGAACAGCATGCCGTGGTCGGCGGGCAGGTGGTCGCGGTGCATCAGCCCGATCCGGCGGCTACGGTCGGTCGCGGCGATCTCGATCGTCAGGGCTTGTTCGCCGAGTTGCAGTTCGGCGGTCGGCAGCCCACTTTCGGCCTGCGCCAGCCCCGTGCCCAGGACGAACAGCAGCACCAGCCCGACAAGGCCGGGCTGCGCGCGCCCCCGCGACGTATTGATCAAGCCTATTCGCCGCTCATGCGCCCCACGGCGCAGCTGGCAAACGACTTTGCCTTGGCGCTGGCGGAGCGCAGGCCGGAGACCGAACCGACCTCGGGGTAGCCCATGCTGGCGAGCTTGGCGGCGACCGCCTCGCGGGCGCTGTCGGGCGCCTCGATATCAACCGCACTGCCTTCCACGTCCACCTCGGCGTCGGTGACGCCCTCGACCTGCAGCAGGCCCTTGCGGATGGAGCTGGCGCAGCCGCCACACTTGATGTTCTCGACTTCGATTTTCATTGCAGGTGCTCCGGGGTACTGGGGTTTGTACGACTCATTATGTACGATCTGCGTTCACCGTAATCGTTCACGAGAATATACATGCCCGCCTATCGTTCCCGCACCACTACCCACGGCCGCAACATGGCGGGTGCCCGCGCCCTGTGGCGCGCCACCGGCATGAAGGATGGCGACTTCGGCAAGCCGATCATCGCCATTGCCAACTCCTTCACCCAGTTCGTGCCCGGGCACGTGCATCTGAAGGACCTGGGCCAGCTGGTGGCCGGCGAGGTGGAAAAGGCCGGCGGCGTGGCCAAGGAGTTCAACACCATCGCGGTGGACGACGGGATCGCGATGGGCCACGGCGGGATGCTCTATTCGCTGCCCTCGCGCGAGATCATCGCCGACTCGGTCGAGTACATGGTCAACGCACACTGCGCCGATGCCCTGGTCTGCATCTCCAACTGCGACAAGATCACCCCTGGCATGCTGATGGCCGCGATGCGCCTGAACATCCCGGTGGTGTTCGTCTCCGGCGGTCCGATGGAGGCCGGCAAGGTGCAGGCCCCGGGCAGCGACAAGGTGATCCACCTGGACCTGGTGGACGCGATGGTCAAGGCCGCCGACTCCAGTGCCAGTGATGAAGAAGTGGAGGCCATCGAGCGCTCCGCCTGCCCCACCTGCGGCTCCTGCTCCGGCATGTTCACCGCCAATTCGATGAACTGCCTGACCGAGGCGCTGGGGCTGTCGCTGCCGGGCAACGGCTCGCTGCTGGCCACCCACGCCGGGCGCAAGAGCCTGTTCGAGCAGGCCGGCCGGCGCGTGGTCGAACTGGCCAAGCGTTACTACGAGCAGGACGATGCATCCGCGCTGCCGCGTTCCATCGCCACCTTCGAGGCGTTCGAGAACGCGATGAGCCTGGATATCGCGATGGGCGGCTCCACCAACACCGTGCTGCACCTGCTGGCGGCCGCGCGCGAGGGCGAGGTCGACTTCACCATGGCCGACATTGACCGCCTGTCGCGCAAGGTGCCGAACCTGTGCAAGGTCGCCCCGGCCACCCAGCTCTACCACATGGAGGACGTCCACCGCGCCGGTGGCGTGGTCGGCATCCTCGCGGAGCTGGATCGCGGCGGGCTGCTCCACCGCGACATTCCCACCGTGCACGCCGACACCATGGGCCAGGCCCTGGAACAGTGGGACGTGATGCGCCACGCCGCCGAGGCCGAGACGCTTTACCAGGCCGCCCCGGGCGGCGTGCCTACCCAGGTCGCGTTCAGCCAGGACAAGACCTGGGACAGCCTGGACATCGACCGCGAGAACGGCTGCATCCGCGACATCGAGCATGCCTACTCGAAGGACGGTGGCCTGGCCGTGCTCTACGGCAACATGGCCCCGGATGGCTGCATCGTGAAGACTGCCGGGGTGGACGACAGCATCCTGAAATTCTCGGGTCCGGCCCGTGTCTTCGAGAGCCAGGACGCGACGGTGGAGGCCATTCTTGGTGACCAGATCCAGGCGGGCGACGTGGTGATCATCCGCTACGAGGGCCCCAAGGGGGGCCCGGGCATGCAGGAAATGCTCTACCCGACGTCGTATCTCAAGTCCAAGGGCCTGGGCAAGGAATGTGCGCTGGTCACCGACGGGCGCTTCTCCGGCGGCACCTCCGGGCTGTCGATCGGTCACGTCTCGCCGGAGGCGGCGCAGGGTGGTGCGATCGGCCTGATCGAGGAAGGCGACACCATCGTGATCGACATCCCCGGTCGCGAGATCCGCATCGACGTCGACGACGCCACGCTGGCCGCACGGCGCGAGGCCATGGAGGCCCGTGGCGCGAAGGCCTGGAAGCCCGAGTCGCGGGAGCGGGCCGTCACCCAGGCCTTGCGCGCCTACGCCCTGATGACGACCTCCGCCGCCTACGGCGCGGTGCGCGACATCTCCCGCTTCGAGGACTAGCCCAGGGCCCAAACCGAAACAAGCGAACGCATGTAACGCAACCACAGGGAGGTGGTGATGGCGATTACCGACTGGCCCGCGGCCGAGCGCCCGAGGGAGAGGCTGATCGAACGCGGCGCGGCCGCGCTTTCGGATGCGGAGTTGCTGGCAATCTTTCTGCGCACCGGCGTGGCCGGCAAGAGCGCGGTGGATGTCGCGCGGGACCTGCTCAGCCGCTTCGGCGGGCTGCGGCCTTTATTACAGGCGGATCAGGCGGGGTTTTGCGCCGCCCCGGGGCTGGGGGATGCCAAGTACGCCCAGCTCCAGGCCGTGCTGGAGATGGGGCGCCGCCACCTGGCGGCCGATCTGGAGCGCGGCGATGCACTGACCTCGCCCGCGACCACCCGGCAGTTCCTGGCGGCGCGTCTGCGCGACTATCCCTTCGAGGTCTTCGGCGTGCTGTTCCTCGATAACCGCCACCGCGTGATCGCCTTTGAGGAGCTCTTTCGCGGCACCATCGACGGTGCCTCCGTGCACCCGCGCGAGGTTGTGCGGCGCGCGCTGCACCACAACGCGGCGGCTGTGATCCTGGCCCATAACCACCCCTCGGGCGTGGCCGAGCCGTCGCGTTCGGATGTCGCCATCACCCGCCGCCTGACCGACGCCCTGGGGCTGGTCGACATCCGCGTCCTCGATCACGTGATCGTCGCCGACGAGGCCGTCTCCCTCGCCGAACGCGGCGAGCTGTAGGGGGAGGCTGACCCAGTCGCACGTCTGCGTTGCAATGCGGTGAGACGACCAAGTCGTCATTGCGAGGAGCCGAAGGCGACGAAGCAATCTGCCGGGGAAGGCAATCTGCCAATATTCTGCCCGGGGGCATCCGGATGGCGATTGCTTCGTCGCTTTACTCCTCGCAATGACGGTTGGTGGATAGTCTGCAACTGGGTCTATCCGCGGATGTCCCTGTGGCCGGGTTCGTCTGGGCAGGTAGTGCCGGTGTGGCTCTGGCCGTCGATGGTCATCTCGAAGCTGCAGCTGCAGCTGCAGCTGCCGTTGTCGAGGTCGCGGTTGCGGCGTTTGCGCAGAGTCACGTCTAGGTCTGATCGAGGGCGCGTTCCAGTGCCTGCAGCAGTGCGTCGACCTGCGTTTGGGTGTGGGCGGCGGACAGGGTGATGCGCAGGCGGGCCTCGCCTTCCGGGACGGTCGGGGGGCGGATCGCGGGGACCAGGAAGCCGGCCTCGAACAGTCGCTCGGCGACGGCGCTCGCGCGAGTGGCGGTGCCCAGGGTGACAGGCTGGATGGGTGTGAGGGGCGGTGGGTGTGGCAGGCCGAGGCGATCCAGCCCGTCGCCCAAGCGTCGCAACAGGTTCTGCAGGTGCGCGCGGCGGTCGTGGGCGGACGCGGCGATATGCACCGAGGCCAGGGTGGCGGCGGCCAGGGCGGCCGGCATCGCGGTGGTGTAGATGTAGGGGCGCGCGGTCTGGATCAGGGTCTCGATCAGCCGTTCGGAGCCGGCCACGAAGGCCCCGGCGGTGCCGAAGCCCTTGCCCAGGGTGCCCATCAGGATCGGTACGTCGTCGCTGCCGAGACCGAAGTGCTGGCAGGTGCCGCCGCCGGTGTCGCCCAGCACCGACAGGCCGTGGGCGTCGTCCACCATCAGCCAGGCATTGTATGCGCGCGCCAGGGCGGCGAGTTCCGGAAGCGGGGCGATATCGCCGTCCATGGAGAACACGCCGTCGGTGACGATCAGGCGCTGGCCGGTCGCGGGCGCCTTCTCCAGGCGCTCGCGCAGGTGTTCGGGCTCGGCGTGGCGGTAGCGCTGGCTGCGCGCGCCCGACAGGCGCACGGCGTCGATCAGCGAGGCGTGGTTCAGGCGGTCCTCGAAGACGGTGTCGTGGCGCCCGACCAGGGCCTGGACCAGGGCCAGGTTGGCCATGTAGCCGGTGGAGAAGACGAGTGCCCGAGCGCGCCCGGTGAAGTGGGCCAGGGCTTGTTCCAGCTCGTCGTGGGCGCGGGTGTGGCCGTTGATCAGGTGGGCCGAACCCGCGCCGACGCCGTATTGATCCAGCGCCTTGCGGGCGGCGGTGGCGACCGCCGGGTCACCGGCTAGGCCCAGGTAGTCGTTCGAGCAGAAGGCAATCACGCGGTGGCCGTCGATGATCTGTTCGGGCCGCTGTGGGCCGCCGAGGATGCGGGTGCGGCGCCATAGCCCGGCGTCGCGCACAGTGCTCAGGCGTTGCTCCAGGTAGTGATCGAGTGAGTCGCTCATGGGCGCAGGCCCGCGCGCAGGAAGATCGGCCAGTGCACCCGTGCCGGCATGCTCGGGTTGGACCACAGTGCTTGCAGGGCCGGCGCTAGCGCGGCCAGCGGGTCCTGGCCGGCGGCGCGGGCGCGGCGGATCGCGGACCAGGTACCGAGATAGCCCAGCAGGGAGGCGCGATCCCATTCGCGCGTGATGCGAAACTCGGGCGCCTCGATCTCGGGCCAGGGAAACGGCAGGTCGCGGTAGTGGTTGCGGATGTGCTGGCGCTCTTCCGGCCACCAGGGGGCCAAGGTGGCATCGTGAAAGTCGATCAGCAGGCGGTCCAGTGCCGGGTCCTCGGCCCGCAGCACGCCGTAGCCCCAGATCGCCAGGAGTCCGCCCGGGCGCAGGACGCGGGCGACCTCGTCGTGGAACTCGGGGTGGCGGAACCAGTGCGCGGCCTGGGCCACACAGGCGAGGTCGACCGAGCCATCGGCCAGGGCACAGGCCTCGGCGGCACAGGCGACACGGTCGATCCCGGTATTTTCGGGCAGGGTGGTCAGCAGTGCCGGGGCAGCATCCGTCGCGATGACCTGCGGAAAATGCGGTGCCAGACCCCGCGCGGCCTGACCGTTGCCGCTGGCACAGTCCCACGCGCGCTCGTGCCGCGGGGTACGCGCCGCCAGCCAGTCAAACAGCTCGGCGGGGTAGTCCGGGCGATGGCGGGCGTAGTCGGTAGCCACCGCCGAGAAATGGTCGGGGAAGCCGCCGCTCACCGCCGGTCTGGCTCAGGCCGACGCGGACGCCGGCTGGTCCGATTGCGCGGGGGATTCCGGGCCAGTCTCCGGGCGCAGGCCCAGGCGCTCGAACAGTGCCAGGTCGTGGTTCTCGCCGGGGTTTGGCGTGGTCAGCAGGGTGTCGCCATAGAACAGCGAGTTGGCACCGGCGAGGAAGCACAGGGCCTGCATCTCGTCGGACATCTCGGTGCGCCCGGCGGACAGGCGCACGTAGGAGGCCGGCATCAGGATGCGGGTGGCCGCGATGGTACGCACGAACTCCAGCGGGTCCAGGTGCTCGATGCCGTGCAGTGGCGTGCCCTCGACCTGGATCAGCTGGTTGATCGGCACCGACTCCGGGTGTTTTGGCAGGTTCGCCATCTGCTGCAGAAGGCGCGCGCGATCGCGGCGCGACTCGCCCATGCCGAGGATGCCGCCGCAGCAGACGTTCATGCCTGCCTCGCGTACGTGCTCCAGGGTCTCGAGGCGATCGTCGTAGGTGCGCGTCGAGATGATGTGACCGTAGAACTCCGGCGAGGTGTCGAGGTTGTGGTTGTAGTAGTCCAGTCCCGCCTCGGACAGGCGTTTGGCCTGCTCGGCCTTCAGCATGCCGAGGGTCATGCAGGTCTCGAGGCCCTCGTCCTTCACCGCGCGGACCATCTCGATCACGCGCTCCAGGTTCTTGTCGGTGGGGTTGCGCCAGGCCGCGCCCATGCAGAAGCGGGTCGCGCCCTGGGCGCGGGCGTTGCGGGCCGCCTCCAGCACCTCGTCCAGCGGCAGCAGGCGTTCGCGCTCGATCTCGACCTCGTGGTGCGCGCTTTGCGGGCAGTAGGCGCAGTCCTCGGGGCAGGCCCCGGTCTTGATCGACAGCAGCGTGCTCACCTGGACCGCGTTCGGGTCGAAGTGCTCGCGGTGGACGGTCTGCGCGCGGAAGATCAGGTCATTCAGCGGCAGGTCGAGCAGGGCCTCGACCTCATCTGTGTTCCAGTCGTGGCGGGGCGTGCTCATAGATGATGTTCCTTGTCGGCTTCGGCGGGGATCTCGACGTCCGTCCAGGGCTCGCGATAGATATTGAACAGGGCGTAGATCGTCCACGGCAGCAGGATGGCCGCGGCGATTGCCCAGTAGGCGCGGTAGTAGTTCAGATCCGGCGGAAAGAAGGTGGCGACCCCGATCAACAGGCCCATCAGGGCGTAGTAGCGATAGGCGGCCCACTGCGTGAAGTGGCCGACGCGGGGATCGGGGTGGTGCTTGTTCAGGGCGTAGACCAGCATCGAGCCGCCAAACCACAGTACCAGCGGCACGATGCCCATGATCGCGGCGATGATGAAACCGACCCCGACGCCCTCGCTGCTCACCAGGAACAGCGGGATGCCGGCAATCGACACGCTGATCAGGTTGCCGATATCGAACATCGACGCGGCGCGCCGCGAGCTGCGTCCGGAGACGGTCCTGGTGGCCATGGTCTACCCTGCATGCAAAAAGCAGAGCATACCATTATGGCCCCGGACCCTTCATTGCGACCCGTTTCCAGGCGGTCTCCGGCCGCGCGCTTGAGGGCCCGGGCTGCGGCCTGTGTCGACTGGCTGGGGGAGGCCCTGTACCCCGGTCAGTGCGGACTGTGCCTGGCCCCCGGTCCGGCGATCTGCGCGGATTGCCGGGCGGATCTTGCGCCGCTCGCGCACCCCTGCCCCACCTGTGCGTTGCCCCTGCCGGTCGCCGGCGTGTGCCCGGCTTGCATCCGCCGAGCGCCGGTCCTGGATGCACTGCATGCCGGCTGGGCCTATGCCTGGCCGCTGGATCAGCTGATCCTGGCCTACAAGCACGGCGCCAATGCACGGGCCGAACGCATCCTCGCGGCCCTGGCGGAGCAGGTAGCGGGCCGTCTGGTGGGCGAGAACGGCGATCTGCCCGATCTAGTGCTCCCCGTGCCGCTGCATGGCAGGCGGCTGCGCGAGCGGGGTTTCAATCAGTCGGACTACCTGGCGCGGCGTGTGGCGGGGGTGCTGGATGTCCCGCTGGATACCCGCGGCCTGCGGCGCATCCGCGCGACCGAGTCGCAGCAGGCGCTGGGTCGCAAGGCGCGGCGGCGCAATGTCCACGGTGCGTTTGCCTGGGACGGTTCGAGCCTCGCCGGGCAGCATGTGCTGGTGGTGGATGACGTGGCGACCACGGGCGCGACGCTGGCCGCACTGGCCGAAGTGCTGCGCCGCGAGGGTGCCGCACGGGTGGGGGGACTGGTCCTCGCGCGCGCCTGAGGGTGTGCGGGCGCGGGATTCAGGCCCCCAGGTGGTGGTCGGCGATCATCGCCAGAAGGATGACGGCGCCCAGGTAGTGGTTGTTTTTGAAGGCGCGCAGACAGTCGGCGGGTTCGCGTTCGAAGATCAGGAACTGCTGGTAGAACATCAGCATTGCCACCACCACGAGCCCGGCGGTGTAGTAGCCACCGAAATCGGCGTGCTGGCCGACGAGATAAAGCCCCAGCCACACGAGCACCTGCAGCCCGCCGGTGATCAGGCGGTCGAGTTCGCCGAAGGCGATGGCCGTGGATTTCACCCCGATCTTCAGGTCGTCTTCGCGATCCACCATGCCATAGAAGGTGTCATACACCACCGTCCAGGCCAGCACGGTTACGAACAACAGCCAGGCCACTTCGGGCGGGTGCTCGCCGGTGACGGCGGTGAACGCCATGGGCACGGCCCAGGCAAAGGCGGCGCCGAGATGGACCTGCGGGAAGTGGTGGAAGCGCTTGGAGAACGGGTAGGTGCCGGCCAGTGCCACCGCCACCAGGGAATACAGGATGGTCAGTACATTGGTGAACAGCACCAGGACGAAGGCGACCACGCTGAGAGCCACGAAGGTTCCCAGCGCCTCGCGCGGGGTGATGGTGCCGAGCGCCAGCGGCCGGTCGCGCGTACGCGCCACATGGCTGTCGAAGTCGCGGTCGGCGTAGTCGTTGATCGCGCAGCCCGCCGAGCGCATCAGCACCACGCCGGCGGCAAAAATGAAGATCAGGTAGGCCGGCGGCCAGCCCTCGGCCGCCACCCACAGGGCCCAGAAGGTGGGCCACAGCAACAGGTAGATGCCCACCGGGCGATCCAGCCGGATCAGGCGGGCGAGTTCCCACAGGCGTTCGCGCTCGGTCATGGCGGCCAAGCTTACCAGCCTTGTTGCGGACGGGTCCCGCGGCCGTGCGAGTTGATCAGCGTCTCCCTTGGCGTCCTTGTGGGGGCGTTACAGGTGCGCCTCCAACCATCCATCCAGGTCGGCCGGTTCCACCTCGCCATGATGGGTGTCGAGGATGGTGCCTTCGCGGTCGATCAGTACGGTGTAGGGCAGGGCACCGATGCGGTTGCCGTATTCTCGGCCGATCGCGACCGCGTCGTCCTGGCCGATCAGTACCGGGAATTCGATGCCGAAATCGTCGACGAAATGCTGCGTGGCTGTCTGTTCGTCCACGGCGACCGCGACGATGGTAAAGCCATCCTCGCGGTTAGCATCAAAGGTGTCCTGGAACAGCGGCATCTCCTTCTTGCAGGGCGGGCACCAGGTGGCCCAGAAGTTCAGCACGATCAGGTCGCCGTCCCACTCACTGAACTGGCGTTCTTCACCGGAGAGGTCGGGCAGGGTGAAGTCGATGCGCTGATTGCCCTGGGTCTCCTCGGCGGCGACCTCGGTGGCCGCGTTGGCAGAGGTTGCTCCGGCGTCCATCTCGGGTTCCGGGTCACCACAGGCGGTCAGGATCAGGGCGCTGGCCGTGGCGACCACCACCCCTGCGAGTGTGTGCGTGCGGATTTTCATGGCGTCACCCCGATGGCGCTTTCCACGTGTGCCAGGAAGCGGTCGGCATTCAGGTAGCCGACATTGCGGTAGTTGCGCAGCTCGTTGCCGTCGGTGTCATAGAAGATCATGGCCGGCGGCCCGAACAGGTTGAAGTGACGCATCAGGTCGCGGTGCTCGGAGGTGTTGTCGGTCACGTCGGCCTTCAGGAGGTGCACGTCGCCCATCGCTCGGAGCACGCGCGGGTCCTGGAAGGTGGTGCGGTCCAGCCGCACGCAGTCCACGCACCAGTCGGCGTAGAAGTCGAGGAACACGGGCTGACCGTTTTCGCGGGCCCGTGCGACTTCGCGCTCCACGTCCTCCAGGCTGTCGACATAGGTGAACGCCATCTCGGTCGGCCCGGACTGCTCGCCGGTGGACGTCACCGCGGGCTGGTTGAACGTGGCCAGCGGGCGGAAGATATCCTTGCCGCCGGTCGCCGCGCCGAGCATCAGCAGCACGCCGTAGATCAGGATCACCACACCCAGGCCCTTCCACAGGCTGTACCAGCCGGAGGCATTGTCCGGCAGGGTCCGCAGCGCGCCCATGTAGACGGCGGTCACGATCAGCAGGATCGCCCACAGGAACATCGCGACCTCGCCCGGGATCACCCGTTCGAGCAGCCAGATGCCGATGGCCAGCAGGCCGACCCCGAACACCGCCTTGATGGTATCCATCCAGGGACCGGCCTTCGGTAGCAGGCGACCGGCGGAGGTGCCGATGACCAGCAGCGGCGCACCCATGCCCATGCTCAGCGCGAACAGCGCGATCCCGCCCAGCACTGCATCGCCAGTGTGGCTGATGTAGAGCAGCGCGCCGATCAGCGGTGCGGTCACGCAGGGGCCGACGATCAGGGCGGAAAGGAAGCCCATGATGCCGGCGCCGACGTAGGTGCCGCCTTCCTGCTTGTTGCTGATCTGCGAAAGTTTGCTCTGCACGCCGGCCGGCATCTGCAGCTCGTAGAAGCCGAACATCGACATCGCCAGCGCGATGAAGATGGCCACGAAGGTCCCGATAATCCAGGGGTTCTGGAAGGCCGCCTGCAGGTTGGCACCCGCCAGGCCCGCGAATACGCCGGCGATGGTGTAGGTCAGCGCCATGGCCAGCACGAATACCAGCGAGATCAGGAATGCCTTGCGTGTGGTCAGGTTCTTCTGCCCGATGATGATGTTCGACAGGATCGGGATCATCGGGAACACGCAGGGGGTGAAGGTCAGCAGCAGCCCGAAGCCGAAGAAGGCCAGGGCCACCAGCCAGATCTGGCCATCCGCCAGCTGGGCCGCGATGCGGTCCTGCTGGGTGACCGGTGCCGCGGCCTCGTCGTCTTCCGCAGCCCCGTCGCCGGTTTCCGGCAGGGCGTCGGTGTCGGCCTCGGCGGCCAGATCGGCAGCAAAGGAGACCGAGACCTCCTGGGTCAGCGGCGGGTAGCACACGCCGGCGTCGGCGCAGCCCTGGTAGTCGATCGCCAGGGTTATGTCGGCGACGTCATCCGCGTCGCGCAGGACCGGAACAAGGATCTCGACCTGGCCCCGGTAGACCTGGCTCTCGCCAAAGAACTCGTCTTCCTGGAGCTCGCCGTCCGGTGGGTTGACCGGCCCCAGCTCGATGCCATCGCCCTCGGCGATGCGCACATCCAGTTGCTCACGGTAGAGATAGTATCCCTCGGCAATGTCGAAGCGCAGGATCGCCGCGTTCTGGCTGATCGCCTCCAGCGAGGCGGCAAAGGCCTTCTCCGGTTCCAGCAGGTCATCGGCGGCGCCGAGGTCGCCGGACAGGCCGCCCAGGTCACCCAGCGCGCTGCGTTCTTCCCCGGCATCTTCGTCCGCGCGGGTCTCGCCATTGCCGCTTGGCAGGCCGGGCAGCTCGATGGATACGGTCTGGAAGTGCGGCGGGTAGCACACGCCCAGGTCCGCGCAGCCCTGCGAGCGCGCGGTCAGCTCGATGCTGGTGCTGTCGGCCGCCTTGATCGGCAGCTCCACCTGCACCTGGCCGCGATAGGTCTCGACGCGCCCGAAGAATTCGTCCTCCTTGACCTCGCCGTCCGGGATCTCGGCCTCGCCCAGTTCCAGCCCGTCGCTTTCCGGGGTGAAGTCGAACTGCTCGCGGTACATGTAGTACTCGTCCGCGATGTCCCAGGTCAGCCGTACCGTGTCGGCGTCGATCGCCTCGGCGCTCAGGGCGAAGGCGTCATCCGGGTCCAGCAGGTCGTCCTCGAAGAGGGCGTGCGTCAGTCCCGGGGCCAGCAGGAGTGCGACCAGCAGGGTTGCCAGCCAGGTGCGCGGATTCATGAGGTGCATTGCGTTATCCAGTCCAGGTAATCGGGCAGCCCGCGTTCAATCGGCAGGGCGATGATCTCGGGTGTGTCGTAGGCGTGTTGTTCAGCCAGCTGGGTCTGAAGATCGTTCAGGCGCGCGGGCGAGGTCTTGATCAGTAGAGTGACTTCGGAGTCGATTTCGATATTCCCTTTCCACATGTAGACCGAGCGTCCGGGTGGAAGGATATGCACGCACGCGGCCAGACCCTGCTTCACCAGGGCGCCGGCCAGGCTGTCAGCCGTGTCCGGGTCGTCGAGTGTGGTAATGACCAGCCAGGCGCGGGCGCTGGATGGCGATTGCTCATTGCTCATGTATCAGGAGTCCCGTTCGATCCGTGCGGGCTGACCCGGGCGCAGTGGAGTGTCGTCCATCGGCGAGAATTCGACCTCGACGCGGTAACCCCGCTCGGGCTCTTCGCCGGTCGGCTCCCAGCCGATGGTCGCAATGGTGCCGGAAAGACGCTGGTCGCCGACTACGACCGTAACGGTCTCCCCGGGTTCCAGGTCGGCGGCGGTGGCAGCCGGGACGGTGGCCACGGCGCGCATCGGGTCGATGGTGCCAAGGATCGCCAGGACCGGCGGCAGCAACGCCGGATTGACGTACTGCCCCGTGTTGGCGTCGATGCGCACCAGGCGCCCGCTGGCCGGGGCGCGGATGGTCGCGTCCTCGAGATCGGCGCGGATGCGGTCGCGCTGGGCGCGGGCCTCGGCCAGGCGGGCCGCGACGGTCGCGTAATCGATACGTGCCAACTCCAGTTCGCGGGCGGCGATCAGGGTCTGGTCGTAGAGATCCTCGGCCTTGTCGCGCTCGCGCTCGGCTTCGTCCAGCTCCATCTGCAGGCGTTCCATTGTCGCGCGGGCGGCGCGCAGGTCGGCATCGCTGCGCCGGGTATCCAGCCGGAACAGGACGTCGTCGGCCTCGACCCGGTCGCCGGCGCGGACCTCGATTGCCTCGATGCGGCCCGCGATCGGGGCAGTAATGCGGTGGCGCTCGCCCCAGTCGAGTTGGGCCGCGAAGCCTTCCTCGGCCAGTAGAGGCATGGGTGCCAGGGCGAGCAGGGCCAGCAGGCCGCCGGTGGTCAGTAGGGATGGGACATGGAATACGCGGGGCATGGTCAGGTCTCCCGTCCGGTCGCCGGTGGTTGGGCGGCTCAAGGGTTTTCGTCCGTGGCGCGGAACGGGCTCAGTTCGTCGCGCCCGCTCAGCAGGGCCAGGCGCTCGTAGGCCAGGGCCAGTTGGAATTCGGTGCTTGCATTGAAGTGCGCCGCGGCGCTTTGCTGGACCATCGAATCGCCCAGGTCGGCCTGGTCCTCGATGTCGTACAGGTAGCGCGCGCGGTCGATGTACAGCTCGCGGTAGTCCATGCGCCAGGCGGCCTCGTCGCGCTGGGTTCGTAGTACGCGGATCTCGTCGTACAGCTCGCGCAGGCGGTTGCGCGCCTCGATGCGGGCCTCGCCCAGCTCGGCCTCCGCCCGATGACGGGCGGCGACGGCCTGGCCCACCCGGCTGTCGTGGCGGCGGCCCTCGTACAGTGGGATTTCCAGGACCAGGCCGGCGGCGAACGGGTTGCGATCGCTGCCGCCCAGGTCGCGGTGCCACCAGCCGGATTCGGCCTCGGCGTACAGGCGCGGGCGCCGCTGCGCGCGCGAGGCTGCCACCTCGCGGCTGGCGGCCTCGACGTGGCGGCGCTCGGCCATCAGGCGTGGACTGGTGTTGTCGAGTTCGGCGAGCAGCGCATCCAGTTCGGGCAGCTCGGGCAGATCCAGGGGCAGCATGGGGGCGAGTACGGTACGCACGCGCCGGTCCGGGCGGTTCAGGGCTTCGGCCAGCGCGGCCCGGGTGCGGGCCTGGTCCTGCAGGGCGCGGGTACGTTGCACGCGCAGGGTCTGGTACTCGGATTCCAGGCGGAAGACCTCGATGTCCGAGACCTGACCACGCTGGTTGCGCTCCTCGGCCCGTTCCTTGGATACGTAGGCGGCGGCCATGGCCTCGGTGTCGCGGGCGAAGGCGAGATCTGCCAGCAGCACCTCGAAGTAGCGCTCGAGGACGTGGATGCGGTGACGGGCGTGGGTCAGTTCCTCTTGCTGGCGGGCGGCCTCGAGGCGCTGTTCGCCTGCGGATTCGCGCGCATGCGACTGCCCGAAATCGCTCAGCAGCTTGCGTGCGACGATGGAGGCGCGGGAGTCGTTGCGGCTGCGGTCGGCAATCAGGTCGTTGGGCTCGATCCAGCGGGCCTCGAGCCGCGCATCCACGCGCGCATCACGCTCGGCACGAGTCGCCTCCAGGGCGGCGCGGGCCTGTTCGCGGTCGGCGCGCGCCTGGCGCACCCGGGGGTGCAGGGCGTCGACTCGTTCCAGGGCGTCACCCACCCGCATCGGGTTGGGCAGCGGGCCGAGGCCGGTTGCGCCGCCGGCTTCCTGGGCGGTCGCCGGCCCGGCCAGGGGCCACAGGAGCAGACTGGTCAGTAGCAGGCGAGCCAGGGGCCGCCGGCGTCCGGTGCAGGACGAGCGGGGGTGCATCGGCGACATCAGGCGTCGATCCTCGGGAGTGGCAAGAAGATGGGTTTAGCGACCGTCTTGCTCGCGCTTGAAGCGCGGGAAGTTCTGGTCCTTGTAATGCCCCTCGGCGACAAACTCGCCCAGCTGCAGGAATTCGCGGGAGTCGCGGGTGGCCCCGATGAAGCGGGCGATGGGTTCGCCCTCCAGGTTGAAGAACTGGAACACCGGTGTGGCGCGCACCCGGTAGTCGCGGGTGGCCCAGTCCATCTGGGTTTTGGTCTCGCCCTCGAAGGTGACGATCTCGATGGCGCCCTCGACATCGACGCTGAACACCCGGAAGTGCTCGCTGAAATATTCCTGGACCTCGGGCTGGTTCAGTACCTGGTTTTTCATGCGGTGGCAGAACGGGCAGTCGGCCATCTCGAAAAAGATCAGGATGCCTTTCTTGCCGGCCGCGCGCGCGTCTTCCAGCTCTTCGGGGAACTCGCCGAAGGTCGGGTCGAAGAAGTGGTGTGTCGGATCGCGCGGGTCTTCGACCGCGGCGGTTGCCAGAGCGGGGACAAGGAAGGCCAGCAGGGCCAGCATCAGGATTGGATTACGCAACATGAGCCGTCACTCTCCGAATATGTAGATAGCCGTATGCACCAATGACGTGCAGGAGACTGGCTTAATTCCCTTTGTCGTGCAAGGACAAAGGGGCGAGCTCCCCGCGAGTGCCTGGATATCGGAGTGTCCGCGCATCAGCGAGGTTCCAATCGACACCACCCGGGGCGCATGTTCCAATAAACAGGCCTGATCTGCGGAACCCTTCGATGCGCAACCCCCTCTTTCCCCTGTTTGTCTTTCTCGGTCTGGTGCTGCTCGAGATCTTCGGCTTCGCCTGGGTGGGCGATGCCGTGGGCGCCCTGATGACGGTGGTGCTGGTGATCGTCACGGCGGCGGCCGGGCTGATGTTGTTCCGATTGCAGGGCTTCTACCATTGGCGACGGCTGCAACAAAGCCTGGCGCGGGGGGAGGTTCCGGCGCGCGGGCTGGTCGAGGGCTGGCTGCTGATGTCGGCCGCCGTGCTGCTGTTGCTGCCGGGGTTCTTTACCGATGCCGCCGGCTTCGTGCTGTTGATTCCGCCGCTGCGGCGCTGGGCGGCCGCCGGCATCCTGCGCCGCGGCATGGTCCGCACGCGGACCGGTGGCCCTGGTGGGCCGCCGGGCGGCGGTACCATCGAGGGCGAATTCCGCCACCACGACGACCGCCCCGAGGCGCCCGACGACCGTCTGGACCACGACGACCGTCGCTGATTCACGTTTCTGGCCCCGCTTTCGTAACGCGCGCTCTTGACTCGCCCTTGTGTGCCCCTATTATTAGCACTCGTCAGGGGTGGGTGCTAACAGGGTGCCCGCCCGACAAACCAATTTTCCTGTTTGAGACTTTCTATTAAGGAGTTCGCGCCATGAACCTGCGTCCTTTGCACGATCGAGTCATCGTGAAGCGTATGGAAGAAGAACGCACCACCCCCGGCGGCATCGTGATCCCGGATTCCGCGGCCGAGAAGCCAATCCGTGGCGAAGTGGTTGCAGTAGGCAACGGCAAGATCCTGGATAACGGCGAAGCCCGTCCCCTGGACGTGAAGGCCGGCGACACGGTCCTGTTCGGCAAGTACTCCGGCACCGAGGTCAAGGTCGATGGCGACGAAGTCCTCGTGATGCGCGAAGACGACATCATGGCCGTCATCGAGGGCTGAACGCCCCGAACCGCGACCGTCTAACACGAATTTTCAGGAGTAGAACGAATCATGAGCTCTAAAGAAGTACGCTTTGGTACCGACGCCCGTACCCGCATGGCCAAGGGCGTGAACACCCTGGCCAACGCCGTGAAGGTCACCCTCGGTCCGAAGGGCCGCAACGTGGTCCTGGACAAGGCCTTTGGTGCCCCGACCGTGACCAAGGACGGCGTGTCCGTGGCCAAGGAAATCGAGCTGGAAGACAAGTTCGAGAACATGGGCGCCCAGCTGGTCAAGGAAGTCTCCTCGCAGACCTCCGACACCGCCGGTGACGGCACCACCACCGCGACCGTGCTGGCCCAGTCCATCGTCCGCGAGGGCATGAAGGCGGTCACCGCCGGCATGAACCCGATGGACCTCAAGCGCGGCATCGACAAGGCCGTGAAGGCCGCCACCGAAGAGCTGAAGAAGCTCTCCAAGCCGTGCACCGAGCACAAGGCGATCGCCCAGGTGGGCTCGATCTCCGCGAACTCCGACACCGCGATCGGCGAGATCATTGCCGATGCGATGGACAAGGTCGGCAAGGAAGGCGTGATCACCGTCGAGGAAGGCTCTTCGCTGGAAAACGAGCTGGATGTCGTCGAAGGCATGCAGTTCGATCGCGGCTACCTGTCGCCCTACTTCATCAACAACCAGCAGAACATGAGTGCCGAGCTGGAGGATGCCTACATCCTGCTGTTCGACAAGAAAATCGCGAACATCCGTGATCTGCTGCCGATCCTCGAAGGCGTGGCCAAGGCCAACAAGCCGCTGCTGATCATCGCCGAGGACATCGAAGGCGAAGCCCTGGCGACCCTGGTCGTCAACTCCATGCGCGGCATCGTCAAGGTCGCCGCCGTGAAGGCCCCGGGCTTCGGTGATCGCCGCAAGGCCATGCTGCAGGACATCGCCGTGCTGACCGGTGGCCAGGTGATCTCGGAAGAGGTTGGCCTGTCGCTGGAGAAGACCACGGTGGAAGACCTGGGCCGCGCCAAGAAGGTGCAGGTGACCAAGGAGAACACCACGATCATCGACGGCATGGGGTCCAACAAGGACATCAAGGGCCGCGTTGACCAGATCCGTGCGCAGATCGAGGAAGCGAGCTCCGACTACGACAAGGAAAAGCTGCAGGAACGCGTGGCCAAGCTGGCCGGCGGTGTGGCCGTCATCAAGGTCGGTGCTGCCACCGAGATCGAAATGAAAGAGAAGAAGGCCCGCGTCGAAGACGCCCTGCATGCCACGCGTGCGGCGGTGGAAGAAGGCGTGGTACCCGGCGGTGGCGTGGCCCTGCTGCGTGCCTGCGCCGCGATCACCAAGCTCAAGGGTGACAACGACGAGCAGACCGCCGGTATCAACATCTGCCGTCGTGCGATGGAAGAGCCGCTGCGCCAGATCGTCTACAACTCCGGTGACGAGCCGTCCGTGGTCCTCAACCAGGTCCTGGAAGGCAAGGGCAACTACGGCTACAACGCCGCGAGCGGCGAGTTCGGCGACATGATCGACATGGGCATCCTGGACCCGACCAAGGTGACCCGTTCCGCGCTGCAGAACGCCGCATCGGTCGCTGCCCTGCTGATCACCACCGAGGCCATGATTGCCGACATCCCGAAGAAGGATGACGGTGGCGGCGCCGGTGGCGACGACATGGGCGGTATGGGTGGCATGGGCGGCATGGGTGGCATGGGCGGCATGATGTAATTCGCCGCTTTACCCGTGCATCGTTGATGTACCTAGGGACCCCGCTTCGGCGGGGTCTTTTTGTCTGACCGGTACCGTTTCCTGGGGTCCGAGTTCGGGTGCCAAATCCGCGGTTTCAGGAACCCTTAGCAGGGTTGTGTGTCTTCCGGAGTACAGCTTGCCGGAATGTCTCTGTGCGATTCGGGTTCTGTCTGTTGCAATATCGAAACAGGGCAGTCGAAAGTCACTGGATATTCGGAAATTTACGGAATGTGACGATGTTGTGATGTCGACACATAATTTGCGTTCCGATGCGTGCAAAACCCGAACTTGTGTGCCACTATCAGGGTACTGTAGGGGGCTTGGCGCAAGGAGCTCGCTGCTTTGGATTGCGGTCGCGGCGCGTACCATGGTGGTCGCGCGGTTCAACCCGGGTCCGACGTCTATTGTTTTTACAAGGAGGCTTTGCAATGAATCATAAGCTCGTTAAGAATCTTCTGGCCGCTTCCGTGGCCTCGCTGGTGCTCGGCGCCGCCGGGCAGGTTGTGGCGCAGGAACCGCCGGCCGCCAACGTGACCGACCGTAGCGGCAAGGTTGTGGTCGATCGCTCCGGTGAATGTGTGCGTACGCGCTCCTGGACGGAAGAAAACGTGAAGTTCCCGCATTGCGCGGGCTACATCGAAGAAACCGCCGAGGCCCCCGCGCCCGAGCCCGCCGCCGCCCCGGCGCCGGAGCCGGAGCCGGAATTCACCACCACCACGCTGAGCGCCCAGGCCCTGTTCGACTTTGACAGCGCAGACCTGCGTTCCGAAGGTCGTTCCGCCCTGCGTGATCTGGCCCGCAGCCTGACCTCCGACGACGCCGAGTACAGCTCGGTGCTGGTCGAAGGCCACACCTGCACCATCGGCCCGGCCGACTACAACCAGGGCCTGTCCGAGCGTCGCGCCCAGGCAGTCACCGACTTCCTTGCCAGCGAAGGCGTGCGTGAAAGTGACATCCGCACCGTCGGCTACGGTGAAGACCGTCCGACCGCCGACAACTCCACCCAGGAAGGCCGCGAAGCCAACCGCCGCGTGGAAGTGACCTCCGACGTGCGCAAGCGCGCCGACTAAGGTCGCCGGCAAGACCCTGACCGCCGGTTCGCCGGCGCGTTGGAATCAGGCCCCGCTCCGGCGGGGCCTTTTTTGTGGGCAACTCGCGGGCGCCATTCGGCGGACCTTCGGCCCGGCCGGAGGCGGAGGCGCGATTGCGGGCCCTTCAGCCTGCGTTAATGTGGCAGCCCTAGACTGGTTCCAAACACCCAAGGATCCATGATGACCATGAACCTGAATACGAACCTTCCCCGCTCCCCGTTCGGCCCGATGCTGCTGCGCTCCGGGGCCTTTTTGGTCGGCATGCTGCTGGCCACTGCGGTCGCGGCGGGCGGCGTCGAACGCTCAACGGACCTCCAGGCGCTGAGCGCCCAGGGTGATGGCAAGGCGACCGTGATCATGTTCGCGTCGAGTAGCTGTCCCTACTGTGATCGTGCCGAACAGCGTTATCTTGGCCCGATGACCGAGGACCCGGCTCTCCAGGGTGTGAACATCCGCAAGGTCATGCTGGATCGCCAGGAGGTGCGCGATTTCGATGGCACGACCAAGCTGGGCAGTGAGCTGGGTCGTGCCTACGGCGTGCGGGTGGTGCCGACGATCATGGCGTTCGATGCCGAGGGCCAGCCGGTCGGGCGTCCCCTGGTGGGCATCCCCAACGAACAGCTCTACCGCAGCCAGATCCGGGTACGCATCGACGCCGCACGCAACGGCGCTCGCGATACCTCAAGCTAGCCGCTCGATCCCAGGCGCCCGCAGAAAACGATAAGCCCCTTCGCTTTCGGCTCAGAGCGCCAAGCCTAGGGCTCGCTCGGGTGACTTCCATGCAGATCGCCACGTCGCTTCGCTCCTCGCGATGACGAGCGGTTCAGCGCCACCGTTGGGAAGAGCTTCCAGGTGAAGCGATACTTCACCACCGAGAGCAGGTTTGAGCGCCTCCGTGTCCTCTGTGGTTAAACCGGCATGGATCTTTCTTCGTACCTTCGTGTGCTTCGTGGTGAAAAAGGCCTTTGATCCTTAGTCCGCAGCGTCTCCCTAACGCTCGAATCGATAGATAAGGTCCACTGACTGTTCCGTCGTCCCGGAGGCGGTCTCGACGCTCAGGTTGCGGGTCAGTTCGTAGCGCAGCAGGACCTTCGAGGTGTTGTCGAACAGCCCGATGGAGTAGCGCAGCAGCAGGCGCGGCGAGAGGTACAGGCCCAGTGTCAGCGCGCTTTCGTCCAGCCCGCCCTCGGTGTCCAGCTCCACCTCGTCCAGGCCCAGTTCGCGGCCGATGCGTTCGGTAATCACGGCCCCTTGTTCCAGCCCGTAGGCGGCTGCGGCAGCAGCGATCATGTTGCCATCGGATTGCGAGGCGCCGGATAGGGGGCGTCCAGTCAGCAGGTAGGACATCGCCTCGGTCTCGTCCATCGGCGGGTCCGAGATCACCCGCGAGCTCAGGTTGTCCGGCGTGCCGCGGATCTCCAGCCCGACGGTCACGTTGTATTCGCGCACGGTGCGTACCGCGCGCAGGTCCAGTTCCGGGTTCTCCGCCGGCCCCTGGAAGACCAGGCTGCCGCGTTCCACCCGCAGGTCCTGGCCGTAATCGCTGTACTCGCCTTCGGGGATCGTGATCTCGCCGAACAGTTGGGTTGGTTGCCCGGTGACCTCCTCGACATCCACCTCGCCGGCGAAGCGTGCAGTCAGACCGAAGCCGTCGAAGCGCACGTCATCGCCCAGGCGGATCCGAATGCGGATGTCGGTCTTGAGCCCCTGTGCCTCCGTGATCTCCTCGCCAACGATGATCTCGTCGCCGGAGACGCGGATTGCCCCCGGTGGCAGGTCCGGCGGCCGGATGCGCGCCCAGGGCAGGAAGACCTCGCCGCGTACGCGGATGCCGTCGTCGGGGGTAAAGACCAGCTGCAGGTCCGGCGTGATGCGGGCCTCGGCGTCGATCCGATTAACCACCAGGAAGTCCTCGCCGGTCAGGTTCAGCTCGGCACGGGGCCCGGCGTCGCCGAGGTCCACGCGACCGTCGAGGTCGATGCCGCCGTCCCCGGACTCCAGGCGGCCGGTCAGGGTCAGCTGTTCGGCCGAGACCACCCGGGCCATGATCTCGGGAATGACGATATCGATGCCGGCCTCGGGGATCAGGACCCCGCCGTCGCGGAACGCCACTTCGCCCTCCACCAGTGGCGCGTCCAGTCGTCCGCCGAAATCCAGACGGGCGTTGAGCGAGCCACGCAGGCGCTGGATCTCGGGGCTCAGAGCCGCGAGCCAGGACAGGTTATCGAGGTGCGCCTCGAAGTCGCCGTCGATACGCAGGTCGTCGCCGTCCGGGCGTAGTTGGATATCGCTGCGCGCCGTCCCGCCATCCAGGAAGTCGAGCCGCAGGGAGGCGTCCACGTCGCGATCGCGCACCCGGGCGGTCAGCCGCACATCGCGGTAGGGCACCTCCTCCAGGTCTCCGTCCTCGTCGCGCACGACCAGGTGGCCATCGGTCGGGGTCACGGTCAGGTCGGCCGTCACGGTGCCATCGGCTTCCATACGGCCGCTGGCGTCAGCATTCAGCTGGCCCGCGATAGCGAGTTCCGGCGGCAGGAAGGGTTCCAGCCAGGCCAGGTCCACCGCCCGGGCCTCGGCGGCGAACTCGGCCCCTGTCGCCGCACCCCAATCCCCCTCGGCGCACAGTCGTCCGTCGTCGCGTGCCAGGCACAGGCGCTCCAGCCGTGCATCTTCCGGCCCGCCTTCCAGTGCGACCGGTTCGGTCAGTTGCCAGGGGCCCCCCGCGGGTTGGTCCAGATCCAGCCGTGCGATCTGGCCGCGCCAGTGGAGGGTGTCGGGGTTCAGTTCGCCTTGCAGCGCCAGATCCAGCGAGCCCAGATCCCCGGCATCGGCCGCCAGTGTCACGCGATGCCCGTCGATGCGACCGGAGGCCCCCAGGCGCAGGGTCTCCACGCGTGTGCCGTCGGCCAGCCCGAGGCCGGTCAGGCGCAGGTCGATCTCGGCCGGGGCGGCGACCTCGAGGCCTGCGTCGGCCCCCAGCTCCAGTTGCTCGAGGGTGATATCCGCGAGCCGCAACCCCGCACCGGTTCCGCGTGCCGCCACGCGCGGCCGATCGGGTTCTCCGGTGATGTGTGCGTCGAGCTCCAGTCGGCCGGCGAGGTTGGGCCAGAGCCGATCCAGCTCCGGGGCATCCAGGCGCAGTTCGAAATCCAGGGCCTCGGCCCATTCGCCGTGGGCGGTCAGGGTGTTCCGGCCCAGCGCCAGGTCCAGCTGGTCCACTCGCAGATGTTCTCCCTCCAGCTGCAGTTGGCCCTGACCGGATACGGGCTGGTCGCGCAGCGTACCCTCCAGCCGTTGGAGTTGGGCCTGCACGCGGGGGGTGCCGTCGGCGTCGAGGTGCCCCTGGCTGAGCAGGGAGAGGGCGATCTGGCCGGGGGCCTCGGCGACCACCAGCGACGGATCCAGCCCGTCGCCTTCCAGCGCGAGGTCCCAGCGCAGGCCCTCGGACCAGTCGAGATCCCCATTCAGGGCGAGCCGGGCACCTGTGTCGGTGGCGAATTGCAGCCGCTCGATCTCGCCACCCGTCTCGGTCAGCGCGATCAGTGCATCGCCCGTGATGTCGATCCCGCGCAGTCGGGCGCGCAATGGGTCCAGGCCAAGCTGCGCGCTCAGGGCGCCGCTGGCGGGGGTGTAGTTGCCGTCCAGCACGAGTCGCAGTTGCTCGATCTGCCCGTCCAGCTCCGAGTGCAGGCGCGCCAGATCCGGGGCCTTCAGATCCAGCCCGAGGTCGAAGACGACGCGGTGGTTGGGATCGCTCAGGTCGCCCGCGAGGCCCGTGGCCGAACCGTTCAGGTCCAGCTGCGCGGTATCGCGGATCGTTAGGTGCGTGTCCTCGATCCGCGCCTGACCATCAACCAGCCAGGCGTTCAGGCTGCCGGTGATGGGTTCCCCCTCGTAGTGCCCGGTCAGCTCGTCGAGGGTGATATTCGCGTCCAGGGCCGCCAAAGGCGGGGTGTCGGTTCCCAGCGGCAGGGTGCCCTGCAACCGTCCCTTCAGGCGCTCGACCGCGGCATCGAACTCCAAACCCATTCCGGACGTGGTCAGGTCCTCGGCCTCCAGGGTGAGGTCCCAATCCAGGGCGTCGACGAAACGAACGGGCCCGGCGAGCGTGACCCGCCCGGCCTCGGACTCGATATCCAGGGCTTCGATCTCCAGCGATTCGAGGTCCCCGTGCGCCCGGGTGTTCAGTACAAGCCGTGGCCAGGGCGTCAGGGTGGCCGCGGTCTGCAGACTCAGCGCCCAGTCCTCCGGAGTCCCCTGCAGGTCGAGGCGGCCGGCTTCCAGGGCGATGTCCTGCTCGGGATCGAGGTGGTAGGTGAAGGGTTGCCACTGCGCCGCCAATTCCAGCGCCGGGGTGGTAAACAACTCGCGACCGGTGGCCTGCAGGTTCATCTCGATCCCGGCGCTCAGGTCATGTTCGAGCTGCACACGTTCGCGCAAGGCCCCGGTGATCTCCAGCTCGCCACGCGCCTCGTCCGTGCCCAGGCCCTCGGCCAGGGCCACGGGCAGGGGCGCTTGCCACTGACCCCGCAGGTGCACGGGGTAGTCACCATCGGCTTCGAGCGATCCGGCCAGCCGGGCCCGGATCTCTGGCATGTCCAGCTCCAGGGCGTGTAGCTCGATGCGTGAGCCGCTGGCCCGTGCATCGGCCGTCAGTCGGGTGACCGAGGCCAGGGGTTCGCCCGCCAGCAGGATCCCCAGGTCCTCCACCTGGAGCTGGCCCAGGCGCACCGCCAGCGGCAGCCGGAAAGAATCGGGCAGGGCGAACGGTTCGTCTGCGGGTGGCGCATCCGGGTCGGGTGGTGGCAGGTCCACGCGCAGCCCGGTGGCGGCCAGTATCCGGATGTTCAGCTCGCCGCGGAGCAGACTACGGGCGCTGATCCCGACGCGGCCGGCGGGCAGGTCGATCACCGGGCCGTCGGGCAGCGCGAGGTGCAGCCCGTGCAGGTGCAACTCGGTGAACAGGGTCCCCTCGATCCGGTCGATGCGCAGTTCGACGGGGGCCAGTCGCTCGCCCTGTTCGACCAGCCAGCGGGTGCCGGATTCGGTCGCGAGCAGGGCCCCGAGGGTGCCCAGCAGGATGATCACCAGGGTAAGGACCGTGGAGAGCCCCCACAGTGTGCCGCGCAACAGGGGTCTCAAAGGTCCGGACCCATGGAGAAGTGGATGCGGAAGTCATCGTCCGAGTCCGGCCCGTGGGCCAGGTCCACGCGGAGCGGGCCGACCGGGGAGCGCCAGCGCACACCGATCCCGACGCCGTAGACGGGGTCGAACTCGTCCCACTCGTTGACGACGTTGCCGGCGTCGACGAAGGCCGCGGCGCTCCAGTTGCCGACGACCGGGTAGTCGTACTCAAGGCTGCTTACCACCTTGTGACGCCCGCCAATCACGTCGCCGTGTTCGTTGCGCGGCCCCACCCTTTGGTAGCCGTAGCCACGGATGCTGGCGTCGCCACCGGCATAGAAGCGCAGGGAACTGGGGAGGTCACTGACCGAGTCCACGTCGGTGAAGCCAGCATCCACTCGGGCCAGCACCCGGCCGGTGCCGATGCCGCGAACCACCTTGCCACTGGCCAGGACCTGGGCGAAGGAGGTGCTGGACAGGATCTCTTCGCGTGCGCCCTGCACGGTGGTCTCGAAGCGGTAGCCACGGCGCGGGGTCATGGGATCGTCCGCGTCCATGCGGCTGATGCGGTAGGACGGAATCAGCAACCGGCTACGGCCGCTGTCATCCTCGCCGGCGGTGTAGTCCTCGTATTCGTAGCGCAGCCCCTCGGTGGTCTGCCAGCCGCTGCGGCGCTGCAGGACCCGGTTGGCGCCGACCTGGAAGCGATCGGACTGCTGGGTGTCGGTGTCTTCCGTGCGATAGGTGGTGAACAGGTTCAGGCGTTCGCGCAGCGGGTCGCGCAGCGGGATCTCGTAGTTGTAGCCGATCCCGGAACGCACCGGCGACGCCTCGATCTCGGCCTGGTAGCGATGGCCGATCCGGTTGGCGTAGCGATGTTCGTAGCGCAGCCGGATACGCGGGCCGATATCGGTGGAGTAGCCGATGCCGGCCTCGTAGCTGTGGCGTTTGCGCGGTTCCAGTTCGACCAGGATCGGGACCTGCAGTCCCTCTGCCGCGTCGCGTTGCGGGCGCACACGGACGCCGCCAAAGTAGCCGCTGTCGTTCAGATTGCGCTGCAGCGCGATGATCTGCGCCGAGCTGTACGGGTCACCCGCCGCGAACGGCACCATGCGCTGGACGAAGTCCTCGGAGAGGATGTCCTGGTCGATGTGGACCCGCCCCACGCGGTAGCGATCGCCGGTATCCATGTGCAGGCGGATGGTCGCGCTGCGGGTGTCGCGGTCCACTTCCAGGCGTCGGGTGTGGAGATCGGCGTCGAAATAGCCGCGATCCGACGCGATCCGCGTCATGCGGTTGCGCAGGGCCTCGTAGCGATCATGGCGCAGGGTGTCGCCCTCGCGGATCTCGGTCTGGCTGAGCACGGCCTCGAAGCCGAGATCGCCGGCTCCTTCGCCGGTGATCTGCAGGTCCACTTGCTCCACCGTGGTCGGCGGGCCGGGGTCCAGGGTGATGCGGATATCCCAGCAGGCCTCGTGGCGTTCGAAATCGAGATCCAGCTCGGGGTCGTAGAAGCCGATCGCCCGCAGGGCATCGGTGGCGCGCGCCTCGGTGTCGCGCAACACGCGGCCCTCGCGAAACCCGGGCAAGTCGCAGGGGTGGCGAGCCAGGTTGATGCTGTTGCGGATATTGCTGCGCTGAGCGTCGGTACCCCCCTCGATCTGCAAGCCGGGGGTGGAGCCGTCCTGCGCACCGGCCGCCCCCGGGATGCCCGCCAGTGCGACGAGCAGCATCGCAACCACGCCCAGCCCGGTGCGGGCCGGGCGGCGGACAACAGGGGCGCGAGCGTGGGTCATGAAACGATGATAGCGGTTGCGGAAAGGGGAGCGTGTCGACATCGGAACGCGCGAAATCACGCGAGTTCCCGCTGGGCCTGCACCAACGACCCTGGCGGGCTGCGGAGCGCGCCAGGGTCAGGAGGCCGGGCAGTCGACCCCGCTGCCGCGCGAGAACACTACCAGGTGGGTGAAGTCGAGGCGCAGGCGCACGTGCTCGCCGATGACGAAATTGTCGTGGCTGGGCGCCATGCACAGCACGCTGAGGCCGTCCGGCAGGCGCAGGGTGTAGAGGAAGTCCGCCCCGCGGAAGGCCTTGTCGAGGATCTCGGTGCGGATGGTGCCCGCTTCGTTGTCGATCGCGATGTCGTCCGGACGCACGAGGACGTCCACGGCGGTGCCGGGCGGCAGCTGTTCCGACAGCGTGCCCTCGATCTGGCCAAAGGCGGTATCGACCACGTGCTCGGCGCAGACCATGCCGGGGATCAGCGTACCCTCGCCGACGAAGTCCGCGACGAAGCGGTCCGCCGGGCGATGGTAGAGGTTGTAGGCAGTGTCCCACTGGGCCACGCGGCCCTGGTGGATCACCGCGATGCGATCGGCGAAGGCGAAGGCCTCGTTCTGGTCGTGGGTGACCAGGATGGCGGTGGTGTTCTCCGCGCGCAGGATGCGCCGGACCTCGCGGGCCAGTTCGCTGCGTAGCTCCACGTCCATGCTGGAAAATGGCTCATCCAGCAACAGCAGCTTGGGCCGCGGGGCCAGGGCCCGGGCCAGGGCGATGCGTTGCTGCTGGCCACCGGACAGGGCGTGCGGGTAGGACTCGCCATAGCCCGGCAACCCCACCAGCTTGAGGAGCGAGCGGATGCGCTCGTCACGATCCTTGCGGCTCCAGTGGCGGATGCCGAAGCCAATGTTGTCGGCCACGCTCAGGTGCGGGAACAGGGCGAAATCCTGGAACACCATGCCGACCCCGCGCTTCTCCGGCGGGATCGTGCTGCGGGCATCGCTGACGCTGCGCCCGTCCAGCTGGATGCTCCCCGCCATCAGGGGCTCGAAGCCGGCGATCGCCCGTAGCAATGTGGTCTTGCCGCAGCCGGAGGGGCCCAGCAGGCAGCCGATCTGGCCCTTGGGCAGGGCCAGGGAGACCTGATGGACCACGGCGGTACCGTCATAGCCGATATCCACTCGATCCAGGGCGATCAGCGGGGTATGGGGCACCTGCAGGGTGGTTTCGATGGGCTGGGTCATGGCGTATTCGTCGTGCCTGCGGGCATGGCGAGGGGTTTTTGCGGCGATTCTTCGTCCGCCGCGCGGGTCGGGCCCTGCTGGCCGGGGCGCGAGCGGCCGATGGTCACGGAAAGCAGGATAACGGGAACCAGCCCGACCAGCACGATGGCCAGGGCGGCGCTGGAGGATTCGGCCAGGCGCTCGTCACTGGCCAGCTCGAAGGCGCGCACCGCGAGGGTGTTGAAGTCGAACGGGCGCAGGATGAGCGTCGCCGGAAGCTCCTTCAGGACATCGACGAATACCAGCAGCAATGCCGTCAGCAGGGTGCCGCGCATGATCGGCAGGTGTACCCGGGTCAGGGTTTGCAGTGGACGCATCCCCAGCGAGCGGGCGGCATCGTCCATGCTCGGCTGGATCTTGCCCAGCCCGGCCTCGACCGTCTGCAGCGAGACGGCGAGGAAGCGCACGGCATAGGCGAACAGCAGGGCGAACAGCGTGCCCGACAGCAACAGGCCGGTGGATACCCCGAAGGTGTCGCGCATGAAGCCGTCCAGGGCGTTGTCGAAGGCGGCGAACGGGATCATCACGCCGATCGCGATCACGATGCCGGGTACCGCGTAGCCCATCCCGGCGACGCGCACGGCAGCCGCGGTGAAACGCCCGCCCTCCATGCGCCGCGCATAGGCTAGGACCAGGGCCAGGACGACCGCGATCACGGCCGCGGAGATGGCCAGCCAGAAGCTGTTGAATACGAGCCGCCCGAAGGCCGGGTTCATCCATTGTTCGGTGGTCTGCACGGTCCACAGTCCGAGCTGGAGGGCCGGCAGCAGGAAGCCCAGCAGGACCGGAAACAGGCAGCCGAGGAAGGCCGCGGTGGCCTTCCAGCCGCGTAGCTGGTAACGCGGCAGGGTCGAGTAGCGGCGGCTGGTGTGATGGAAGCGCGCCTTGGCCCGCGACCAGCGTTCCAGCACGATCAGTACGAATACGAAGGTCAGCAGCACGGCCGCGAGCTGGGCCGCTGCGGCCGGGTCGCCCAGGGCGTACCAGGTGCGGAAGATGCCGGTGGTGAAGGTGCTCACGCCGAAGTAAGCGACCGTGCCGTAATCGGCCAGCACTTCCATCAGCGCGAGGGTCAACCCGGCGATGATGGCCGGGCGCGCGAGCGGCAGGGCGACCCGGCGAAAGCCGCCGAAGGGACCGGCGCCGAGGGTGCGGGAGACCTCCAGTACGCAGACCGACTGCTCGAGGAAGGCGGCGCGGCTGAGCAGGTAGACATAGGGGTAGAGCACCAGTGTCAGCATGGCCATGGCGCCGCCCAGCGAGCGGATCTCGGGGAAGTAGTACTCGCCGTAACCCAGTCCCGTGAGTTCACGGATCAGGCTTTGTACCGGACCGCTGAAATCCAGCATGCCGGTGTAGGTGTAGGCAATGATGTAGGCCGGCATGGCCAGCGGCAGCATCAGCGCCCACTGGAAGATCGAACGGCCGGGGAACTCGCACACGCTGACCAGCCAGGCAACCGGTACCCCGATCACCAGCACCCCGATCCCGACGCCAATCAGCAGGGCCAGGGAGTTGACGACATAGTCCGCGAGGACTGTCTCGCGCAGGTGGGTCCAGACCTCGCCGGCGGGGATGAACACGTGCCCGAAGATGACCAGGATCGGCAGGGCGAGTGTCAGCGCTACGACGATGGCGACCGCCGACCACGGGCTGAACGGCAGGCGCTGGCGAACCGCAGGATTCGCAGGCGTCGCGGGCGGGTTGGTGGTCTGGGCGGTCATGGATTGCGAATAATAAAGGTTCTTGTTTCGAATACCACTATGGCCGCCTTGTGACTGGCGGATTGTCGAGGCCATGTGCCGCGACCCCGGTCGCTACACCGCGCCTTATGCCCGGCCCTGTGCCCTCCCCGCGTTCTGTGGTGCCCAACAGAACGCCCCCGGAGGACCGGGGGCGAGAGTGAGTGGGGTGTCGTGGACGAGCATCAGCGCCAGCGGACGCGGTCCATGATGCGTACGGCCTCGGCGTTGTGGTTGCCCAGACGGTAGAGCTCGATGTCGTCGGACTGGAATTCGCCGAAACTCTGGAGGATGTCGCTGGCCGGTACGTCGTCGCGGATCGGGTATTCCTGGTTGACCTCGGCGTACCACTCCTGCGCCTCGGTGGAGGACAGGAATTCCAGCAGGCGAATCGCGTTGTCCCGGTTCGGGGCATGCGCGGTGACGCCGGCACCGCTGATGTTCACGTGGGTGCCGCGGCCGTCCTGGTTGGGCCAGAACACCCCGATCTGCTCGGCGACTTCGCGATCACGGCCCTCGCCGTCCAGCATCAGGCCCAGGTAGTAGGTGTTGGCAATCGCGACGTCGCAGACCCCGTCGGCCACGGCGCGGATCTGATCGCGGTCACCGCCCTGCGGCTGGCGCGCCATGTTGGCCACGATCCCGGCGGCCCAGTCCTGGGCGGCCTCGGCGCCCTCGGTGGCGATCATCGCGGCCACCAGAGACTGGTTGTACACGTTGCTGGAGGAGCGGATGCAGATCCGGCCCTCCCATTGCGCGTCGGTCAGGGCCTCGTAGGTGGAGAGTTCCGCCGGGTCCACGCGGTCCTTGTGGTAGAGGATGGGGCGCGCGCGCGACGAGAGGCCGAACCACTGTCCGTCCGGGTCGCGGTAGCGCTCCGGGATATTCTCGCGCAGCACGTCCGATTCGACCGCCTGCAGCACGCCGGCCTCGCTGGCCTGGTGCAGACGCGCCGCGTCCACGGTGATGAAGAGATCGGCGGGTGAGTTGCGGCCCTCGTGGCGCAGGCGCTGCAGCAGGCTGTCCGCCCCGCCGGTCACCAGGTTGACCGGGATGCCGGTCTGATCAGTGAAGTCGTCCAGCAGCGGCTTGATCAGGTTTTCCTGGCGCGCCGAATAGAGGTTGACCTCGTCCTGGTCGGCGGGGCTGCAGCTGACCAGGGGCATGCTGACGGCGATGGCGGCGGCCGTGGCGATCAGCCAGGCAAACGGGCGAAAGTTCATGGCGAGCGGTCCTCGTGTGGATTCATGCGGCGGATAGCCGGGTAGACGAGAACGATTGTTATTTGTGTTCTCATCCAAGTCAATACCCCGCGGCTGGTACGTGCCATGGGGTGGTCTCCCCGGGCCGCAACGCTGATACGCTTGGCACATGGACAAGCCCCTGCCCGAATCCCCCGCTCGCCTGTCGCCGCCGCTGGAGCAGGAGGTCCGCGATCTGCTGGCCGAGCTGGACGAAAAGCTCGCCTGGCCGGACACCTTCCTGGTGTCGACGCCGGCCCCGTTCGCCTTCAGCCACTACCTGGTGCAGACAGTGCGTCAGCATCCGGAGTACTTGCTCGAGGCGCTGGATCCACACGGCCAAATACCGGCGTGTGACGATGCGGACTTCGAGCGCACGCTGCAGGCGCGCCTGGAGGCCGTGACCGACGATGCCGGGCTGCGTCACGCGCTGCGCGAAACGCGGCATCGCGAGATGATCCGCATCGCCTGGCGCGACCTGGCCGGGCACGCCGACCTCGACGAGGTCATGCACGACCTGAGCCGTCTGGCCCGCTCCCTCATTGAGGGTGGCCTGCAATCGCTGGACCGCCATTTGCAGGAGCGTTACGGCCAGCCGCGCAGCCCCGCGGGCGAGGCCCAGTCCATGGTGGTCCTGGGCCTCGGCAAGCTGGGTGGCAGCGAGCTCAACTTCTCCTCCGATATCGATCTGATCTTCGCCTTCGAGGAGGCGGGGGAGACCGATGGCAAGCGCGTGATCGAGAATCAGGAATTCTTCCAGCGCCTGGGGCGTCAGCTGATTGCAGCGCTGTCGGACGTGACTGCGGACGGCTTTTGCTATCGCGTGGACATGCGCCTGCGCCCGTTCGGGGATTCCGGACCGCTGGTGATGCACTTCGACGCGATGGAGGACTACTACCAGGCCCACGGCCGCGAGTGGGAGCGCTACGCCCTGATCAAGGCGAGTCCGCTGGCGGGCGACCCGGAGGCCGGGGCGCGCCTGATGCGCCGGCTGCGCCCGTTCATCTACCGGCGCTATCTGGACTACGGCACGCTGGCCAATCTGCGCGAACTGAAGCAGATGATTAACGACGAGTCGGCGCGGCGCGGTCGATTCGAGGACGTGAAGCACGGCGAGGGCGGGATCCGCGAGATTGAGTTCATCGCGCAGTCGTTCCAGTTGATCCGCGGGGGGCGCGACCAGGGGCTGCAGCGGCGTGACCTGCTGGGCGTGATGACGGCATTGCAGGAGCGCGACCTGCTGCCCGGCTACGCCGTCGAGCAGCTGGAACGTTCCTATCGCTTCCTGCGCCGGGTAGAGAACCGTCTGCAGATGCTGAATGACCAGCAGACCCACCGTCTGCCCTCCAATGGTCAGGACCGGCATCGACTGGCGCTGTCGCTGGGGTTCGACGACGAGGCGGCCTTCGAGATGGCGCTGTTGCGCGAGCAGCGGCGGGTGCATGCTCACTTCGAGCAGGTATTCAGTGCCCCGCAGCGCGCGGACGGCGAGGCCATGGAGGCCTCGCCCGAGACCGGGCGCGAGCAGCAGCTCAATCGTCTGTGGCAGGGCTCGCTGCCGGAGGCGGATGCCCGGGCGGTGCTGGAGGCGATGGACTTTCAGGATGCGGACGAGGCTCTGCGCGGGATCGCCGATCTGCGCGAGAGTCCGGGCGTGCGCGCGATGAGCGTGACCGGGCGCCAGCGCCTGGACCGCCTGATGCCGTTGCTGATCGGGGCGATCGCGGAGATGGACGCGCCGGATGCGGTATTGCCGCGGGCGCTGCAGATGGTGCGCACGATTGCCCGGCGCTCGGTGTACCTGTCGCTGCTGGTGGAAAACCCCCTGGCGCTGTCGCAGCTGGTCAAGCTGGTGGCCGCCAGCCCGTGGATCAACGAGCAGTTGACCCGCCACCCGGTGCTGCTGGACGAGCTACTGGACCCGCGCGCGCTGTACGCGCCGCCCGATCGTGACGGGCTGCGCGAGGAGCTGGAGGCCGAGCTGGCGCAGTTCCCCGGGCAGGACCACGAGCAGATGCTGGACCGGCTGCGCCAGTTCAAGCAGGTGCAGACGCTGCGCGTGGCGGCCGCCGACATCATGGGCTTCCTGCCGCTGATGAAGATCTCCGACCATCTGACCTGGCTGGCCGAGGTGCTTCTGGAGCGGGTGCTGCAGCTGGCCTGGGACAAGATGGTGGAGCGCCACGGCGAGCCGCAGTGCGGGGCCACGGATGCGCGCCGCGTCGCGCGCTTTGCGGTGATCGGGTACGGCAAGCTGGGTGGCTTCGAGCTGGGCTATGGTTCGGACCTGGACGTGGTGTTCCTGCACGACAGCGAGGGCGACGAGGCGCAGACCGCGGGGCCCAAGGTGATCGACAACACCGAATTCTTCGCCCGCGTCGCCCAGCGGGTGGTGCACCTGCTGGGGGCCTTTACCCCGGCGGGCCGCCTGTACGAGGTGGATACCCGGTTGCGCCCCAGTGGTACCGCGGGTCTGCTGGTCAGCGGCTTGCAGGCGTTCCGGCGTTACCAGGACGAGTCGGCCTGGACCTGGGAGCATCAGGCGCTGGTGCGTGCGCGCTTCGTGACCGGGGATGCCGAACTGGGCGAGCAGTTCGATGCCCTGCGTCGCGAGGTGCTGACTCGTGAAAGGGATACCGATGCACTGCGCGCCGAGGTGGTCGAGATGCGCAACCGCATGCTGGCCGAGCATGCCTCGAAGCGGGGCCACGGCTTCCATCTCAAGCGCGACCGGGGCGGTATCACTGATATCGAATTCATGGTTCAATACTGGGTTTTGGTATCTGCTCACGATCATCCCGCCGTGTGTGACTGGCCGGACAAGATCCGCACGCTGGATGCACTGGGGCGCGAGGGCGTGATCGACGCGGCGTTGAGCGAGGCGCTGGCGGATGCCTACCGCGATCTGCGCAACCGCATCCACCGCCTGACGCTGGCCGGCCTGGACGCCCGGGTCGAGAAGCCCGACGACGAGCTCTGCGCCGTGCGCGATGGCGTGATCGATGCCTGGAATGACCTGTTCGGCGAGCCGGAATCGGCCGCGAACGAGACCACATAGAGGAACAAGACAATGTCGATGGCCGACCGCGACGGGGTGATCTGGCTGGACGGGCAGATGGTGCCCTGGCGCGAGGCGAAGACCCACGTGCTCACCCACACGCTGCATTACGGCATGGGGGTGTTCGAGGGCGTGCGCGCGTACAAGACCGAGCGCGGCCCCGCGATCTTCCGCCTGCAGGACCACACCCGGCGGCTGTTCAACTCGGCCAAGATTCTCGGCATGACCATCCCCTATACCGCCGAGGTGCTGAACGATGCCCAGATCGCGTCCGTGCGCGACAACGGGCTGGAAAGCGCCTACCTGCGTCCGATGTGCTTCCTCGGCTCCGAAGGGATGGGCCTGCGCGCCGACAACCTCCTGGTGCATGCGATGGTTGCGGCCTGGCACTGGGGCAGCTACCTGGGCGACGAGGGTATCGAGAAGGGGATTCGGATTCGCACCTCCTCTTTCAGCCGGCACCACGTCAACGTGACCATGTGCAAGGCCAAGGCCAACGGCAACTACATGAACTCCATGATGGCCCTGCAGGAGGCCACCCGCTGCGGCTACGACGAGGCCATGCTGCTGGATACCGAGGGCTACGTGGCCGAGGGCAGCGGCGAGAACATCTTTATCGTGCGCGACGGCGTGTTGTTCACCCCGGACCTGACCTCCGCGCTGGACGGCATCACCCGCCGCACGGTCATCGAGCTGGCGCACGAGGAGGGCCTGGACGTCATCGAGAAGCGCATCACCCGCGACGAGGTGTACATCGCCGACGAGGCCTTCTTCACTGGTACCGCCGCCGAGGTGACCCCGATCCGCGAGGTCGACGACCGCCCGATCGGCTCCGGCACCCGCGGACCCATCACCGAGCGCCTGCAGTCGCGCTACTTCGATGTGGTACAGGGCCGGGACAGCCGCCATGAGGGCTGGCTGACCTTCGTCTGAGACGCCCAAATTTTCCGTCAACCGGATGCGAGAAAAACCATGGTGAACCCCGATACCGCCCACCACCAGGATCAGTACCCGACCGCGAACGCGCAGACTGAAATCACCGTCACGCGCAAGGACCTGCCGCTGCACTGCCCCACGCCGACGATGGCGCTGTGGTCCTCGCACCCGCGCGTCTTTCTCCCGATCGACGAGACCCCCGACGGCCGCTACCTGTGCCCCTACTGCGGCACCCAGTTCATCCTGAAAGACGACGACTGAATTGTCAGGTCTTCTTGATCTGATATCCAAATCCCACCGCTCCAATTGACTCGGGGGAGTGGGGCGAAAGCCGTATGGCCAAAATCCTCGTAATCAAACACGGCGCCTTCGGCGATGTTGTCCAGGTGGATGGAGCGCTACGTGATATCCGGAAGCATCACCCGGGCGATGAACTCGTCGTGTTGACGACGCCGCCGTACCGATCGATCTTCGAGCGCTGCCCACACGTGGATCGCGTGTTGACCGAAACTCGGCCCAAGGCGCGTGAGCCCTTGCGATGGTGGTGTCTGGCGCGGATGCTGCGGGGTGAGCGTTTTGATCTCGTCTACGACCTGCAGAATTCCAGCCGAACGTCGATCTATCGCCGCTACATCCTGAATCGCGCCGCTTGGGTTTTCGGCGAGCGCAAGCGTGGCGAAGAGTCGGCCCTGTCCGCGTTCCAGCGACAGCTTGCGAGGGCAGGGTTGGACACGTCCCATACCCTTGAGCCCGACATTGGCTGGATGGCGGATGAAGTCACGCCCATCCTTCAGGCAGGTGGCGTGACCGGAAAGTACCTGGTTCTTATCCCCGGATCCTCCGCCAGCCATCCCGAGAAACGCTGGCCCTATTACTCGACCCTGGCAGCCGCGATCGCCAACCGGACGGACTATCAAGTCGTCACTGTCCCCGGGCCCGATGAGATCGAGCTCTGCCGATCGATATCCGCGACGCCCTTGTTTGGCACTAACGACGAGGTGCTCGACTGGTTCGGATTGGCGGGTGTGATGCGGGGTGCCTCCTATGTGGTCGGGAACGACACCGGGCCGACGCATGTTGCGGCCTGTCTCGGCAAGCCCGGGCTTGCCTTGTTCGGGGCGCATGCATCGCCCGTGCGTACGGGGCTGTCCCGCGCCAACTTCCGGGCTATCGAGGCGGACGACCTGAAGGAACTCCCGATGGAGACCGTGTTGCGGGAAGTGCTCGCGGACCTTCGGCCCGCCTAGCTTTTGTAGTCCGAATAGGATTTTTCCTCGACAATCGCCGAGTTGCAGAGTGTATTAACGGCCTTTTTGATCCGGGCGCGCTCGTCGTTGGTGATGTACACCGACCGCGCCAGCTGTACGAAGCGTTCACCGAAATCCTTTTTCGCTTCACATTCGCGGATCTCGTCCTCGATGTCCCATAGCTTGGAGTTCACTTCGCGCAGGTCCCGCTCGAGCTCTTGGACCTCGGGGCTGTGCAAACCGGCTTGCACCCAGGTTTCCTGGAGCACATTCAGCTCATGGCGAATGTTCCGGAGTTTCTCGGCATCGCTGATGCGCTCATTCTTGATCTTCAGGATCGTGATCTTGTCCAGCAACTCGCCTGCGCCTACTTCGATCGTGACTGAACCTGCTTGGTTTTGCATGGGACCCCCGAGTCATTTGCATCGGTAATTATCCCCCAGGGTTGTATGCCGTGTCATGGTGCGGCTCGGCGGCCGAGCTGCTGGGTCACGCGAGTGCCAATTTGCGCTAAGATCACGCGCCTTCGGATAGGGGTGGGCATGACTTTTCTCGGTAAGGCACTTGGGGGCGATTCGGCGGATAGCGCGCAAGAGCGCTGGATCTTCGGTCTTGTGCTGGGGTTGGTGGGGCTGGCCTTGTTTGTTCTGCCTTTTGGGACGGGGGCATTTTTCCCACTGGCGGCACTCTCTCTCGCCGGTCTTGTTTTGATCGCTCTCAGGTTGCCCGGCTTGTGGGCGGAGCGGTGGATCCGCTGGGCATTGCTGCTCTTGTTGGCGCTCTGGGTGCCGCAGTTGGTGTCACTGACCGTGGCGGTCGATTTCGACCGAGCCCTCCGGACAGCCCTGACCTATCCATTGTTCGCGATTGCGATACTTCCTCTGCTGTGGGTTGCGCGTCGCCGTGATGTGGCTACTCCCCTGTTATACGTTGTGCTGGCGCTGGCCGTATTCTGGTCGCTCGACGCGGTTTTTCAGTTTGTTGCTGGTGCAAACGTGCTGGGCTATCCGTACAACGGGCGCCGGATCGACGGTCTGTTTCACCCGAACATGCGCCTTGGCATTGTGCTGGCCCACTTGCTTCCGTTCGTCCTGGAGGCATCCCGCCGGTTGGCTTCTCGCAATCGCCTGGCCGCGGTATTGCCCCTGATCGTGGTCATCGCGATTCTCCTCTCGGGTTCCAGGGCTGCCATGCTGGCGACATTGATCACGCTGGTTGCCTACGGCGCCTTTTTGATCTGGTTCTACCGCTTGCGAATTAGGACCGTGTCAGCCTTCGCCCTGGTGCTTGTGCTGGGCGTCGCGTTGGCGCTGTGGGTGTCACCGGAAACCCGGGACCGGCTGGTGGTCATCTCCAAGATGTCCGAGTTCAGTCTTGAGGGTCTGGATCAGGCGACGGCGAAGCGCGGGACGATCTGGCTTGCTTCCTGGCGCGTGGCGATGGATGAGCCGATCCTTGGCGTGGGTGTGCGAGGGGTCGAGCCGGTGGCGGAGGCGCGAGGCTACTCTGACATGCCATTCGCGCATATCCATCTGTATTTTCTTGATGTCCTGGTCTCGACCGGGGCTGTGGGATTGTTCGCCTACCTCGCGGCATTGCTAGGGATTCTTTCGGCGTTGTGGCGGCGTGCGAGAGAGCATGGGGCCGTTGATTCTCCTGATGTTCTCGTAGCCGGTGTGGCGATCTTTGTGGCTCTTAACCCCATCAACGTCCACTGGACTGTCTACAGTTCATACACGACAGCGGTTCTCTGGCTGGTGGTCGCTCTCGCGCTGGCACCGCTCATTCAATCAAGCAATCAGAGGCCCGTGCCTGAGCGCGGCGGCGAGGGGATGGGTGAGAGAACCGGGCCTGGCGCGGGTGGCCACCAAGAATGAGCAGCGCCTCCGACTGGCGTGATCGCGTGTGACCAACATGTCCACCCTCTGAGTCCGGCTTGTCTTAAAGAAGCTCTCGGTAGACGTCGAGGGTTTGTCCTTGCATCTCGTCGAGCGTAAACCCCCTAAGATGCGCTGGCCGCGGGGCGGAGCCTTTCAGCCAATCAGATATCCTGTCTGCTGCCAGTTCGGGCCTGCATGGCGGGATTGTTCCCTCGCCGAACAAAGCGGCCATCTGCTCACCCACGCCTCCGTGATCGTAGGCAATCACGGGTCGCCCCAGGGATAGAGCTTCGAGCGAGACCCGGCCAAAAGCCTCTGGCTCGCGCGAGAGCGAAAGTACCGCGAACGACATCGCCATGATCTCCCGAAGATCGGAACGCTGTCCCAGCCAGGAGATGTGGGATTCCAGTCCCCGTTCTTGGATTTCCTGGCGCACTTCGGCTTCGTAGCGCTGGCGGCGTCTTTCCGTTCCTCCCACAACAAGGCCATGGACGTGGAGGTTCCGCTTGATTAGGGAATCCATGACCTTCACGAAATCCAGTTGCCCCTTCCATCGCGTGATGCGACCGGGGAGCGTTATAAGCGCTCGATCGCGGGCGTGCGCCGGAAGGGTTTGGATGAAGCCCTCAATCCAGTCATCGCCTGGCTTATGGCCATAAGGGAACTCACTGGGATCCACGCCTCGATGGATGACGCGAATACGTTCTGTCGGGCATGCCGGAAAGTGCTTCTGAATGTAGGCCGAGATGCTCGTAGAGACGGCAATGACGCGGTCCCCGCGGGTCATAATCGAGCTGTATCGGCCGGGGCTGTAAAACCCGTGGAAGGTCGTGACCAGGGCCGGGCGTTCAGTCCGGGGCATGCCCTGTAACGCGCGCCATACGATCCATGCGGGTACGCGGGAGCGGACGTGTACCAGGTCTACTTCCTGTTCGCGTATGAAGTTGCGCAGCGGGCGCACCAGGCGCAATGACCGCAGGGACTTTTTGCCCACCGGCCAGGTGAAGTGCTGGCTCCCTTCGGCTTCTAGCGAAGGAGCCATGCTGCCCCCGCCGGACATGACCAGGGAGCGTTCTCCTGCAGCCTGGATGGCACGAGCCATTTCCAGGGTACCGCGTTCCACGCCGCCGGATTCCAGGGCGGGCAAGACTTGCAGAATAGTTGCCATGGGGCTGGCTTCCTCGTGGAGTAGTGCGTTTCTTTGCGCTAATTGTTCTGGTGCCCGAGGTCGGGTCTAACTCAGGTGCAGGATCGAGTTGGACCGTGAGCGGCTCTGGATTTGGTAACCATGCTCCCGAAGCAGGGCCAGGACGTCTTTTTCCCAGATGTGCCCGTGACAGCTTTCTATAACGATGCATCTAGGATGCAGCGATGGAGGCGCGTCCCGGAAAAACGGTTCCAGGGCCTGGTACTCGTATCCTTCGATGTCGATCTTGAGGCCGTCGATGCTTTCGATTCCGGCATTGGTGAGTACATCCAGAAGGGGCTCGGTCTGGACCTCAACCGTGTTGCCCCGTGACTGTTCCGACGGATTGAGCGAGGCGGAACCCAGTCCTTCGGCCAAGTGCAGCATGGCGGTACCGTTTGGACCAATGGCCAGCGGGAGGGCTTGAATCGCCTCGGCAAAGCGATTGCATTCCAGGTTGAACAGAAGTCGACGGAATGTCGGAGGGTTGGGCTCAATGGCTAGGACCTGGCGTGCCCCGGCGGCCGCCACGTGCAGGCTGTAGTACCCGGTGTTGGCGCCGATATCGATGAACGTGCCGTCATCGCATGCGTTCGCGAGATGCTCCAGTTCCTCGCGGTCGTAGACCTTCGATGAAAGGAGTATTTTCGCGTCGGTGACATTGTCCCGAACGTTGAGCCGATACCGGATGTCTCGTCGTTCGATATCGACGGTGGTTGGAAGGCGGCTGTTCCAGAATCTTCTGAGCTGGCGCGACAACGTGCCTCGTGCCAGCCCTAGACGCACGATCCAGAGTAAGGCGTGGGCAAACCCCTTGGGGCGATATGTGCCAAACGGGGTTGTATCAGGGTCCGATAAGGGCCCGTCTGAAGGTGTCATGGCGTTGGCCTGGGTAACGGTGGATCTTTGGGGGGTGCGATATCGGAATTGTCGCCAGTCTAGCAGCCTGTTTGAACGCTGTTTTTTGTGGAATCCCCCTGGTTTGCACTACACTGTGCGGCGTTGTTGAATTTAGTGGAAAAAGAAATGGATACCGCCGCTGAAGTAGCAAGTCAGGTCGAGGCGTCGCTTCGGCGCGCGCGGTCGGAGGCGTATCCGTATCGGCGGTGGTATCCGCAGGCGATACTGCCCGAGGCGGCGGCGCGCGCGGTGGAGGCGCTGCCGTTCGAGCCGCCCGCGATTGGTGACACCGAGGGCAAGCGTGAGACGCACAACAGCTCGCGGCGCTTCTTCGACGTCGAGAACCGGCGGGCCTCCGATGTGTGCGAAAGCGTTGCAGCGGCGTTCGAGAGCCCGCAGGTGCTGGATGCGATCTACGAGGTGTGCGGCGTGGACGTCAGCGGCAACTACCTGCGCATCGAGCATTGCCTGGATACCGAGGGTTTCTGGCTGGCACCGCATACCGATCTTGGCGTGAAAAAATTCACCATGCTGCTGTACCTGTCCACCGACCCCGGCTACGAGAACTGGGGCACGGACGTCTACGTGGATGCGGACACGCACTACGAGACGGCGCCAGGCACGTATAACAGTGCGCTGGTATTCGTGCCCGCGGACAACACCTGGCATGGCTACAATCGGCGCCCCCTGGAAGGTGTGCGACGCTCGTTGATCATCAACTACGTCACCGAAGAGTGGCGCAATCGCCACGAGCTGGCCTCTCCCGACACACCTGTGCAGCGCCGCGTGCCGGCGTGACCGCAGGCCAGGCGACGAACGCTTCATTGTGACCGAGGCTTACTGCTGGACACTGACGACCGGCGAAGCCGGGATGACCAGTCAGGTCCGTGGCCTGGCCGAGGCTGTTGGGCTGCCCTATGAGCACAAGACGGTGGGGCTGCGTCCGCCCTGGCGCTGGATGCGCGGCTCCTTCGCGCCCGGCGTATTGCGAGGGCTCACCTCCGATAGCGATTCCCTGGCGCCGCCCTGGCCGCGCCTCTTGATCTCCTGCGGGCGCCGCAGTGCCACGGTGGCCGTGGCACTCAGGCGCGCCAGCGGGGGTGCCATCATGACCGTGCATATTCAGGATCCACAGATCGCCCCGCGGCATTTCGACTGGGTGGTGCCGCCGCGCCACGATGGGCTGACCGGCCCGAACGTGATCGCGACGCGCGGCGCCCTGCACCGGGTGACGGCCGAGCGGCTGGAGGCGGCGCGTGCGGACCTGGGGGATGCCTGGGCTGCATTTCCCCGGCCCTGGATCGCGGTGCTGATCGGGGGTGCCACCCAGCGGGGAGATCTGGGCCAGGAGCGGCTGGATGCCCTGATCCGTGACCTGCGTTCGGCGGCCGGAGCCTCCGGGGGTAGCGTGCTGGTGACCCCTTCGCGACGTACGGGCGAGGCCAGTACCCGACGACTGGTGGAGGGGTTGGCGGATGTCCCGGGGTTTGTCTGGGACGGGCAGGGAGAGAACCCCTTCATGGCGATGCTGGCAACGGCCGACCATATCGTGGTCAGTGCCGATTCTGTATCCATGGTCTCGGAAGCGGCGGCGACCGGTGTGCCGGTGTACACGGTGGCCCTGGGGCCACTCGGTCGTCGCCTGCAGGCCTTCCATTCCGCCCTGGAGGCGGAAGGGGTAACCCGGCCATTCACCGGCGCGCTTGACCAGTGGGCCTACATGCCAGTGAATGACACGCCGAAGGTGGCGGCAGATATCCGCCGCGAACTGGGTCTAGAAGCTGGTGCCGCACCAGAATCCGTGTCTCTCTCGCCGTGATTTTTAGGTGGGGTGTCCACGGGGTTTTCCGGAAGTGTCAATTTTTGGCTTGTGGCCACGAAAACTGAGGGCCGGAGAAAAATGCCAGCTCCGAAATTGGACAGTCTATCCGCTTGTGTCCAATAGAGAGGTCGTACGGGAGGCGCTTCGGAGCCACCCGGGCTACTTTTCGGCTCGTTCCGGGTAGAAGAGGTAGTCCTCCTCTCCCTCGATCAAACCCTCGACGGGGCGCTTTTCTCCTGACCTTTCGATCACGGCGGCTCGATAGCCGAGGTTGGTTAGGAAATCGAACACTGTCTCGGGTTTGTACCCCATACGTGCGGTGGAAGTGGAAATCAGCTCACAGTAGACATGAGGTTGAAGCTCTTTCAAGGTCTTTTCTGCGCCCTGGAGGATCTGGAATTCGGCCCCCTCCACGTCCATCTTGACGAAGTCGAGGCGCGCTAGCCCTTGCTCGGCTACATAGGCATCCAGGGTGAGGGTTTCCACGGGCTCCACGATGTAGTCTCGCCGCACCTCGTCGCCAAAATGCGCAAGTCCGATACCCAAGCGCCCGGATTCCTTTATGGGAATGCTTAGCTTCATGTGCCCCGCCTGATTTGAAAGCGCGCGTGATTCGATATGGACGTTTTGGAATCTATCGACCACTCGTTCGAGGATGGAGCGAGTGTATGGTACCGGCTCGAAGCAGTGGACCATGCAGCTGCCGTTGTGGATCACGGCGAACTCTTTGGCCAGATAGCCAAAGTGTGCGCCAACATCAAAGATTACCCCTCCCTCGGGAATGAAGCCTGCAAGGCGACGTACTCGTGGGCGCTCCTTGGGGTTCTGGCGGGCCTTGAGATAATGCAGCCACCAGGCAAAGCGCTGGCGCCAGTGGGAGTAAACAGCCTCTTTGGGCAATTCCATCGCTTCGTTATCCATTAGGGTTTGGGTAAGGAGTACGGCCAGCACCTTTGCGGGTGAGTGCCGGAGTTGGAGCCTTCCGGAGGGGCTCTTGCAATGGCCCGGGCAGTATAACGGCAGGCGGCTCGCCATGATCATTGTGGCTGGCTTATTGTCTCCTGCTCGGAGGCAGCCTTCGAGATTCCACGCTAGGGCGCGTAGGGGTCGGGCAGGCCCGTGCGTTTCTTGAAGCGCTTGTGGGTCCAGAAGTACTGCCCCGGGGCATCCATCACGGCTTCTTCGATGATGTGGTTGATGCGCAGGGTGTCGGCGTGGGCGTCCTCGGTGGGGAAGCCCTCTACCGGGGGGTGGATGGTCACGACGTAGTGGCCGTCTTCGCGCCGGTAGCCGAAGAACGGGAGGACCGGGGCGCCGCTGACCCGGGCGATGCGATGCGTGGCGGTCTGCGTGTTCGCGGGTTCGCCGAAGAACGGGACCAGCTCGGTCTGGCGCCCGCTGGTGGCCTGGTCAGGTGCATACCACACGGGCATGTTCTCGCGCAGGGTGCGCAGCAGCCCCTTGACGTCGTCGCGTGCGATCACGCCGGCCGTGTGGCGGTTGCGATTGACCTTGAACAGGTAGTTGATCAGCGGGCGTTCGCTGGGGCGGTACATCGCGGCAAACTCCCGGTGCAGCGCCAGCAGGCGCCCGCAAAGCTCGAGTGTGGTGAAATGGGCGCTGACCAGCAGGGCCCCCTTGCCTTGCTCCAGTGCCTTGTCCAGATGTTCCAGCCCGTGGATTGTGTAATGCCCCTTGAGTTGCGCGTCGCGTCCCCACCAGGCCATGGCTATTTCCAGGACACCCATTCCGGCCGCCTCGAAGTGCTCGCGCAGCCACTGTTCGCGCCGTTCCGGCGGCTGGCCGGGAAAACACAGTTCGAGGTTGGTGCGGGCGATCGCGCGCCGCTTGCGGCCGTAACGGTAGAACAGCCGCCCAATGCCGCGCCCAAGCGCTTGTTGCCAGCGGATGGGCAACTGGATGACCAGCCGAGCCAGGCCGATCACCGCCCACATGGGCCAGGTGGCGGGGCCGCGGGGCGGGCGTTCGGTCGCGCTCGGATGTTCGGGGCGGGCCGTCACGGATCGGAGTCTCCCTGCGAATGACCCGCGTAGTCTACACGGCGCTGCTTGCGTTGCTGACCCCCTTGCTGCTGATCCGCCACGGACTGCGCAGTCGTCGGGCATCGGTGCGTGTGCGTCCGGGCGAGGTGATGGGGTGGGCCCCTCCGCCGGAGCCGGCGGAGATCTGGATCCATGCGGTTTCGGTCGGTGAAGTGCTGGCGGCGGAACCGCTCATTCGCCAGCTTCTGGCGCCCGGCCCGCGTCGCATCCTGGTAACCACGACGACGCCGACCGGCGCCGCGATGCTGACCGAGCGGCTCGGCGATCGCGTCATGCATCGCTTCATGCCACTGGATCTGCCCTGGCTACAGGGGCGCTTCCTGCGAGCGCTGCGGCCGCAGTGCATCGTGGTGATGGAGACCGAGATCTGGCCGAATATGCTGGCGGCGGCCCGGAGGGTGGGTATCCCGGTCGTGCTGGCGAACGCCCGTATGTCCGGGCGTTCGGCTCGGCGTTATGCGCGGCTCCCGCGGCTGATCACGCCGGCATTGAACGGATTTGACTGGATTGCCTGTCGCAATCCGCTGGACCGCGAGCGTTTCGTCGCGCTCGGGGCCGTGCCTGATCGCGTGACGGTCAACGGCGACATCAAGTTCGATATCCGCGTCGAGGAAACCGATCGTCAGAAAGTCGAGTCCCTGCGCCCGGTGGTTGATGGGCGTCCGGTAGTCGTTCTTGCCAGCACCCATGCCGACGAAGAGGCCCAGTTGCTCTCGGGACTGCGCGCACTGCGCACCGAGTATCCACGCCTCCTGGTTGTGGTGGCGCCACGCCATCCGCAGCGGTTTCCCGCAGTGGCGGACTTGCTGGAGCGTTCCGGTCACACCTTCGTGCGTCGCAGTGAAGGTCTGCCGGACGCCGCCACCCATTTCTGGCTCCTGGATACCCTCGGGGAGCTGAAGCGCTTCTTCGGGCTGGCCGATGCGGCCTTCATAGGGGGGTCGCTGGTTTCGGTGGGCGGGCACAATCCGCTGGAGGCGGTGTTGTGGCACTGCCCGGTTGTTATGGGTCCGCACGTGGACAACTTCGAACTCCTGGTGGAGCGCATGCAGGCTGCGAATGTGCTGGGGCGAGCGGCCGACGCCGACGAGGCCATTACCCGTCTTCGGGCATTGCTGGTAATGGATGAACCTGGGCGTGAGGCCTTGCGGCGCCGTTCGGCCGCTTTTATTGCGGAGCATCAGGGGGCAACGGTGCGGCTGGTTGACTATATCAACAGCCACGCGGCCCGGAATGATGGTGGCTCCTCAGGGCGCTCCGCCGTCGGAGTGCTTTAGCCATTCGCCGCATTGGCGGCACTGGTAGTGGTAGCCGCGTTTGCGAATAAGAAAGTGTCGGCGCGCGCTCAGTAGTTGAGGGCCGCAGGCGCACTCGTAGTTATATTGGCGCATCTTGCGTGTGGTCAGCGCGGTCGCATGTGTGACCCGGGGCTTTTGAAACCCCATCGCCTGCATGAACCCCCGCCATTCAGGGCCGTGGGGCCGAACCCTGCGCGCGCCGTAGGTGCGATATACCAGAGAGTGGGCGACTTCGTGTGCCACTGTTTCCGGGAAATGTTGATTCCAGTCCAGACTGAAGGCTTCCGGATTGAAGCGCAGGGTTTCCGTGTTCTTTCTCAGGCGCCACTGGCCGGCCGCCCGGCCTTTCAAGTCAAAGTGAACGGCGGGAGGATCGGATGCGCGCGTGCCGGCGGCCTGGTTATACAATCGGGCGACCTCTTCTCGTATGAGTGTGCGGTTTTCGCCAGAAAGTGCGTGTGGTCGCTCTTGTGCCGTGTGCGCCTTATTATGATCGTTACAGCATTTATCCATGGGGTGGTACTATTCTATGGTGATCAAATGTTAGAGGCTAGACTGAATAGCCGGAAACCCTTTGGTCTTAACCTGTAATCGCATCCGTTTTAAGAACCCGGGAGTTCTGTATGAGCATGGATAACAAGAAGGCCTCCGATCTGTCGGCCGAAGAACTGTACGCCCTCGCGCGCCAGCGGGAAAAGGAAGAAGCCGAGGGCAAGGAAGCCGAACGCCGCGAGAAGCGCGAGAAGCTGATGGAAAAGCGCAAGGAAATGGTGGCACGGCATCGCAAGGAACTCGGCGAGCTCGAGCGCCAGATCCGTGAACTGGGCGGGCGCGTGGGCCGTACCGCGGGCGGCGGACGTCGCGGGCGCCGGGCCGGTGGCGAGTCCATCAGCCAGAAGCTTTGCGATATCGTCGCCACCCAGCCGGAGATGGGGATCAAGGAGATCAAGGCACAGGCCGAGAAGGCCGGTCTGGATACCAAGAACATCAGCCAGACCCTGGCCTACCTGAAGCGCCAGGGTCGCCTGACCTCGCCGCGCCGCGGGATCTACAAGGCCGCCTGACCCAGCCGCAGATCCGCCCGGGCGACGATCACGGGCGGATCTGCAGCCCTTCCTCCGTACGTGTCAGCTCACCATCGCCCGCAAACCAGCGGGCGATGGTCTTTCCCGCGATCTCGTGGCGCCAGCCGCTGCCCAGACGGCCGCTTGTGCCGTCGCCCTTCAGGAGTTCGATGACATCCTTGCGCTGCGCAATCGCGCCGGCGGTGATCTGGTTGCGTCGCGCGCACTCGCGCAGCAGGGCCATGCCGATGTCCGCCAGCACCTCTTCCGCCTCGGTTAGCTTCGCCTTGTCCGGTAGTTGTGGCCATTCCTCGCGGGGCAGGGCCTGGCCTTCGCGGATCGCCTCCAGCAGCTCTTCCTGACGCGGCGGCTTCATGCCGTCGGGGAACCCGCGCAATTGGTGCAGGGCGGCGGTGTCCTCCGGCGTGCGCCGGGCGATATCGATCAGGATGTCGTCGGCCAGGATCCAGCGCCGCGGGCGGTCGCTCGCCTGCGCCGCGCGTTCGCGCCAGGCGGCCACGGCCTTGAGTACGCCGCGCTCGCGCGGCTTGAGCCGCTTGGCCCCGGAGACCCGCTGCCAGGCCGCCTCGGGGTTTGGTTCGTACAGGCCCGGGTCGCTCAGGGCCTCCATCTCCGGGCGCAGCCAGTGCATGCGGTCATGGCTTTCCAGTTCGTGCAGCAGGCGCATGAACACGGTGGCCAGGAAGCGTACGTCATCGGCGGCGTAAAGGATCTGTTCCTTGCTTAGGGGGCGGCGTGCCCAGTCCGTGCGGGTCTGGCTCTTGTCGAGGTCGCGATCGAGGATCGCCTTGACCAGGTTGGCGTAGCCGATCTGCTCGCCGTGGCCGAGCATGCTGGCGGCGATCTGGGTGTCGAACACCGGGGCGGGCACCCGTCCGAGTTCGCGATACAGGACCTCGAGATCCTGCGAGGCCGAGTGGAAGACCTTGGTCACGCCGGCATCGAACAGCAGGGGTTCCAGCAGCTTGATGTCGAGTTGCAGCGGGTCGACGCAGGCGATCTGGTCCAGAGTTGCCAGCTGGATCAGGCACAGGCGCGGGTAGTAGGTCTTCTCGCGCATGAACTCCGTATCCAGCGCGATCCAGTCGGTCCCGGCGATGGTGTCGAGGAAGCCCTGAAGGGCCTCCGGGGTCTCGATCAGGCCGTGATCATGCATGGGGCGATTTCTGGCTGGCCTCGAAGGCGGCCTTCTGCTCCGGCGTCGCCTCCTTCTGGTGGCGCTCCTTCCACTCGCTGTAGGGCATGCCGTAGACGATCTCGCGCGCGCCCTCGTAGTCGATGGACTCGCCGCGCTCCTCGGCGGCCGCCACGTACCACTTGGACAGGCAGTTGCGGCAGAAGCCGGCCAGGTTCATCAGGTCAATGTTCTGCACGTCCTTGCGTTCGTCCAGGTGCTGCAGCAAGCGGCGCAACACGGCGGCTTCGATCTCGGTTTGCTTGTTCGGGTCCATGCAAGGCTCCTTGTTTTGGTTCGGACACAGTATGCGTGACAGTCCCGGTTTGCTTCGACCGGGATGGGGTCGGCGTTTTCCTCAGGTGAGGTGCAGCAGCCAGCGCCGACGCAGGTCGCGCAGCAGGGAGAAGATCAGGGGCCAGACCAGGGCGCTGGTGAGGACCGGCGCCCAGTACCAGAGGCTGCCCGGCGGAAATCCGGTGATGCCCTGTGGCCACAGGGCCAGAAGCTTGAACAGGGCCATCAGGATGGCGACCACCATCATCTGTTGCCAGACCGGATAGACCCGCAGGCGCGGGTGGATCTGCAGCACGATGTAGATGACCACTGCCAGGGCGATGGCGTTCTGCCCCAGCAGCTGGCCCTGCAGGGTGTCCAGCAACAGGCCGGCGACGAAGGCGGTCAGGATGCCGATGCGCGACGGGAAGGCCATGGCCCAGTAGATCAGGATGAGCGCCAGCCACTCCGGGCGCGCCGGGCGCAGGATATCCGGGACCGGCACGATGGCGAGGGCCAGAGCTGCCAGCAGGGTCAGCGCCACCGGCCAGGGGATGCCGATGGCACGGGTCACGGTGTCCCTTCGGCCGGTTCTGATTCGAGCGCGTTCGGAGGAGCCGCCTCCAGGTCGTTGTCCAGATTGAGCGGGGCGATCGCTGAAACGGCGCCGTCGGTCCACAGCAACAGGACCTCGCGGGAGCGGTCCAGGGCCGCCAGCGGTTCGGCCTCGATGCTCAGGAATGGTTGGCCCTGTGGCCGCTCGACCGAGGTGACCCGGGCCACTGGGTAGTCGGCCGGGAAACGGCCGCCCAGCCCGGAGGTCAGCAGCAGGTCGCCGGGCTCCACATCCTCCTGCAGCGGGACGTGGCGCATCTCCAGGCGTTGCGGGTTGCCGGTGCCGACCACCAGACCGCGCAGCCCGGTGCGCGCGCTCAGTACCGGCAGCGCGTGGCTGGGGTCGGAGATCAGCAGAGCGATCGAGCTGGTCAGACGGGTCGACAGAACCTGACCGATCACGCCGTCGGCATTGATGACCGGCTGGCCGGCATAGACATCGTCATTGCGCCCCTTGTTGAGCACGATCTGCTGGCGAAAGGGGTCGAGATCCACGGCCAGCAGCTTGGCGATCTCGACCCGCTCTTCGGCCTGCTCGGCGGTATTCAGCAGGGCGCGCAGGCGGTCGTTCTCCAGCTGCAGGGCCTCGAAGCGCAGCTGACGCGCGCGCAGCTCGGCATTCTCGCTGCGCAGGATGCGGTTCTCGGTGATCAGGTCTTCGCGGCTGGTGAACGACTCGAACACCCGGCTGACCGCGCGGACCGGTGCATCCACCGCGACCTGCAGCGGGTAGGTGACGGTGGCCAGGGCGCCGCGGACAAACTGCAGTTCGTTGACGCGGTGATCCAGCGCCATCAGCGCCAGGCCCAGCAGGATCACCGCGAGCAGGCGCAGAGTGGGCGAGACACCCAGTCTGAACAGCGGCTTGCTGATGGCGTGACCTCCGGTTCCGGATCGCGTCGACAAGGCAAAGCCGCTGCGGAACCCCGTCCCGTGCGGCTTTGCCGACCTCTTGCGGCCCGGAGTGTAACCCGAACCAGACCCGCGCCGTGGCGACGCGGGCGGGGTGGTCCGGCCTTATTCCATTGCGAGGAAGTCGACCCGTTTCTCGTCGAGCATCTCCAGCACCCGGCCGCCGCCGCGGGCGACGCAGGTCAGCGGGTCGTCGGCGATGACCACCGGGATGCCGGTCTCTTCCATGATCAGCCGGTCCAGCTGCTGCAGCAGGGCGGAGCCGCCGGTCAGCACAATGCCGCGCTCGGCGACGTCCGCGCCGAGTTCCGGCGGGGTCTGCTCCAGGGCGGTGCGTACGGCAGAGACGATGCCGTACAGCGGATCCTGTAAGGCTTCCAGGATCTCGTTCGAGTTCAGGGTGAACGAGCGCGGCACGCCCTCGGCCAGGTTGCGGCCCTTGACCTCGATCTCGAGCAGTTCCTTGCCCGGATAGGCCGAGCCGACGGTGTGCTTGATGCGTTCGGCGGTGGCCTCGCCGATCAGTACGCCGTAGTTGCGGCGTACATAGGCCATGATGGCCTCGTCGAAGGTGTCGCCGCCGATGCGCACGGATTCGGAATAGACAATACCGTTCATCGACAGCACCGCGACTTCGGAGGTCCCGCCGCCGATGTCCAGCACCATGGAGCCGACCGCCTCGTCCAGCGGGATGCCGGCGCCGATGGCTGCGGCCACGGGCTCCTGCAGCAGATAGACCTTGCGCGCCCCGGCGCCGAAGGCGGATTCGCGGATCGCGCGGCGTTCCACCTGGGTGGCGCCGCAGGGCACGCAGACCAGCACGCGCGGGCTGGGGCGGAAGATCCGCCGCTCGTGCACCTTCTTGATGAAGTACTGCAGCATCTTCTCGGTCGTGGTGAAGTCGGCGATGACGCCATCCTTCATCGGGCGCACCGTCACCACGTGCTCCGGCGTGCGGCCGAGCATCTTCTTGGCCTCGATCCCCACGGCCTCGATGGAGCGCGGGCCGCCCGGGCCGCGGTCCTGACGAATCGCGACCACGGAGGGTTCGTTCAGGACAATGCCCTGGCCGCGCATATAGATGAGGGTGTTGGCCGTGCCGAGATCGATGGAGATGTCGTTGGAGAACAACCCCAGAAGGCGTTTGAACATGAAGAAGAAACCTGCTTGAGTGGGCGGGCGGGAAAGCCGTCGACTCTAGCAAGCGCCCGGGGTTTGGGCAACAACGGCTTTGTGGTAAGTTTGCGCTCCGTTTCGCCCAATGAATCCGAACGCTACAGGACCCACCCTGCCATGTCCGTCGATACCTCCGAAGTCCGGCGCATCGCCCATCTCTCCCGTCTGGCCATGAACGATGACCAGGCCCGGGATTTCGCGGGTGGGCTGAGCGACATCTTTGACTTTGTCGAACAACTGGATGGTGCGGCCATCGAGGGTGTCGAGCCGATGGCCCACCCGCTGGACGCCGAGCAGCGCCTGCGCCCGGATGCGGTGACCGAGCCGGATCGGCGCGAGGTCTTCCAGGCCATCGCCCCGGCTGTCGAGGGTGGTCTGTACCTGGTCCCGCGCGTCATCGAATGATCCGCGCGGTCGCCGTTCTGTTGAACCCGTCACGCTTCTAGCCAGCAAGAGTCCCCGAAACCATGGCCCAGGAAACCCTGTCCGGCTGGGTGCGCAAGCTCCAGGCCCGCGAGATCAGCTCGCGCGAATTGACCCAGCTGTATCTGGACCGGATCGAGCGTCTCGATCCGCAGTTGAACAGCTTCATCACCGTGACCGCCGAGCAGGCGCTGGCGCAGGCCGATGCCGCCGATGCGCGCCTGGCGAAGGGTGAAAAGACCCCGCTGCTGGGCGTGCCGGTCGCGCAGAAGGACATCTTCTGCACCGAGGGCGTGCGCACCTCCTGCGGCTCGCGCATGCTGGATCCGTTCGTCTCGCCCTACAACGCCACGGTCGTCGAGCGCATGAATGCCGCCGGCGCGGTGATGCTGGGCAAGACCAACATGGACGAATTCGCGATGGGCTCGTCCAACGAGACGAGTTTCTATGGTCCCGTTCGCAACCCCTGGGATACCGAACGCGTCCCGGGTGGTTCCTCCGGTGGCTCTGCCGCCGCGGTGGGGGCGCGCCTGGTGCCGGGCGCCACGGGTACCGACACCGGTGGTTCGATCCGCCAACCAGCCGCATTTTGTGGCATCACCGGGCTCAAGCCGACCTACGGGCGCGTCTCGCGCTACGGCATGATCGCCTTCGCCTCCAGTCTCGACCAGGGTGGCCCGATGGCCGCGACTGCCGAGGACTGCGGGCGGATGCTGAATGCCATGGCCGGCTTCGACGAACGCGACTCCACCAGCGTCGAGCGCCCGGAAGAGGATTTCACCGCCGGACTGGAGCAGGACCTGAAGGGCCTGCGCATCGGCCTGCCGACGGAATTCTTCGGCGAGGCCGGACTGGACGAGCGAGTGCGCGGCGTGATCGACGCCGCCATCGAGGTGCTCAAGGGCCGCGGCGCCGAGGTGCGCGAGGTCAGCCTGCCGAACAGCCACCTGTCGGTGCCGGCCTACTACGTGGTCGCCCCGGCCGAGTGCTCCTCCAACCTCGCGCGTTTCGACGGCGTGCGCTACGGCTACCGCTGCGAGAATCCCGAGGACCTGATGGACCTCTACACCCGCTCGCGCGGGGAGGGCTTTGGCGACGAGGTGAAGCGCCGCATCATGGTCGGCACCTACGTGCTGTCCGCCGGCTACTACGACGCCTACTACCTGAAGGCGCAGAAGGTCCGGCGCATCATCGCCGACGACTTCCGCCGCGCCTTCGAGGACGTCGACGTGCTGCTCGCGCCGACCACCCCGGAGCTGCCGTTCGCGCTGGGTGCCAAGGCCGACCCGGTCAGCATGTACCTGTCGGATATCTACACCATCGCCGCGAACCTCGCGGGGCTGCCGGCGATGTCGCTGCCGGCCGGCGAGATCGACGGCCTGCCGGTCGGGCTGCAATTGATCGGCAACTACTTTGACGAGGCGCGCCTGCTGGGCGTTGCTCACCAGTATCAGCAAGAGACCGACTGGCACGCCCGCGTGCCGGCGGCCTTCGCCTGAGGGCCCTGAACATGGAATGGGAAACCGTCATCGGGCTGGAGATTCACGCCCAGCTCAATACCGTCTCCAAGATCTTCTCCGGGGCGCCCACCGCCTACGGCGCCGAGCCCAACCGCCAGGCCTGCCCGGTGGACCTGGGCATGCCCGGCGTACTGCCGGTGCTGAACCAGGGTGCGGTGGAGCGGGCCGTGATGCTGGGCCTGGCGATCAATGCTGAGATTACCCCGCGCTCGGTGTTCGCGCGCAAGAACTACTTCTATCCGGACCTCCCCAAGGGTTACCAGATTTCGCAGTTCGAACTGCCAATCGTGGGCCTGGGGCATCTGGATATCGAACTGGAAGACGGCACCATCAAGCGCGTCGGCGTGACCCGCGCGCACCTCGAGGAGGACGCCGGGAAGAGCCTGCACGAGGGCTTCGAGGCGATGACCGGCATCGACCTCAATCGCGCCGGCACCCCGCTGATCGAGATCGTCTCCGAACCGGAGCTGCGCTCCGCGAAGGAGGCCGTCGCCTACATGAAGAAGATGCACTCGCTGGTGCGCTATCTGGATATCTGCGACGGCAACATGCAGGAAGGCAGCTTCCGCTGTGACGCCAACGTCTCGGTGCGGCCCAAGGGCCAGACCGAGTTCGGCACCCGCGCGGAGCTGAAGAACCTGAACTCCTTCCGCTTCGTCGAGCGCGCCATCAACTTCGAGGTCGAGCGTCAGATCGACCTGATCGAAGGCGGCGGTTCGGTGGTGCAGGAGACTCGCCTGTACGACCCGGATCGCGATGAGACGCGCTCCATGCGCAGCAAGGAAGAGGCGAACGACTACCGCTACTTCCCTGATCCGGACCTGCTGCCGCTGGTCGTGGACACTGCGTTCATCGACTCCGTGCGCGAGAAACTGCCCGAGCTGCCGGACGCCAAGCGGGCACGCTTCGTCGAACAGTACGGCCTGTCCGACTACGACGCCGGCGTACTGACCGCCGCGCGCGACATGGGCGATTTCTACGAGGTCGTGGCTGCCGGTTGCGGCGCGCCCAAGCTGGCCGCCAACTGGGTGATGGGCGACTTCTCCGCCGCGATGAACCGCTCCGAGGTCGAGCTGGCGGATGCCCCGGTCAATGCCGAGGGTCTGGCCGGCCTGCTCGCGCGCATTCAGGACGAGACCATCTCCGGCAAGATCGCCAAGGAAGTCTTCGAGGCGATGTGGAACGGCGAAGGCGACGCCGATGCCGTGATCGAGGCCAAGGGGCTCAAGCAGATCACCGATACCAGCGCGATCGATACCATCATCGACGAGGTCATGGCCAACAACCCGCAGCAGCTCGAGCAGTATCGCGGCGGCAAGGACAAGCTGTTCGGCTTCTTTGTCGGCCAGGTGATGAAGGCGACCCAGGGCAAGGCCAACCCGGCCCAGGTCAACGAGCGCCTCAAGGCCAAGCTGGACGGTTGATGCCGTTGCGTATTTCGGAGTCCTGCCACCATGCGTGAGACCGATACCCTCCACCGCTTCATGCTGGAGGAGGCCGGGGTACGCGGCGAGTGGGTGCACCTGGACGCCTCCTGGCAGGCCCTGCTGGAGTTGCACGAGTACCCGCCCGTGGTGCGCGACTTGCTGGGCCAGGCCTATGCGGCCGTTGCCCTGACCGCCGCCACCCTCAAGTTCGACGGCTCGCTGATCCTGCAGATCACCGGCCCCGGGCCGGTGCACATGATCGTCGCCCAGGCCGATGGCCAGGGGCGGCTGCGTGGCCTGGCGCGCTTTCGCGAGACCCCGCCGGAGGGCGCGACCCTGGCCGAATGCGCCGGCGAGGACGCACGGCTGATGCTGACGCTGGACCCGGGCGACGGCAGCGAGCGCTATCAGGGCGTCGTGGAGCTGGAGGGCGACTCGCTGGCGGAGGCGATGAACGTCTACTTCGAGCGCTCGGAACAGCTGCCGACCCGGTTGTGGCTGGCGAGCGGGGCGCAGTCCGCCGCCGGTCTGCTGTTGCAGGCGCTGCCGGCCGAGGGTGGCAATGCGGTGACGCGCGATTCGGAGGAGTGGAACCGCGCCACGATCCTGGCCGAGACCACCACCGCCGACGAGTTGCTGAAGCTGGACGCTGGTGCCCTGCTGGGCCGGCTGTTCGCCGAAGAGCGGGTGCGCCTGTTCGACGGCACGCCGGTGACTTTCCACTGCCCCTGCTCGCGCGAGCGCATCGCCGAAACCCTGCGCAGTCTGGGGCGTGACGAGATTCGCAGCATCATCGAGGAGCAGGGCGCGGTGGAGGTGACCTGCGAGTTCTGCAACGCGCATTACCACTTCGATCCGGTCGACGCCGAGGCCCTTTGTGCGCCCGAGGTTGCCCAGCCGCCGATCCCGGACACCCGCCAGTAGACAGGGCTTTCCGGGGTGCCCCCGATCCCGAAGCCTTTCCCGGACTCCCCTCGTTAGCCTGTCGTGACGTTCGGCAACTCTGCCGCAGGGACCCGTGGTCCCCATCGTCCCCCGGCCTTGCTATAGAACAGACTGACCTTGCAGCAGTCTGCAGACGAGGGCGCGATGTATTCCCGGCACACCGAAATCCCGACCCTGGATGTCCGCCCCGGCTGGCTGGTGGAGGCGCGCTATTTCAACCAGGTGCGTCGCGCCCTGGCTCGGCTGGGACCGGAGATCCGCCTGTCGCCGTCGGGGCTCAAACAACTGGACCTGATCCTCCAGCGCGATGCCTGGATCGTCGTGGACCGGGTGCTGAACGATATGCCGGTGGTTGCCTGGACGGCCTTCCATTCCCGTGGTCGGCGCAGCCTGCATCGCCCGGTCGCCTGCGAGCTGTTGCTGTTCCATGCCATGGCCAGCATGGTGATGAACCGCACGCTGTCTGCGATGGAGGCGGAGCTGAGCGCGGCGATTGCCGAAGCTGCCCCACCGCCCTCACGCGGCAAGGTTCTGCCCTTTCATCCCCGCTCCTGTGCCTGATCCGCGCGTATCCGTTCGCTTCAGGCCGGGGTGTGGCGGTGGCTGCACGCGGGGCAGGCGGGGTCGCGGCGCAGCCGGATCTCGCGGAACTGCATGGCGAGCCCGTCGAGGATCAGCAGCCGGCCGCTCAGGATCGGCAGCCCCATGAGCAGCTTCAGGGCCTCGGTCGCCTGCAGGCTGCCGACCACACCGGGCAGGCTGGCCAGCACGCCGTTGGCGGCGCAGGTGTCCTCGTCGCCGCCCCCCTCGCCGTACAGGCAGTGGTAGCAGGCCGCCTCCGGATCGCGGTAGTCGAAGGTGGTCAGTTGTCCCTCGAAGCGGATTACCGCCCCGGAGACCAGCGGCGTGCCGGCCGCCAGTGCGGCGCGGCTGATGGCCCCGCGCGCGGCGAAGTTGTCCGTCCCGTCCAGTACGACGTTGGCGCTGGCGAACAGCCGGGTCATCGCCGCGTCATCCAGGCGCTCGGCGCGCGTCTCTACCTGACAGCGGGGGTTCATGGCCGCCACGCGATCGGCGGCCGAGGCCACCTTGTCGCGGCCGATGTCCGCATCGGTATGCAGGATCTGGCGCTGCAGGTTGGTCACCTCCACATGATCCGGGTCGACGAGCGTCAGCCGGCCCACCCCGGCTGCGGCCAGGTAGGCCGCCACCGGTGAGCCCAGCCCGCCGAGCCCCATGATCACTGCATGCGCCTGCTGCAGGGATTCCTGCCCTTCGATGCCCACGCCGGGGAGCATGATCTGGCGGCTGTAGCGCAGGAGTTGGTCGTCATCCATGGGGCAATCTCCGGGGTAAGGCCGAAATTGTAACCGGCGTCACGCTCGTGGACGGGCTCAGTTAGGAACCGTTCAGGAACGCTGCATACGCTTGATCCTGGCAATCCTGCCACAACCCCGGGCCGTCGATTCTCTCTCAAGGCGGCCGGGATGGAAGGAGGGATCCATCATGAAACGACTCGCCATTCTGGCGCCGGCCGCGCTGCTGGCATTCGCCCTGTCCGCCCCGACGCATGCGGCCCATCCGGTCGCGGCGGCGGGTGCCTCGACCTTCGATGCGGGTGCCCTGCAGCACGTGCGTCACGGCCATTCGAGCGGGCACAAGGACTACCGTGGCCATCCCGGCGCGCGGGGGCACAAGCAGGCGAAGCGTGCGAAGAGTCGTGGGCGTGGCCATCAAAAGCAGTCACGTGGTCACGAGCATCATCACTATCACTACTACGACCATCGTTCGAGCCGCTACCGCCACCGGTCTTCCCCCGCCGGTTCGGTCAACCTGCACCTGCGTCTGCCGTTCTGACCCGAGAGCGACTGTCACACGCTGGGCCCCGGCCATCTGGCCGGGGCCTTTTTTGTGGTCGGGGCATGCTCGTCACGTTGACGTCGTTCAGTGTCTCCCCAGGCTGGTCCGTTCGTGGCCGGCGGGATCCTTCTGGGTGTGGACGTCCCGATAGCCTGCCTGCTGCAGCCGTTGTCGAACGCGTTCGCCCTGGTCGAAGCCGTGTTCCAGGAGCAGCCAGCCGCCGGGCTTCAGGTGGGGGCGGGCGTTGTCGATCACCCGGTGCAGGTCGGCGAGGCCGTGTTCCGCCGCAGCCAGGGCGGTGCGTGGCTCGAAGCGCAGGTCGCCGCGCGTCAGGTGCGGGTCGTCCGGGTCGATGTAGGGCGGGTTGCAGGTGATGACGTCGAAGTGCAGCTGCGGGGTCAGTGCGTCGAGCCAGTCGCCCTGCCAGAGCTGAACCGGGAGCCCCAGCGCGTGCGCATTGGTCTGCGCCTGCTGCAGTGCACCCTCGCTGCGGTCGCTGGCAAAGGCCTGAATGTCCGGGCGTTCGCTTTTTAGCGCCAGGATGATGGTGCCGGGGCCGGTGCCCAGATCGAGTACGCGGGGTGCGTCGGTGTCCAACTCGTCGATCACGGCCAGCGCCTGTTCCACCAGCAGCTCGGTCTCGGGGCGTGGGATCAGGCAGGCGGGGGAGACGCCCAGCTCCAGCGTCCAGAAGGCGCGGCGCCCCAGGATGTGCGCCATGGGCTCGCCGGCGCAGCGGCGCTGGCAAAGCGCTTCGGCGTGGGCGGCCTGTGCGGTACTGGCGGGGTCGTTACCGCGCGCGATCAGCTGGGCGGTGTCGCGGCCGGTGGTGGCACTCAGGATCATGCGCGCCTCCAGCCCCGGGCTCTCGACGCCCGCCTGCTGAAGGCGGGTGCGCAGGCCCTGCAACAGGGTATCCAGCGTGGGTGGGGCCTCCATTACGCCTCCGCGAGGGTGGCGAGCTGCTCGGCCTGGTATTCGTGGATCAGCGGGTCGATGACCGGGTCGAGGTCACCGGCCATCACCTGTTCCAGCTTGTACAGGGTCAGGTTGATGCGATGGTCGGTCACCCGGCCCTGCGGGAAGTTGTAGGTGCGGATGCGCTCGGAGCGGTCGCCGCTGCCGACCAGACCCTTGCGTTCGGCGCTCTGCGCGGCCGCCTGGGCCTCGCGCTCGGTCTCGAAGATGCGCGCCGCCAGGTAGGTGAGCGCCTTGGCCCGGTTCTTGTGTTGCGAGCGTTCTTCCTGGCACTCGACCACGATGCCGGTGGGCAGGTGGGTCAGGCGCACGGCGGAGTCGGTCTTGTTGATGTGCTGTCCGCCGGCGCCGGAGGCGCGGAAGGTGTCCACACGCAGGTCGGCCGGGTTGATCTCCGGCATCTCGACCTCCTCCAGTTCCGGCAGGATGGCGACCGTTGCGGCGGAGGTATGGATGCGGCCCTGGGATTCGGTCTCGGGGACGCGCTGCACGCGATGAGCGCCGGATTCGAACTTGAGCCGGGAGTAGGCGCCTTGCCCTGCCAGGCGCGCGATGACCTCGCGGTAGCCGCCGTGCTCGCCCTCGCTGGCGCTGAGGATCTCCAGCTTCCAGCGCTGGTTTTCGGCGTAGCGGGTGTACATGCGTAGCAGGTCGCCGGCGAAGATCGCGGCCTCGTCACCGCCGGTCCCGGCGCGGATCTCCAGGAACACGTTGGCGTTGTCGTGCGGGTCGCTCGGGATCAGGTGGCGGTAAAGCTCCGCCTCCAGCGCCTCTGTCTGTTCGGTCAGGGATTCGATCTCGGCCTCGGCCATGGCGCGCAGATCGGCGTCGTCGTCCTCGAGCATCGCGCGCGCCTCTTCCAGCGCCGCGTGGTTGTCGTGCCAGGCCTTCCAGGCCTCGGCCACCGGTTCCAGCTGGCTGTATTCCTGTGACAGGCGGCGCAGCTGGTCCGGGTCCTCGGCGGCGTCGGGGGTGGCCAGCAGCTGCGCGATCTCGGCGTGGCGTTCGGTCAGGCCCTCGAGCTTGGTGCGGAACGAGGTCTTCACGAACGGGCGCCGGAGTCGGAATCGTCGCCGGGGTCGTCTTCCGGGGCGGGCAGCTGGAACAGCCGATGCGCGGCCTCCAGCAGGCGGGCATCGCCCTCGTGCGCGGCGGTGTTCAGCGACTTGCAGGGGGCATGCATCAGCTTGTTGGTCAGGTTGTGCGCCAGCAGCTGCATCGCCTCCTCGGGCGACTTGCCGGCGCGCAGCATGGCTTCGGCCTTGGCCAGCGCCTCGGCCTTCACGCTGTCGGCGCGCTGGCGCAGCTGGCGGATGCTGTCCACCGAGTCGCGGGCACGCAGCCAGCGCATGAACTCGCCGGCGCGCTGGGTGATGATCTCTTCGGCCTGTTCGGCAGCGGCCTGGCGCGAGGCCATGTTCTCGTCGATGACCTCCTGCAGGTCGTCCACGGTGTAGAGGTAGACGTCCTCGAGCTGGCCGACCTCGGGCTCAATGTCGCGCGGCACGGCGATGTCCACCATGAACATCGGTTTGTGCCGGCGCTTGCGCAGCGCGCGTTCCACCGCACCCTTGCCCAGGATCGGCAAGGGTGCGGCGGTGGAGGAGATGACGATGTCGGCATCGGCCATGCGATCGGGGAGCTGGTCGAGGCTGATGGCCTCGGCATCGAAGCGTCCGGCCACCGCGCGGGCGCGCTCCACCGTGCGGTTGGCGACGATGACGTTGCCGATGCCGCCCCCGGAGAGATGCTGCAGGGCCAGTTCGATGGTCTCGCCGGCGCCGATCACCAGGGCGGTCAGCGGCTTCAGGTCGCCGAAGATCTGGCGTGCCAGTGACACCGCAGCGAAGGCGACCGAGACCGCGCTCTGGCCGATGGCGGTCTGGGTGCGCACGTCCTTGGCGGTGGCGAAGGCGTGCTGGAACAGACGCTCCAGCGAGCGCCCGAGCGTACCGGCGTTGTGGGCGTGCTGGTAGGCGGTCTTCATCTGCCCCAGGATCTGCGGCTCGCCGAGGACCATGGAATCCAGCCCGCTGGCCACGCGCAGAGTGTGACGCACGGCCGAGCCATCGTGGTGCAGGTAGAGGTAGGGTTTCAGTTCGTCGCGGTCGATGCCGTGGTAGCCGCCGATCCAGTCGATGACGCGCTGCTCGCTTTGCTGATCGTCCTCGCGGAAGTACACCTCGGTGCGGTTGCAGGTGGACAGGATCGCGGTTTCCGGCAATAGCACGCCGGAACGCAGCGAGTGCAGGGCCTCGCCGAGTTCGTGCTCGTTGACGGAGAGCCGTTCGCGAATGGCGACCGGAGCCGTCTTGTGATTGATCCCGAGAGTGAACAGCATGCTGGCGCGTATTGTGCCGGAAAACGCGGGCGCGTGGCCGAATTTCCCGATAGTGTACTGTGCTGTACGGTTAGCAGGAGGTGGCGCGCGCCGGCCGGACGTCTCCGTATACCCGTTGTGTGGAACCCGAGCTGTGGAACCCTGGGGGCCGCTGCCCCGTCCCATCCGATATGGCCGCAATGATCCCGATTGGACACAACATGATTCGAAGCCTGCTCGCGCTCACCGCCGTGTTCTCCCTGGTGGGTTGTGCGCATACCCCGCTGGACGCCTCCGAACCGCCGGAGTCGGATCGCCCCGAGGTGCTGCCCTTGATGCAGACCCAGGATCCGGAGGCTGTGCTGATGTTCAGCGTCCTGGCCGCCGAGATCGCGGTGCGCTCCGGCGAGCATGCCGAGGCGGCGCGCTATTACGGAGCCGCGGCGTTGCTGAGCGACGATCCGGCCATCGCCGAGCGTGCCACCCGGATCGCCTTGTTCGCGCGCGAGCCGGAACACGCACAGCGTTCGGCCGACCGTTGGCTGCGTCTGGCCCCCGAGAGCACCGATGCCAGCCAGGTCTCGACGGTCCTGCGGATCAACGCCGGTGATGCCGGGCAGGCGGCCGAACAGCTGGATTCGCTGATGAATCGCGTCGTGGTGCAGGGCGGCGACCCCTACGCGACCCTGGGTGGTGTGATTGGTCAGGCTCAGGACCAGCAGGCGGCTATGGAGACCATGCACCTGCTGGCCGAGCGCCGCCGCGACGACGTGGGCGTGCATCGCGTGCAGGCCGAGGCTGCGCTGCGCTTTGGCGAGCCAGGTGAGGCGGTGCTTGCGGTGACCGAGCGAGCCGCCGAGCGCTTCCCGGAATCGGTCCAGCTGCGTTTGCTGCATGCACGGGCCCAGAGCGAGGCCGGGCATGACGATGCGGCGGTCGAGACCCTGCGCGCGACCGTGGAGGCGCACCCGGACAGTCGCGAGGCCCGTCTGGGATACGCGCGGGTCCTGACCGAGATGGAGGATGACGTCTTCGCCCGCGAGGAGATGGACCGCCTGGTGGAGATGGCGCCGGAGGATGCCCAGCTCCTGTTGGCGCTTGCCCTGATGAACCTGGAGGCGGAGCAACTGGGCCCCGCGCGGGATTACCTCGAACGCCTGGATGCCATGGGTGAGCGCGAGAACGACGTCGCGTACTACCTGGGGCGCTTGCACGATATGGCCGACGAGCCGGAGGCCGCCCTGGGCGCCTACGCCCGCGTGGAGGCAGGCGACCATGCCGAGGATGCCCGCCTGCGCAGCGCGCGCCTGACGCTCAAACACGACGGGGCCGAGGCCGCTCGTGACCTTTTCGACCCCATGCAGCAGGGCGTGGATGAGGATCTGGCTCGGCGCGCCTATTTGGCCGAGGCGAACGCCCTGCGCGAGCTGGGCGAGTATGCCGAGGCCCGCAGCCGGTTGAACCGCGGCCTGGTGCAGTTTCCGGGCAGTACGCAGCTGCTGTACCTGCGCGGGCTGGTCCACGAGCGCGAGGACGACATTACGGCGGCCGAGGCCGATTTCCGCGCGATCCTCGAGTCCGATCCGGAGAATATCGCCGCGCTGAACGCCCTGGGTTACACCCTGGCGGATCGAACCGATCGCTATGACGAGGCCTACGAATTGATCCTGCGCGCCTATGAGCGGGAGCCGGATGACGCCGCGATCATCGATAGCTATGGCTGGGTCCTGTACCGCCTGGGCCGTCTCGAAGAGGCCGAGACCCAGCTGCGGCGTGCCTACTCGCTGTCGGACGACGGCGAGATCGCCAGCAACCTGGCGGTGGTGTTGTGGGAGCGTGGCGAGCGTGAAGAAGCCCGGGAGGTCCTCGAGGCCGCGCTGGAACGCGAGCCCGGGCATGAGCGCCTGCAGCGCGTGCGCAACGATCTGATCGAATGAACGGGCACGGGACGGCGCGACAGTCGCGACGGATCCGGGGCGCGGGGTGGCTGGCCGGGCTGGTGGGTGGCTGGGGGCTGTTGCTCGCGGGCTGTGCTGCCCCTCTGCCCGAGGCGGACACCTCGCCAGCGGCCGAGGCGGCCTTCGAGGAGCGCACCGAGCAGCTGGCGGCACTGGACAGCTGGCGGCTGGTGGCACGTCTGGGGCTGGCCTCCGGGGAGGAATACTGGTCGGCCCAGCTCAACTGGCGGGTGCAGGAAGGCCAGCATGTGCTGGACCTGTCCGGCCCGATGGGGCGCGGCGGCGGGCGTCTGACGCTCTCGAATAACGGGCGCGCGCTGCTGGTCACGCGGTCCGGCGAGCGCTTCCAGGCGCAGGACCCGGATACCCTGGTGGCCCGGGTGCTGGGCGAATCCATCCCGGTCAGCGGGATGATCTACTGGGTGCGCGGTCTGTTGCATCCCGAGGCCTCCTACCAGCTGGATATCGACGCGGACGGTCGCCCCCTGGAGATCCTGCAGTCTGGCTGGGCCATCGAATACACCGAGTTCGAAGAGATCAACGGCGTGCCCATGCCGGTCGCGATGGTGCTCGAGCGCGACGAGGTCGAGCTGCGCGCGCGCATCGGCCGTTGGCAGCTAGGGCCGGACGAGACGTGGTGAGTGCGGCGACGGGTGGGAGGTTCGGGGTGCCGTTTCCGGCCCCGGCCAAGATCAACCGCTTCCTGCACATCACAGGCCGCCGGCCGGATGGTTATCATGAGCTGCAGACGGTGTTCCAGTTCCTCGGGCTGGAAGACCGTCTGCGCTTCGATCCCCTGCCCGAGGGGCGCTTCGAGATGGCCGGCGAGGCCATCGATGGGGTGGACAACCTCTGCCTGCGGGCGGCCCGGCGCCTGGCCGAGGTGGCGGACAAGTCCTTCGGCGTGCGCATCCACCTCGACAAGCGGATCCCGGTGGGCGGCGGCCTGGGTGGCGGCAGCTCCGATGCCGCCACCACGCTGGTGGCCCTGAACTACCTGTTCGATCTGGGGTGTCCAGTCGAGCAACTGGCGGCGATCGGGCTGGAGCTGGGCGCCGATGTGCCGGTGTTCGTCGCCGGACATGCCGCCTGGGCCGAAGGGGTGGGAGAACGACTTGCGCCCGTGGCCCCGGACACCGGCTGGATTCTGCTGATTGATCCGGGCGTTTCGGTTGCCACGGGGGCCATGTTCGGGTGTGCGGAATTGACACGCGACTGCGCCACCGAGACAATTTCGTCCGCGATCGATGCCGAGCGGTTCGTGAACGTGTTCGAACCGGTCGTCCGGGCGCGCTATCCGGAGGTCGATCACGCGCTGGCCTGGCTGGCGGATCAAAGCCCCCGGGCGCATTTGAGCGGGAGTGGCGGCTGTGTGTTCGGGATGTTTCCCGATGAGGGGGCGGCCCGGGCAGCGCAGTCCGCGCAGCCCGCCCCGTGGAAAAGCTGGGTGACGACGTTGCAGAACACGTCACCCTTGCAGGCCTGGTTACCGCCGTGCGGCGGTAACCCCGAAAAAGAATAAGTCCACGCAAGGGTGGCGCGTAGCGCCATCATCCTGCCGGCCCGGATCGGCAACGCCGATCCGCGGGATGGGCCGGGCACGGCGCCGGTCAGGAAGTACAATAGAGTTCAGGGAGATATTGGGCCGTAGCCAAGCGGTAAGGCAGCGGGTTTTGATCCCGCCATGCGCAGGTTCGAATCCTGCCGGCCCAGCCAACAACCGCTTCGCGCCAGAAGGGCGCGAAGCAAAACCATCAAGACCCCGGTCCCGATCCGGGGTCTATAATTTGGAGCTCGGGCGTTCTAGCGCGCTCGCTCCACTCCATCCAGACCGGGACGAACCGTGGTCGACAAGAATCGCATGATGATCTTCGCGGGCAATGCGAACCCGCGTCTCGCCCAGGCCGTTGCGGAACACCTGGGGCTGCCGATGGGCAAGGCCATCGTGGGGCGTTTCAGCGATGGCGAGGTGCAGGTCGAGTTGCTTGAGAATGTGCGCGGCCGCGACGTCTTCCTGATCCAGCCGACGGGGCAGCCGACCAACGAAAACATTATGGAGCTGGTGATCATGGTGGATGCGCTGCGCCGCGCCTCGGCCGGACGCATCACCACGGTGATCCCGTATTTCGGTTATGCGCGCCAGGACCGTCGTGTGCGCTCGGCGCGGGTGCCGATCTCGGCCAAGGTGGTCGCCAACATGATCGAGGCGGTGGGCGCGGATCGCGTGCTGACCATCGACGTGCACGCCGACCAGGTTCAGGGTTTCTTCAACGTCCCGGTGGACAACATCTATGCCTCGCCGGTGCTGCTGGGCGACGTCTGGCGGCATGTCTCGGGCGACCTGACCGTGGTGTCGCCGGATGTCGGCGGGGTGGTGCGGGCACGCGCCATCGCCAAGCGGCTGGATGACGCCGACCTGGCGATCATCGACAAGCGCCGCCCGCGCGCCAACGAGTCCGAGGTGATGCACATCATCGGGGACGTGCGCGGCAAGTCCTGCATCATCATCGACGACCTGGTGGATACCGCCGGGACGCTGTGCCAGGCGGCGAAGGCCCTGAAGGCACACGGGGCGCACTCGGTGATGGCCTATGCCACGCACCCCGTGCTTTCCGGCGCGGCAATTGATAATATAAACGGTTCGGCGCTTGACGAGCTGGTGGTGACCGACACCCTGGCCCTGCAGCCCAATGCGCAGGCCTGCGAAAAGATTCGTCAGTTGTCGGTCGCGGAGATGCTTGCGGAGACCATCCGCCGCATCAACCTCGAGGAGTCCGTCAGCTCGTTGTTCATGGACTAGGCCCGTGTGGGCTGGAGCTGTGGACCGGCGATAACCGATTTCGGGAGGCTTGCCTCCCATTCAGCGCCCCGCCTGGTCGCGGGCGGGGCGTGTTCAAGGCGCTTCGGGTGAAGCGCCTTTCATTTTGGAGACCGTAGCAATGAGCATGAGCTTTACCATTGAAGCCGAGAAGCGTGACGAACAGGGTTCGAGTGCGAGCCGCCGCCTGCGTCGCGTTGGCAAGCTGCCCGCCATCCTGTACGGAGCGGACAAGGACGCCGTGGCCATCACGCTGGATCACAATGCGATGGTCCACAACCTCAAGGAAGATGCGTTCTATTCGCACATCCTGAGCGTGAAGCTGGGCGGCAAGACCGAGAAGGCGATCCTGCGAGATGTGCAGCGCCATCCGTTCAAGCCGACCATCTACCACGTCGACCTGATGCGCGTGAGCGCCAATCAGCCGATCCGCGTCAGCGTGCCGCTGCACTTCCACAACGAGGAAGAGTGCAAGGGCGTGAAGCTGGGCGGTGGCATGGTCAGCCGCATGATCAACGAGCTCGAGGTCGAGTGTCTGCCGGGCGACCTGCCCGAGTCCATCGATCTCGATGTGATCGAGCTGGATGTCGGTGACACCGTGCACATCTCCGAGTTGAAGCTGCCGGAGGGCGTGCAGAGCGTGGCCCTGATGCACGGCGAGGAATACGACTACGCCGTGGTCAGCGTGCTGCTGCCGCGTTCCGCGAAGGCGGAAGAGGAAGAGCTCGAAGGCGAAGCCGCGGAAGCCGAAGGTGGCGCAGAAGCCGAGGGTGGCGACGAGGCCGCTTCCGGCGACGAGTCGGAGTCCGGGGACAAGGAGTAAGCCTTGCGGCTTGCCGCCTGACTGATGGCGATCCAACCCGAACCGATCCGTCTCGTGGTCGGGCTGGGGAATCCGGGCCCGCGTTATGCCGAAACCCGGCATAACGCGGGTTTCTGGTTTGTGGACACCCTGGCCCGCCGCCATGGCACGGAGTTCCGCCCCGAGAGTCGCTTCGATGGTGAAGCGGCACGTCTGACCCTGCCGGACGGCGACTGCTGGCTGCTCAAGCCCATGAGCTTCATGAACAAGAGTGGCCTGCCGGTACGCAAGTGCGCGGATTTCTACCGCATCCCGCCCGCGGCCGTCCTGGTCGTGCATGACGAGCTGGATCTCGATCCTGGCGTGGTGCGGCTGAAGCTGGGCGGCGGCCATGGTGGACACAACGGGCTGCGCGATCTGCACCGCCACATGGGCGGGCCGGACTACGCCCGGCTGCGGGTCGGGATCGGCCACCCGGGGCATCGCGACGACGTGGTGCCGTTCGTGCTCGATCGCCCTGGGCGGGATGATGCCCGGGCCATCGAGGAGGCCATCGATACGGCCCTGGACCAGATCCCGGCCCTGGTGGCCGGGCGCTGGGACGAGGCCGTGCGCAATCTGCATGGGGGTGGGTCGAAGCCGGCCGGCCCCAAGAACTCCGAGGAAGCCCGATGAGTCTGAAATGCGGGATCGTGGGCCTGCCGAATGTCGGCAAGTCCACCCTGTTCAATGCCCTCACGCGCGCGGACATCGCGGCGGAGAACTACCCCTTCTGCACCATCGATCCGAACGTGGGCGTGGTGGAGGTCCCGGATCCGCGGCTGACGCGGCTCGCCGAGATCGTTAAGCCCCAGCGTACGCTGCCGACCACGGTCGAATTCGTGGACATCGCCGGCCTGGTCGCGGGGGCCGCCCAGGGCGAGGGGCTGGGCAACCAGTTCCTGGCGCATATCCGCGAGACGGACGCGATCGCACAGGTGGTGCGTTGTTTCGAGGATGACGACATCGTGCATGTCGCCGGCAAGGTGGATCCGCTGGCGGATATCGAGACCATCAGCACCGAGCTGATGCTGGCGGACCTCGAGACGGTGAACAAGGCGCTTTCCCGTCTGGCGCGTGCGGCCAAGTCGCAGGACAAGACCGCCATCGCCCAATTGCAGGCGGCCGAGAAGGTATCGGCGGGCCTTGATCAGGGCATTCCGGCACGGGCGCAGGGTCTGGACGAGGACGAGCGGCGGGCCCTGTACGACCTGCACCTTCTGACCCTCAAGCCGGCGATGTACATTGCCAATGTGGACGAGGCCTCGCTGTCCGCTGGCAATGCCATGGTCGAGGCCGTGCAGGCGAAGGCGGCCGAGGAGGGCGCCGAGGTGGTCAGTGTCTGCGCCGCCATCGAGGCCGAGATCGCAGTGCTGGATCCCGAGGAGCGTACCGAGTTCCTGGCCGACCTGGGTCTCGAGGAGCCGGGGCTGGACCGGGTGATCCGGACGGCCTACCGCCTGTTGAACCTGCAGACCTTCTTCACCGCGGGCGAGAAGGAGGTGCGTGCCTGGACCGTGCGCCAGGGCTCCACTGCGCCGCAGGGGGCGGGGGCGATCCACACGGATTTCGAGCGCGGTTTCATCCGTGCCGAGGTGGTGGGGTACGACGACTTCGTCGGATACAACGGAGAGCAGGGCGCGAAGGACGCGGGGAAATGGCGCCTCGAAGGCAAGGAATACGTGCTGAGAGAAGGCGACGTGGTACATTTCCGCTTCAATGTCTGAGCGTTATACTAGGAAATAAGTTTGGGGCGTGCCGCGATGCGCGGCTGCGCCCTGTTTTGGCACCAAATTTCGGGAGTACAGTAATGGACGTAATGGATCGCATCCGCCAGCAGGTGGAAGACAATCCGGTGGTGATCTTCATGAAGGGCACCCCGCAGTTCCCCATGTGTGGGTTCTCCAGCCGTGCGGTGGAGGCGCTCAAGCGCTGCGACCAGGAATTTGGCTACGTGAACGTGATCGCGGATCAGGAAGTCATGCAGAATCTGCCGCGCTTCGCCGACTGGCCAACTTTTCCGCAGGTCTATATCGACGGCGAACTGGTCGGGGGCTGCGACATCACCCTCGAGATGTTCGAGAGCGGCGAGCTGAAGAAGATGGTCGACGAGGCCCACGCCAAGCGCGCGGCCAGCTAGGCTGAACTGGTCCGGCGGCCATACGGTCGTCCGGCATATAACCCGTCACCCGGGCGCCCTTATGGCGGCTCGGGCGGCGGGTTTTTTTTGCGTTCAACTCCCGGGCGGGAGCTCCTCCGGGTCGGGCAGGCGCAGGGCGTTTTGCGGCACCCCGATCCCGTCCTGCCAGCGGTTGGTGATCTGGCAGAAGATGTCCGCCGTCTTTTCCGCATCGAAGGCCGCGCTGTGCGCCGACTCGGTGTCCCAGCCCAGTCCTGCGGCGTCCGCCGCGCGCGCCAGCACGGTCTGGCCGAAGGCCAGTGCCGCCAGGGATACCGTGTCCAGGCTGCTGAACGGGTGGAACGGGTTGCGCTTGATGCCGCAGCGCTCGGCCGTCGCGTGCACGAAGCCCAGGTCGAAGTGGGCGTTATGCCCCACCAGCACCGCGCGCTTGCAGTGGTTGACCTTCACCTCCCGGCGCACCTCGCTGAACACCTTGCCCATCGCCTGATCCTCGGGGTAGGCCGCGCGCAGCGGGTGGTAGGGGTCGATGCCGTTGACCTCCAGCGATTTCGGGTCCATTTCCGAACCCTCGAACGGCCGCACATGCACGCTGACCGTGCGGTCGCGCACCAGGTGGTCGTTCGCGTCGCGGCGCAGAAACACCGCGGCGATTTGCAGCAAGGCATGCCGGTGGCAGTCGAAGCCGCCGGTCTCCACGTCGACGACCACCGGCAGGAAGCCGCGGAAGCGGTTCGCCATCGGGCGGTGATTGGGGTCTAGCTGCAGAGTTTCGGGCATTGAGGTACTCGGTTTCGGGTGCGGCGGTGGTTCGGGATGTCGGCGGCGCCGGGCGGGGGATCGTCCCGCGTTCCGGCTGTTCAGGCGGGTTGCGCGCGCTTTGCGCACGTTCCCGCAGATTTCCCCGACGATCGGCGCCATAGCGGGCTTTCGCTTGACCTGTTGGCGGGACAGTCGGGATACTTGCGCCTTTTATGCCCGCCCAACACCGGCGCATGGTAGCAAATGCCCGCCTGCCCGGTGGCCCGGCCCCGTAGTGGCAACCCGATTCCCAACCCGTTTTCAGGGGTAGAGCGCATGGACCCGAACGCGACCGAACACGATATCGACCCGCAGGAGACCCAGGAGTGGATCGACGCCCTGGCCTCCGTGCTGGAGACGGATGGCCCGGAACGGGCCCATGCCCTCCTCGAGCGACTGGTCGACAAGGCGCGCCGCAGCGGGGCCTACCTCCCGTACTCCGCCAACACTGCCTATGTGAACACGATCCCCACCCACCTCGAACCGGAATATCCGGGCGATGGCGCGGTGGAGCATCGCATCCGTTCCTATATCCGCTGGAACGCGATGGCCATGGTGGTCAAGGCCAACCGCGCCTCCGCCGAGCTGGGCGGGCATATCGCGACCTTTGCCTCGGCCGCGACCCTGTACGACGTCGGTTTCAACCACTTCTGGCATGCCCCTGCGCATGACCACGGCGGTGACCTGCTGTTTGCCCAGGGCCATTCCTCGCCGGGTATCTACGCCCGCGCGTTCATGGAAGGGCGCTTGAGCGAGGAGCAGCTGGACCACTTCCGCCGCGAGGTGGACGGCAAGGGCCTGTCCTCGTATCCGCACCCCTGGCTGATGCCGGACTTCTGGCAGTTCCCGACCGTGTCCATGGGACTTGGTCCGATCATGAGCATCTACCAGGCGCGCTTCATGCGCTACCTGCAGGACCGCGGCCTGGCGCAGACCAAGAACCGCCGTGTGTGGAGCTTCGTCGGGGACGGCGAGGTGGACGAGCCGGAGACCCTGGGGGCGATCACCCTGGCCTCGCGCGAGAAGCTGGACAACCTGACCTGGGTGGTGAACTGCAACCTGCAGCGCCTGGACGGCCCGGTGCGTGGCAACGGCAAGATCGTGCAGGAGCTGGAGGCGATCTTCCGCGGCGCCGGCTGGAATGTGGTCAAGGTCCTGTGGGGCCGCTACTGGGATCCGCTGCTGGCCAAGGACACCGACGGCCTGCTGCAAAAACGCATGATGGAGGCGGTCGATGGCGACTATCAGAATTACAAGTCGCGCGACGGCGCCTACGTGCGCGAGCACTTCTTTGGCAAGTATCCCGAACTCCAGCGCATGGTGGCCAACATGTCCGACGAGGACATCTGGCGTCTGAATCGCGGGGGGCACGACCCGGTCAAGGTCTATGCGGCTTACAAGGCGGCAACCGAGCACACGGGGCAGCCGACGGTGATCCTCGCGCACACCGTGAAGGGCTATGGCATGGGCGCGGCGGGCGAGGCCCAGAACCGCACCCACAGCCAGAAGAAGATGGATTCGGACGACATGAAGCAGTTCCGCGACCGCTTCAATATCCCGCTGTCCGACGAGCAGGTGGAGAAGGCCGAGTACATCAAGCCGGATCCCGACTCCGAAGAGATGAAGTACATGAACGCGCGGCGCAACGACTTGGGCGGGCATCTGCCCGTGCGCCGGCCGCTGGCCACGCCGCTCGAAGTGCCCGGGCTGGATGCGTTTAACGGCCTGCTGGAGGCTTCCGGCGAGCGCGAGATGTCGACCACCATGGCCTTCGTGCGGCTGCTGACCCTGCTTGCCCGCGACAAGAAGATCGGCAAGAACGTGGTTCCGATCGTGCCCGACGAGGCCCGCACCTTCGGCATGGAAGGGTTGTTCCGTCAGCTGGGGATCTACTCCTCGGTCGGTCAGCTCTACGAGCCGCAGGACAAGGACCAGGTGATGTATTACAAGGAGGACAAGAAGGGCCAGATCCTGGAAGAAGGGATCAACGAGGCCGGTTCCATGTCCTCCTGGATCGCGGCGGCGACCTCCTACTCCACGCATGGCGTGGCAATGGTGCCGTTCTACATCTTCTACTCGATGTTCGGCTTCCAGCGCGTCGGCGACCTGATCTGGGCGGCCGGGGACATGCGCGCCCGCGGCTTCCTGATGGGTGCCACCGCCGGGCGCACCACCCTGGCCGGGGAGGGCCTGCAGCACGACGACGGCCACAGCCAGATGATGGCCGCCAACGTCCCCAACTGCATCGCCTACGACCCGACCTTCGCCTATGAACTGGCGGTGATCGTGCAGGACGGGATGCGCCGCATGTACGCGGAGCAGCAAAGCGTCTTCTACTACATCACCGTGATGAACGAGAACTACCCGCAGCCGGCCATGCCGAAGGGCGCCGAGGATGGCATCCGCCGCGGGCTGTATCGCTTCCAGGCGGGCGGGCGCAAGAAAAAGAAGGTGCGCCTGCTGGGCTCCGGCACCATCCTGCGCGAGGCCATCGCCGCCGCCGAACTGCTGGACAAGGACTTCGGCGTGGCCGCCGAGGTGTGGAGCGCGATCAGCTTCAACGAACTGGCCCGCGACGGCCGCGATGCCGACCGCCATGCGCGCCTGAACCCGGAGGCCAAGCCGCGGAAGTCCTGGGTGGAGGAGTGCCTGGGTGGTTCGGACGACCCAGTCATCGCCGCGACCGACTACGTCCAGGCCTACGCCGACCAGATCCGCGCCTTCGTGCCGGCCGACTACCGCGTGCTGGGCACCGACGGCTTCGGCCGCTCGGATACCCGCGCGGCGCTGCGCCGGCACTTCGAGGTCGACCGTTACCACATCGCGGTCACGGCCCTGAAGGCCCTGGCCGATGCCGGGACCGTCGAGGCCAAGACCGTCAGTGAGGCGATCAAGAAGTACAAGATCGACGTCGAACGGCCCAACCCCTTGCAGGCCTGAGGCCGCCGGTACCGAGGCAGGAGCAGACATGAGCAACACGACTACCGTGCACGTACCGGACATCGGTGACTTCAAGGACGTCGAGATCATCGAGGTGATCGTGAGCCCCGGGGACACCGTTTCTCCCGAGGATCCGCTGATCACGCTGGAATCGGACAAGGCCTCCATCGAGATCCCGGCCCCGCAGGGCGGGACCGTGAAAGCAGTCAAGGTAAAGGCCGGCGACCGCGTCAACGAGGGCGATCCGATCCTGGAACTGGAACCCTCCGACGAGGGTGCCGCCGAGGACAAGTCCGCGAAAGACGAGCCGCCGAAGCAGGAAGCATCCTCTTCGGATGCCAAAGCCGAATCGGCCCCCGAGGCCGAAAAGCCGCAGCCCTCCGAGGCGCCGAAGGCCGCCGACCGGGCCGACCCGCGCCCGTCGCCCACCGAGCACATCCGTGACGAGTCGGCCTTCCGCAAGGCGCATGCCTCGCCGGTGGTGCGCAAGTTCGCGCGCGAGCTGGGCGTCGACCTGAGCAAGGTCGACGGCTCCGGGCGCAAGGGGCGCATCCTGCGCGAGGACGTGCAGGGCTTCGTCAAGCGCGCCTTGAGCCAGGGCGCCGGTGGCGGGCTGGGGGTCGAGCCGATGCCGGAGATCGACTTCTCCGAGTTCGGCCCGGTCGAGACCCAGGCGCTGTCGAAGATCAACAAGCTCACCGGCAAGAACCTGCACCGCAACTGGGTCACCGTCCCGCACGTGACCCAGTTCGACGAGGCCGACATCACCGAGCTCGAGGATTTCCGCAAGTCGCTGAAGGCCGAGTACGAAAAGAAGGGCGTGAAGGTCACCTTCCTGCCGTTCCTGATGAAGGCGGTGGTCTCCGCGCTCAAGCAGTACCCGCGTTTCAACGCCTCGCTGGACGCGACCGGCGAGAACCTGATCATCAAGCAGTACTACAACCTCGGCATCGCGGTGGACACGCCGGACGGCCTGGTCGTCCCGGTGGTGCGCGACGTGGACCGCAAGAGCCTGGTCGATATCGCCTCCGAGCTGATGGACCTGTCCCAGCGCGCCCGCGACAAGAAGCTCAAGCCAGCGGACATGCAGGGAGGCTGCCTGACCATCTCCAGCCTCGGCGGGATCGGCGGGACCCAGTTCACCCCGATCGTGAATGCCCCCGAGGTCGCGATCCTGGGCGTGTCGCGCTCCAGCATGAAGCCGGTCTGGAACGGCAAGGAGTTCGAGCCGCGCCTGATCCTGCCGCTGGCGCTGTCGTACGATCACCGGGTGATCGACGGCGCACTGGGCGCGCGCTTCGCCACCACGCTGAGCGGGCTGTTGTCCGACATGCGCCGCATGCTGCTGTAACCGAATTCGAACCGGAGCGATTGGATGAGCCAGACCAAGACCATCGAGGTCCCGGACATCGGGGATTTCAAGGACGTCGAGATTATCGAGATCCTGGTACAGCCGGGCAGCGACATCGCGCCGGAAGACCCGCTGATCACCCTGGAGTCCGACAAGGCGACCATCGACGTGCCCGCCCCCGAGGCCGGCACGGTGAAGAAGCTGCACGTGAAGGTCGGGGACAAGGTGTCCAAGGGCAGCAAGCTCCTCGATCTCGAGGCCAGTGGCGACGCTGCGGGCACCGAGGAGCAGGGCGCTTCCGGCGGTGATGCCAAAGCCGAATCCGCGAAGGCCGAATCCGGCGCCGCCAGTGAGCCGAATAAGGCCGCGGCCCCCAAGGCGGCCGCTGACCCGAACACCGACAGCCAGTGCCAGGTGCTGGTGCTGGGTTCCGGCCCCGGTGGTTATACCGCCGCCTTCCGCGCCGCGGATCTGGGCCTGGACGTGGTGATGGTCGAGCGCTACCCGGAGATCGGCGGGGTTTGCCTGAACGTCGGCTGCATCCCGTCCAAGGCGCTCCTGCATGCCGGCGAGGTGCTGCACGAGGCCGAGCGCTTCGCCGCGCTGGGTATCAAGTTCGGCGAACCGGAGATCGATCTGGAGGGCCTGCGCGGCTACAAGGGCGGCACGGTCAAGAAGCTGACCGGCGGGCTCAAGCAGCTGTGCAAACAGCGCAAGGTGCGCGTGGTCCAGGGCGTCGGCGAATTCACCGGCGCCAACAGCATCGCAGTGGAGGGCAATGACGGCCGCGAGGTGATCGGCTTCGAGCACGCGATCATCGCGGTCGGTTCGCAGGCGATCAAGCTGCCCGGCTTCCCTTGGGACGACGAGCGGGTGATGGATTCCACCGACGCGCTGGACCTGGCCGAGATCCCCGAGCGCATGCTGGTGGTCGGTGGTGGCATCATCGGTCTGGAGATGGCCTGCGTGTACGAGTCTCTGGGCTCCAAGGTCACGGTGGTGGAGCTTTCGGACACCCTGATGCCGGGCGCGGATCGCGACATCGTGCGCCCGTTCGAGAAGCGCGCGAAGAAGCGCTTCGAGAATATCTTCTTGAAGAGCAAGGTGTCCGAGGCCAAGGCCACCAAGGCCGGGATCGTCTGCCAGTTCGAGGGCGAGGCCAAGGGCCTGCCGGAAGAAGACACCTTCGATCGTGTGCTGGTCGCCGTGGGCCGCAGCCCGAACGGGGCGAAGATCAAGGCCGAGGCGGCCGGCGTGCAGGTGAGCGAGCGCGGCTTTATCGAGGTCGACAGCCAGCAGCGCACCAACGTCGAGCACATCTTCGCCATCGGCGACGTGGTCGGCCAGCCGATGCTGGCGCACAAGGCCACTCACGAGGGCAAGGTTGCCGCCGAGGTGATCGCCGGGCACAAGGTCCACTTCGATGCACGCGCGATCCCCTCGGTGGCCTATACCCACCCCGAGGTCGCCTGGATGGGCGTGACCGAGGAGCAGGCGAAGGCCGACGGTATCGAATACACCAAGGGCGTGTTCCCCTGGGCCGCCTCCGGGCGCGCGATCGCGCTGGGTGCCGAGGACGGCCTGACTAAACTGCTGTTCGACGCGGATGGCCGCGTGATCGGAGCCGGTATCGTCGGCCCGTCCGCCGGCGACCTGATCGGCGAGGCGATGCTGGCGCTGGAGATGGGCGCCGAGATGGAAGACATCGGTCTGACCGTGCACCCGCACCCGACGCTCAGCGAGACGGTGGCCTTCGCCGCCGAGGTCGCGCACGGCTCGATCACCGATATTCTGCCGCCGAAAAAGCGCTAGCGGGTCATGGCCCGCTTGCGCCAGTGGCTGCGTTGCGCACTCCCGGGATTGGTGCTGCTGGGGGTGGGTATGGCCACGGCGGGTGCTGCGCCCTACAGCGAACCGCTGGAGCGTAGTGACTGGCAGCTGACCGAGGAAGAAGCCACCTGTCGCATCCAGCAGACCGTGCGTCACGGCGGTACGCTGCGTTTCGAGGCCCGGCCGGGCCTGTTGACCGCAGTCTTCTGGCAGGCCCCCTACGCGATGCCGGCGGGCGTCACGCCGCGGCTGCGCACCGGCGCGCCGGAATGGCTGCGTCCGACGACCCAGTCGCCCCTGGATCTGCGGCTGCAGGCCCGTGACGATCGCTTGTTCCGGGTGCCTCAGGGATCGGCCCAACTCCTGAAGGCCCGCCTGCTGGCAGGCCATGACGTGCGCATCGATTTTCCCGATGGTGACGACTCGGTGCACTTTCGCGGCATTCGTTTTGCCCTCCGTGCGCGCGATTTCCGCGCCTGTTATGGCGGGCAGGACGCGCCTGCCGCGAGCCCGGACGGGGGCGCGCTGGATCGCTGGAGCGTTTACTTCGAAACCGGCAGCCATCGTCTGGATCCCGAGGCACGCGAGGTTCTGGAGCGCGCGGCCCGCATCCTGGCGGATGCGGAGACCCCGCGCGTTCGGGTCGTCGGCTGGACGGATGCCGCCGGGCCGTTGGAGATCAACCGCCCCCTCAGCCGCAATCGTGCGGAGGTGGTGCGTGAGGCCCTGGTGGAAGCGGGTGTCCCGGCCGCGGGCGTCGAGATCGAGGCCCCGGGTGTGGACCCGGCCGCCGATGGCGCGCGCCAGGCCTCGCGGCGCAGCGATATCTGGTGGCTGGACAGCGGCGATGCCGACGCGGGTGACGCCCCCGTCGCCGACACGGAAGGGTCCGAGGGCCGCGCCCCCGGCCCCGTTCCGGATCCGGCCGCACCCTCCGCGACCCCGGCGTGGTAGTGACGCCGGTCGCGAAAACGACTATATCTTTACCTTAGGAAAAGGATAGAAATTCTTATGAGCTCCTCGATCAAGCGCGTCGTCCTTGCATACTCCGGCGGTCTGGATACCTCGGTCATCCTCAAATGGCTGGAGGATCAGTACGGCTGCGAGGTCATCACCTTCACCGCCGATCTGGGCCAGGGCGAGGAGGTCGAGCCGGCCCGCGCCAAGGCCGAGGCCCTAGGTGTGAAGCGGATCTACATCGAAGATCTGCGTGAAACCTTCGTGCGCGATTACGTGTTCCCGATGTTTCGCGCCAACACGATCTACGAGGGCGAGTACCTGCTGGGTACCTCCATCGCGCGCCCGCTGATCGCACGCCGCCTGGTCGAGATCGCCGAGGAAACCGGGGCCGACGCGATCGCCCACGGCGCCACCGGCAAGGGCAACGACCAGGTGCGTTTCGAGCTGGGCGCCTATGCGCTGAAGCCGGGCATCAAGGTGATCGCCCCCTGGCGCGAGTGGGACCTGAACTCGCGCGAGCGCCTGATGGCCTACGCCGAGCAGCACAACATCCCGGTGGACTACAAGAAGCAGGGCACCAAGTCGCCGTACTCCATGGATGCCAACCTGCTGCACATCTCCTACGAAGGTGGCCCGCTGGAGGACCCGTGGACCGAGGCCGAGGAAGACATGTGGCGCTGGTCGGTCTCCCCGGAGGCTGCGCCGGACGAATCCGAGACCCTGACCATCGGCTTCGAGAAGGGCGATCCGGTCTCGATCAACGGCGAGCGCCTGAGCGCGGCGGAGTTGCTCGCGAAGCTCAACGAGCGCGGCGGGGCCCACGGTGTCGGCCGCCTGGATATCGTCGAAAACCGCTATGTCGGCATGAAGTCGCGCGGTTGCTACGAGACCCCGGGTGGCACGATCCTCTTGCGTGCCCGCCGGGCGCTGGAATCCATCACCTTGGACCGCGAGGCCGCGCACCTGAAGGACGAGCTGATGCCGCGCTACGCCAGCATCATCTACAACGGCTACTGGTGGAGCCCGGAGCGACGCATGCTGCAGGCCGCGATTGACGACACCCAGGGCGTGGTCAACGGCGAGGTGCGCCTGCGCCTGTACAAGGGCAACGTGATCGTCGCGGGGCGTCGCTCCGAGGACACCCTGTTTGATGATGCCATCGCCACTTTCGAGGATGACGCCGGCGCCTACGACCAGAAGGACGCCGAGGGCTTCATCCGCCTGAACGCGCTGCGCCTGCGTATCGCCGCCAGCCGCAACCGCAAGCCGACATGAAATGAGCGGGGCGGGCCGCCAGCGCTCCTCATTGAGGGTTGCCCCGCTCCGGCGCCCGGGAAACGCGTGGATGTCTGGTGGCCTGGCGGTGTTCCTGGTGGGTTTTCTGTTGCTGTATCCCTCGGCGCCCTTGTTCGCGGAGGAAACGGCGGCGGTGGACGAGCAGCGCCTGGTCTTCGGGGTGCTCGCCCACCGCGGCGACGATGTGGCACGCCAACGCTGGACGCCATTCGTCGAGTACCTGTCAGAGCAGATCGACGGGGCCCGTTTCGTGCTGGAGCCGGTGGACAACGACGGGTTGCAGGCGGCCGTAGCAGACAAGCGCTTCGATCTGATCCTGACCAACAGCGGTTCCTACGTGATGTTGGAGCAGCAGCATGGGATATCGCGCATCGCGACCATGCAGCCGCGTCAGGTGGGCCGTGACGAGGACCGGTTCGGGGCCGTCGTGATCGCCCGCGCCGAACGGGATGACCTGGTGGAGCTGGACGATCTGCGGGGGCAGCGCTTGTCCGCGGTGCATCCTGATGCCTTTGGGGGCTGGTGGATGACCTGGCGCGAATTGCAGGCCGCCGGGCTGGACGTCGAGAGTGATCTGGCGTCGGTGGTATTTACCGGCTTTCCGGTCGGCCGCGGCCTCGACTGGGTGCTGCAGGGGGAGGTCGATGCCGCGACCTTCCGGACCGGCATCCTGGAGGACCTGGAGGCACGTGGCGATCCACGGGTGGAGCAGGTCCGGGTGGTCGGCGAGCGCGCCTTCCCGTCGTTCACTTACCGCGCCAGTACCCGTTTGTACCCCGAGTGGCCGCTGGCGATGCGTGGTGACCTGGATACCGGGCTGGCGCACGCCATCCTGCTGGCGACCCTGTCGCTGGATGCGGAACATCCGGCAAGTCAGGCGGCCGGCATCGGCGGCTGGGCAGCACCCCGGTCCTACGAGGACGTGCACGGGCTGATGTACGAACTGGGAGTTGGCCTGTATGCGCCGCAGCCCTTCGATATCCTGGTCTGGCTGCGTGACAACATCCTGTGGCTGGTCTCGGCGCTGGCAGTGGTCGCGCTGCTGGCGCTGCTGTATGTCTCGCGGGTCCACACCCGGGTGCGTCGCTCCGGGCGCAACCTCGAGCGCAGCATGGACGCGATCCCGGATGCGGTGATCACCCTGGATGCACGAGGCGGAATCTCCTACGTGAACCCTGCGGCCCGCGAGCTGGCGGGGCTGACCCGGGATCAGGTTCTGGGTTGTTCCCTGGATCAACTGCTCGATTTGCGCGAACTGGGTACCGGCCGCCCTCTGCTGCCGGCGGATGCCCGGGGCGAAGCGCTGAACCAGGCCCTCGGCGAGCGTTCGGATGCCCGCCTGGTTCGGCGTGACGGTCACGAATTGATCGTGCGTATCGCGCGTACTGCGCTTGACCCGGTAGCCGGCAGTTCCGTGCGGACCCTGCTGGTGCTGACGGATGTCTCCGAGGAACGCAGGCTGGTGGATCGCCTGGTGCACGAGGCGAGCCACGATGGCCTCACCGGCTTGTTGAACCGGCGCGCCTTCGAGCGCGAGCTGGAGATTGCCATGCATGCCGCCCGCGACAACCGTGCGGTGGCCAGCCTGCTGCTGGTGGACCTCGACTACTTCAAGGACGTGAACGACCACCATGGCCATTGGGTCGGCGACGAACTGCTGCGCCAGGTCGCTCATGTGCTGCGCCAGCTGACCCGTGGTCACGATGCCGTGGCGCGGATTGGGGGTGACGAGTTCGCCGTGATCGCGCGCGATACGAACGCGGAGTATGGGCGTATCCTTGGTCAGCGGATCTGCTCGGCCCTCGCCGACCGGCCGTTGCAGGTGGAGGCCCGGGAAGTCACCATTGGCGCTTCGGTGGGCGTGGTCGAGCTGGGACCGGACGTGCCGGGGGTGGACGAGGCCTTTGTCGCCGCGGATCGCGCCTGTTATCAAGCCAAGGATCAGGGCCGCGGTCAGGTCGGGGTTGCCCGCAAGGCGGACATCTACCCGATCACCGGGGCCTGAGCGTACCTGGCTCGGCGCCGGATCGAAAAATTAAGGAATCACATGTCTGTTGTCTCCTGTTTGCGCCCGAGCCTGCTGGCCCTGACGTTCCTTGGCCTGGCCGGTTGCGCGACGGTGCCCAGCGAGGACCGCCACCCCGATGATCCCTGGGAGTCCTACAACCGGGCGGTGTTCGAGATCAATCAGGACTTCGACGAGTCGCTGCTGCGCCCGGCCGCAGTGCAGTACCAGCGCCTGCCGCAACCGGTGCAGACCGGGGTGGGCAACTTCTTTTCCAACCTCAATGACTTCACGGTCCTGTTCAACAACTTGTTGCAGGGCAACCTGGAAAACGCCGCCTCGGATACTGGGCGCATCATGTTCAATTCGACCTTCGGGCTGTTCGGGCTGATCGACGTCGCCTCGCCCATGGGACTGGACAAGAACAACGAGGACTTCGGCCAGACCTTGGGGGCCTGGGGTGTGCCGCGTGGTCCTTATTTCCAGATCCCCTTGCTTGGCCCCAGCACCGCGCGTGATGCCCCGGCGCGGCTGGTGGATTGGTACTCTAATCCGATTTCCTATCACACCAATTTGCGCGACGACCATACAGGCTGGTGGGTGGGCCTGATCGCACTGGAAGTGGTCGACATGCGCGCGGGCCTAATTTCCACCGAGCGCATGCTGGATCAGCTGTCCGACGACCCCTATATCGCGATGCGCCAGGGCTATCTGCAGCGCCGGGACTTCCTGGTGCGCGGTGGCATGCCGGATGACGAGGCCGATGCCATGCTGGACGAGCTGGATGAACTCGAGGCGCTGGAGGCCATGGAGGCCGAGGAGGGCGACCGTTGAACGGCCTCACCGCGATGCTGAACATCCTGCGCCTGCACGCCGGTCCGCAGGACCTGCCGGCGGACAACGGCACGCTGATCTTCTGGGTCGGGATCGCCCTGATCGCCGGCATGGTGATCGGGATCCCGCTGTACGGCTTCGGCCAGGCGCTGGCACTGAACGTGATGGACCTGGTGGTCCTGTATGCCTTTATCGCCATCCTGCTGAGCATGCAGGGCGTATCGGATCGCTGGCGCCAGACCTTCACCGCGATGGCGGGGACCGGCGCGGTCCTGGGCTTGTTGATGGCGTTGCTGATGGTGCTGGCGGGCGGACCCGATCCGGCGCGCGAGCCGGAGGAGGTCGCCACCGGGGTCGTGTTCGGGATGCTGGTGCTCCTGGCCTGGTTGCTGCTCGTTTTTGGTCACATCCTGCAGCAGGCGCTGGGGTTGGGTTCGCGTCTGGTGGGAATGCTGATCGCGCTGGGCTATATCGTGGTCTCCAGCGTGGCCACCCAGACCACGATCGGGCTGTTCCAGTGACCGGCGGGCAGCTCCACGTCCTCGGGATTGGCGGGACCTTCATGGGCGGGCTGGCCCAGTTGGCGCGCGCGCAGGGGTATACGGTCACGGGTTCCGATCAGAAGCTCTACCCGCCCATGAGCGACCAGCTGGAACAGGCCGGGATTGCCTACCACGAGGGCTACGACCCGGACACGCTGCCCGACGCGGGGCCCGTCGTGGTCGGTAATGTAATGCGCCGCGGCATGCCCGTGGTCGAGGCCCTGTTGGATCGCGGGCTGGACTACACCTCGGGCCCGCAGTGGCTGGCCGAACACATCCTTCGTGATCGCTGGGTGCTGGCGGTGGCCGGTACCCATGGCAAGACCACGACCGCCAGCATGCTCGCCTGGATTCTTGAATACGCGGGGCTGAGCCCCGGCTTTCTGATCGGCGGGGTCCCCGGCAATTTCGGGGTCAGTGCGCGCCTGGGGAATGCTCCGTTTTTCGTGATCGAGGCCGACGAATACGACAGCGCGTTCTTCGACAAGCGCGCCAAGTTCGTCCATTACCGGCCGCGCACCCTGGTCCTGAATAATCTCGAATTCGACCACGCCGACATCTACCCCGACCTGTCCGCGATCGAGCGACAGTTCCATCACCTGGTGCGTACGGTGCCGGGGCAGGGGCGTATCCTGATGCCGGCCGGTGATGCCGCACTGGAGAGGGTGCTGGAGATGGGGTGCTGGACGCCGGTGGAGCGCCTCGCGACCGACCCTGAAGGCGACACTGGAAATGCGACCCCCGCGCTGGCGGCGCGCGCCCTGAACCCCGAGGCCTCGGTCTTCGAGGTGCTGGCCGATGGCGTGGCACAGGGGCGGGTGGAATGGTCGCTGACCGGGCGTCACAACCTGGCGAATGCCCTGGCGGCCCTGGCCGCCGCTCGGCATGCCGGTGTTCCTCTGGCTACGGGCCTGGCCGCCATGCCGGCGTTTCGCGGCGTTCGTCGGCGCCAGGAGCTGCGCGCCGAGATCGACGGCATCCGGGTGATCGACGACTTCGCCCACCATCCCACGGCGATCCGCCTGACCCTCGAAGGGCTGCGCGGACAGGTGGCGCCGGGTGGGCGTCTGGTGGCGATCCTCGAGCCGCGCTCCAACACGATGCGCATGGGGGTGCACGCCGAGGCCCTGGGTACGGCGCTTGCGCAGGCCGACGCAGTCCATCTGTACCATGCCCCGGAGATCGACTGGTCCACCGAGGGCCTGCAACAGCAACTCGGCGAGCACCTGTCCGTGGCGCGCGATATCGAATCCCTGCTGCAGGGGATTCTTGCCACCGTTCGATCCGGCGATACGCTGGTGATCATGAGCAACGGAGGCTTCGACGGGTTGCACCTGCGCCTGATTGACGCCCTGCAGGGGACGCCCGCATGACCGAACGCCCGCGCAGCATCTCACTGGCCCTGACCGGCGCCTCCGGTGCGCCCTATGGTTTGCGCCTGTTGCAGTGCCTGGTCGAGTCCGGCGTCCAGGTGCACCTGATGCTGTCGAAGCCGGCCCAGGTCGTCCTCGGGCTGGAAACGGACCTGAATTTGCCCGGCCGCCCGGTGGAGATTGCGCGCTACTTCACTGAGCGCTATCAGGCGGCCCCCGATCAGATCCACTGTTACGGGCCCGAGCAATGGACCGCCCCGGTCGCCAGTGGCTCGGCCGTGCCGGAGGCCATGGTGGTCTGCCCCTGCACCACCGCCACCGTGTCGGCCATCGCGACCGGTGCCTCGCGCGGGCTGATCGAGCGTGCCGCCGACGTGGTGCTCAAGGAACGCCGCAAGCTCCTGCTGGTGGTGCGCGAGACGCCGTTCTCCGAGATCCACCTGGAGAACATGCTGCGTCTGGCGCGCATGGGCGCAGTGGTGATGCCGGCCAATCCGGCCTTCTATCACCGTCCGCAGTCCATCGATGACCTGATCGACTTCATGGTGGCGCGGGTGCTGGATCACCTCGACGTCGAGCACGCCCTGGTGCCGCGCTGGGGCGCGGCCCCGGAGCCGGGAGAGGATGCATGACCACGCTGCCGCTGTTTCCGCTGAACACGGTGTTGTTCCCCGAGGGGTTGCTGCCGCTGCGGATCTTCGAGACCCGTTATCTGGACATGGTGCGGCGCTGCCTGCGCAGCGATGGTCGCTTCGTCATCGTGGCGACCGAACCGGAACGTGAATCGGGTGAACTCCCGTCCGAGTCGGATCCCTCCGCGGGTTTCTACAGTGTCGGCACCGAGGCGGTCATCGTGGACTGGGACCAGCGCCCCGACGGGTTGCTGGGGATCCTGGTCAAGGGCGAGGGTCGGCGGGTCATCCACAATGCCCGGCACGCCGATGACGGCCTGTGGCTGGGTGATGTGGAGCCCTTGCCGGAGTATCCCGAGGTGAGTCTGCCGGTGGATTATGCCTCGCTGGCCGATCTGCTGGAGCGCTTGCTGGACCAGCTGGGTACGCCCTGGTCGCACCTGGAACGGCGCTTCGACGACTCGACCTGGGTTGCCGCGCGGCTGACCGAACTGCTCCCGATCGACCTCGAAATCAAGCAGCAATTGCTGGAGGCCGACGACCCGATCGAGCGTCTGGAACGCCTGCGAGCGGCCATGCTCGCAGCATCGAAATCCTGAAAGCGGCCGCGGAGGCTGGTAAGGTTCGGGGACATTTTTAACCGGAGCCCGCCATCATGGCCGTTCAGGAACTCACGCAGGACACGTTCGAATCCACTATTACCGGGAATGACATCGTCATCATGGACTTCTGGGCCCCCTGGTGTGGCCCGTGCCAGCAGTTCGCCCCGACCTTCGAGGAGGCCTCCGGCAAGCACTCCGACGTGGTCTTTGCCAAGGTGAATACCGACGAGGAGCAGGCCATCGCCGGCGCCTTCCAGATCCGTTCCATCCCGACCCTGATGATCTTCCGCGAGCAGATCATCGTGTTCTCCCAGCCGGGCGTGCTGTCCGCCGGTCAGCTGGACGAGGTGCTGGGCAAGGTGCGCGAGCTGGACATGGAGCAGGTGCGTGCCGACGTCGAGCGCCAGCAGCAGGAACAGGAGCAGGCCGGGGGCGCGTAAGCCGCTTCTGACAACGGTCTCTCGCGGGCCAAACCCGTGAGATCGAACCCGGCCGGGGGCGTCGCCCCGCCGGGTTTTTTTGTGTGGGGTGCGTGCCAGGATCGTAGAATGACCGCAAACCCCTGCGCCATGCGCGAAAGGATGCCGTCACTATGCCCCAGCGCCCCGAGGCCGGACGCCTGCCATGTTGAGCGTGATGACCCAGATGGGGGCGCTGATCGTCGCGGGCGTGGTCTGGCGCGCCCTGCAGCCCGGTGGCCTGGACGCGGACACCACACGCCGGGTCCTGACCACCCTGGTGTACTACCTGTTGTTGCCGGCACTGGTGCTTCAGGTCCTGTGGGTTGCCCCGCTGGGTCTGGACTCTCTGCGCATCGCGCTGGTGGCCGGTCTCACGGTGCTGGCGATGGTCGGGGTCACGTTGCTGGCCTGCCGGGTCTGCATGGCCGAGCGCGCTGCCATCGGGGCCATGCTGCTGGCGGCGGCCTGGCCCAACGCGACCTATCTCGGCCTGCCGGTGCTCGACAGCCTGTTTGGCGAGGCCGGGCGTGCGGTGGCGATCCAGTACGACCTGTTCGCCTGTCTCCCACTGGTCCTGACCCTGGGGGTGCTGCTGGCGCGGCGCTACGGCGATCCTGAGGCGGTGCGCTTGTATGGGGGCGGGAGCCCGATCCGGGCCCTCGCGGTCGTGCCGTCGATCTGGGCTGCGGTCGTCGGTGTGGGCTTGAACCTCGCCGGCGTGCCGCTGCTGGACTGGCTGGACGTCTTTCTCGGGTTCCTGGCCGACAGTGTGGCCCCGCTGATGTTGTTCTCGCTGGGGCTCGCGCTGGTGTTCAATCGCTTTCGCGGGCGGGATGCCCGGCCGCTGGCGGTGGTGGCCGTGGTCCAGTTGATCCTGGCCCCCGTCTTTGCCCTGGGGCTGGTGTTGTGGACCGGTCTCGAGGGGGTGCCCGGGGTCGGGTCGGTGCTGGAGGCGGCGATGCCGGCGATGGTGCTGGGGCTGGTGTTCTGTGATCGCTTCCGCCTGGACACCGGGCTCTACGCGGCCGCCGTCACCCTGACCACGGCGCTGTCGTTGGTCACCCTGCCCCTGTGGTTCGCCCTCGCCACTCGTCTCATCGCCTGACCGTCGAGGCTCCGCGCGGTCGGTTTTCTCATGCCGGTTAGGCTGGCCCTGGTTTGTCCTCCGGTGTTTACGTGCCTTCGGGCCACATACTGCCATGCGCTCTCTCGCGAGCGCGCCGCGAGGTACTTTCTTGCTTGCCCAAGAAAGTACCCAAAGAAGGGCCCCCGGATTCCGCCCGGGAACCTTGCTCCAGGGCCCTCGGGCCGGCGGCGCTGAACTCGCTACGCTGCGCTTCGCTCAGACATCCAGCGCCTTCTCCCGGCCCGAGCACCCTTCCGCAAGGGGCTCCATACGGGCGGGGAAGGTCAAAACCGACCGTATCCCCACGCTTCTGCCTAACCATAGGCATCGCCGCCCGAACACCCCCGGCGCCCGCTTCGCGGGCGCGGCACGCCATGGCCGCAGGCCGAGCGTGCCGAAGATGTATGAAGACCTAGCCATCATCCACTGGCAAGAACGTTGGTATAGCCGTTTTTTGGACCTGCCTCCCCGTTGTCGTCGCGCCGAGTGGAGAGGCTTTTCGCGGGAGAAAAGGCGCTGGATGTCTGAGCGAAGCCGAAGGCGTAGCGAGTTCAGCGCCGCCCGCGAAAAGCCTAGGAGCGAGGGAAACCCCGGCCCGCGCAGCGGGCCGGGGTCGCGGCAGTCGGGCGTGTTTCTTGGGTACTTCTTTGCACGAGCAAAGAAGTACCTCGCGGCGCGCTGGCGAGTCAGCGCCGGGCAGTATGTGGACCGGAGGCACTGTAAACACCGGGTGATGAACCAGGGCCAGCCACCCACTGGCATGTGGTGGACCGAAGCCGGCGTAAACACCGGATGCCGAACCAGGGCCAGCCTCAAGCTGTGGGGCAATCGCTGTACCGATGCGATTCGCTTCGCTCATCGGCATCCTACAGCGGGGGAAGAGCCGGCGGGGGCGAGTGCTAGCGGATGAGCATGAGGATGCCGGCGAGGATCAGGATGCCGGCGAAGCCGCGGCGGAGGTGGGCGACCGGCAGGTGATGGGTCAGCCAGACGCCACCGCGTACGCTGATGGATGTGCCGATCACGACGCCGAGGATGGCCGGCAGGTAGAGATAGCCGAGGGCCCATTCCGGCGCCTGATAGGCCGGGTCGGCCCATTGCGGCAGGGCGAACACCAAGCTGGCGCCAATGGAGATCGGCACGCCCAGCGCCGCCGCCGAGCCGATCGCACGGCGCAGCTCCAGCCCCTGACTGACCAGGAACGGCGTGGTCAGTGTGCCGCCGCCGATGCCGATCAGCGAGGATACGGCTCCGATCAGGGTCCCGCCGCCCAGCCAGACGCTGCGCCGGGGTACCGGGGCCTCCGGTGGCTGGATGTTCAGGAGCATCCAGATGCCGATCGCCACCTCGAAGGCGCCGAAGATACGCCCCAGGTGGTCGGAGTCGATGCGCGTGGCCAGCCAGGCGCCGATCAGTGCGCCGACGATGATGCCCGGCAGGAGACGGCGTACCGCCGCGCCGTCCACGCCGCCCCGGCGGTGGTGGGCGCGCGCCGACAGGATCGCCGTGGGGATGATCGCGCCCAGCGAGGAGCCGACCGCGAGCTGCACCAGGCTGGCCGAATCGAAGGCCAGCAGACTGAATACGGCGACGAACACTGGCACCAGGATCAGCCCGCCGCCGATGCCGAACATGCCAGCCGGGATGCCCGCGACCAGGCCCAGCGCCACAAACAGGAGCCCCAGCGCCAGCGGTGACTGGATCAGTGTCTCGGTCATTCGTGCGTAGTGGCGAGTAGCGGGTCAGGGCGCAGCGGACCGGCGGACCGTGGGGGTCGCCGGTTCACTGCGCAGGAGAGGCGAGGGCGCGCTCAGAGCGCCTTGAAGGACTTGCGGGCGGCCTCGATGGTCGCGTCGATGTCGGCGTCCGAATGGGCGTTGGACATGAAGCCGGCCTCGAAGGCGCTAGGGGCCAGGTAGATCCCCTCGCCCAGCATCGCGTGGAAGAAGCGGCCGAAGGCGGCGGTATCGCAGGCCGTGGCGCCGGCGAAGTCGGTGACCTTCTGCTCCGAGAAAAACAGCCCGAACATGCCCGGCACCTGGTTGGTGGTCACGGCCACGCCGGCCTCGCGCGCGGCGTCCTCGAAGCCCGCGACGACCTTCTTGGTGCGCGTCTCCAGCTCGTCGTGGAAGCCCGGGCGCGACAGGATCTCCAGGGTCTTCAGCCCGGCGGTCATCGCGATCGGGTTCCCCGACAGGGTGCCGGCCTGGTAGACCGGGCCCAGCGGGGAGAGGTGTTCCATGATGGCGTGCTTGCCGCCGAAGGCCCCCACCGGCATGCCGCCGCCGATGATCTTGCCCAGCGTGGTCAGGTCCGGGGTCACGCCCAGGTAGCCCTGGGCGCAGTTCTTCGACACGCGGAAGCCGGTCATCACCTCGTCGAAGATCAGTACCGCGCCGTGCTGGTCGCAGACCTCGCGCAGGGTCTCGAGGAAGCCCGGCTCCGGCGGGATGCAGTTCATGTTGCCGGCAATCGGCTCGACGATGATGCAGGCGACCTCGTCACCCTTCTCGGCAAAGAACGCGCGCACGCCGTCCGGGTCGTTGTAGGTCAGGGTGCTGGTCAGCGCCGCCAGTTCCTTGGGCACGCCCGGGGAGCTGGGCTGGCCGAGGGTCAGGGCGCCGGAGCCGGCCTTCACCAGCAGCGAGTCGCCGTGGCCGTGGTAGTTGCCCTCGAATTTCACGATGCGGTCGCGGCCGGTATAGCCACGCGCCAGGCGGATCGCGCTCATGGTCGCCTCGGAGCCCGAGTTGGTCATGCGCACCAGGTCCATTGACGGCACCAGCTCGCAGACCTTGGCGGCCATGTCGTTCTCCAGCCGCGTGGGGCAGCCGAAGGACAGGCCGTTGTTGCAGGCCTCGCGCACCGCCTCGATCACCTCGGGGTGGGCGTGGCCAGCCACCATCGGGCCCCAGGAACCGATGTAGTCGATATAGCGCTGGCCGTCGGCGTCCCACATGTAGGCGCCGTTGGCGCGGTCCATGAAGATCGGGGTCCCGCCGACGCCCTTGAAGGCGCGCACGGGGGAATTCACGCCGCCGGGGATGTGCTGCTTGGCGGCCTCGAACAGACGCTCGGTTTCCTGCATGACGGTGTCCTGTGATTGTTGGATTCGGGTCGATGAATTCGGGAAGCCCGGCAACCATAGCGACGGCTGCGGGCGGGTGCAAAGGGATCAGTCGAACAGTCCGCTTATCTGACGCGCGGCGGCCTCGGGGTCGGGCGCGGCGCTGATGCCCTGGATCACGGCGAGCAGGTCTGCCCCGGCCGCGACGACCTCGGGGGCGTTCGCCGCCGTGATCCCGCCGATCGCACAGATCGGCAGCTCCAGTGTGGTGCGCGCCTCGCGCAGTAGTTCGAGATCCGCGCGTGCCGCGTCGGGCTTGGTCGGGGAGGGGAACACGGAGCCGAAGGCCGCGTAGCTCGCGCCGGCCACCTGTGCCGAGCGGGCTCGTTCGAGCTCGTTGTAGCAGGAGACGCCGACCACCGCGCCGGGGCCGAGCCGCGCGCGGGCCGCGACCGGGTCCGGGTCGTCACGCCCGAGGTGCACGCCATCGGCCTCGACGCGCGCGGCCAGCTCGGTGTCGTCGTTGATGATGCACAGCGCGCCGTGCGCATGCGCAAGGGCGACCAGTTCGCGGGCGATGGCCTCGCGTGCGGCGCCTGCGAGGGTCTTGTCGCGGAACTGGATCAGGCGCGCACCGCCACGCAGCGCAGCCTTGGCAGTGGCGAGGTGTGTGGCGCGTGGGTTCGCGTCCTCCGGGACCGCCGGGGTGATGAAATAGAGCCCGCGCAGGCGGGGGGGATGCTCAGTCGCCATGTGGGCACAGCCGGTTGGGGACGTGCTGGCCGTGGCCGGGGGCGTAGCCCCGCGCGACCGCGTCGTTCATGAAGGCCTGGGCCTCGATCACCGCCGGCTCCAGGTCACGGCCGCGCGCCAGGAAGGCGGCGATCGCCGCAGCCAGGGTGCAGCCGGAGCCGTGGAAGCCGGCCGGATGGCGTGGCAGTTCGAAGGCGCGCATGTGCCCGTCCTCGCGGTACAGGCGGTTGATGATGGGGTCCTGATCGCCGCCTTCGTGGCCGCCGGTGACCAGCACGTTGCGCGCGCCCCGTTCGCGCAGCCGTTGGCCCCACTGGGTGGCATCGTCGGTTCGGGCCAGGCGCGCGGCCTCCGGTCCGTTGGGCGTGATCAGGGTGGCGCGTGGCAGCAGGGCCTCGCGGGTCGCGTCCACCACGGCTTCGGTCGCGAGCGCCCCGCCGCCGCCGGCGACCATCACCGGGTCCAGCACCACCGGGATGTGCGGGTGCTCGGCCAGCAGCGCCGCGACCATTTTTACGTTTTCCACTGAGCCCAGCATGCCGATCTTGATTGCGGCGACGGCAAGATCGGCCAGGGTGACCTCGATCTGGGCGCGCAGCTGTTCCGCAGACAGCACGCTGAAGTCCAGCACGTTGCGGGTGTCCTGCACGGTGATCGCGGTCACGGCCGTACCCCCGTGTACGCCGAGGCGGGTAAAGGTGGTTAGATCGGCCTGCAGGCCGGCGCCGCCACCGGGGTCGGAGCCGGCAATGGTCAGCGCGATCGGGGGATGATTCATGAATGGGGGCTCCCGTGCTAAGGTTGCGCGCGCCCCGGCACCCCCGGGGCGTTCTTGTTCCGCATCCCGGGAGTGTACGCAGCATGAGCAGCGAGTTCGAAGTCGAGTCCCTCCGTCCCCTGGTCGCCGCCGCCGAAGCGGGTGGCACGCTGAACGCAGAGGTCGATCAGGCCCTGGCCGCGCTGGAGCAGGAGTTGAACCGGCTCGCCGGCGAGTTGCAGGTGGAATGCGTGGGGCCCGCCGTCGGCATGGCAGACATGCAGGCCGAGCATGTCTATCGGCTGGTGATCCGTCAGCACGAGATCGACGTGACCCGCCACGAATGGAGCCTGTGGGTCTGCGATGCGCTGGACAACTGCGACTTCCGGGCGACTTGGCCGGTGACCGGTGCCGCGCGCCTGCGGCGCAAGCAGGTGGTGGCCGTGGTGCCGGAATTGGTTGCCGGCTATCGCGATGCAGTCGCGGCGGCCGGCAAGGCGGATACCCCTGCGGGGCAGCGCCTTGCCCAGATCGCCAGCGTCTTCAGCTGACGCCGTCGCCCAGGGAGACGCTAATCCATTCGCACGTCCGCGCTCGAGTCGAGTTTACTCGCTGACAAGGCGCGGTGAGCGAAGTGTAGCCGAGCTACATGAGCGAGCCGCAGCGCCGCCAGCGGGGCCGAATCCAGAAGGCAAAGGCGGCCGAGCCCTCAAGGGGTTGGCGCCCCATTTTCCCCGATTCTGCGTTGCGCCGCTTGACCGTAGAGTGGCTACGGCACTGCGCACCGCGCCTTGTCTCGGGAAAAATGGGGCGCCAACGCGGACGTGCAAATGGATCAGCGGCTCCCTAGCGCAACGAGATGACTGGCCAGCCTTGGTTGTGAGCGTGCGCGGCAAGGGTCGGGTCCGGGTCCACTGCGACGGGGTGCCCCACACGTTCCAGTAGCGGGATGTCGTTGCGCGAGTCGCTGTAGAAACTGGCCTGCGCGATGCTGTCCTCGGGATCCGGATGATCCGCGAGGTACTGGCGCAGGCGTTCGATCTTGCCTTCCTGGAAGCAGGGCACCCCGGTCAGGTCGCCGGTAAATTCTCGGTCCTCGCCTTCCTCCGCCAGGGTCGCGATCAGGTGGTCCACGCCCAGCAGGTCGGCAATCGGCTGGGTGACGAACTGGTTGGTCGCGGTGATGATGACCAACTCGTCACCGGCCTCGCGGTGTCGGGCCAGCAGGGGTGGGGCGCCGGGAGCGATCATTGGCCGGATCAGCGTGTCGATGAAGCGCTCCCTCCAGGCCTCGAGCTGCGCGCGTGGGTGTTCGGCCAGCGGGCTGAAGGCGAAGCGGCAGAATTCGTGGATGTCGAGGGTGCCCGCCACATACTCCTGGTAGAAACGGTCATTGGTCTCGGCGTGACAGGTCGGGTGGACGGCGCCCACCTCTGCCAGGAACTCGTTCCAGGCGTGATCGCTGTCGCCGGCGAGCAGGGTGTTGTCGAGGTCGAACAGGGCCAGGGCCATGAGGGTGCTCTCGGGTTGGCTTGGATCGGACGCGAGTGTACCGGCGGGCGTCGTCGGCTGCAGCCACAGGCCCCTTTTGGGACCGGCACCGGAGGCATGGTAGGGGCTTTGCCGCCGGGGCACCGGCTGTGGAACAATGCCAGTAATAGAGAAGCGTCTGGCTGATGCAAGTGATTGATTGTGACGGGTATCGCGCAAACGTAGGCATCATCCTGTGCAACGCGGAACAGCAGCTGTTCTGGGGCAAGCGGGTCGGGCAGGCGGCCTGGCAGTTTCCCCAGGGGGGCGTGCATGCGGAAGAAACGCCCGAGGAGGCGATGTTTCGCGAGCTGCACGAGGAGACGGGCCTGTTCCCCCGGCACGTCGAGGTGCTGGGCAGTACCCGCCATTGGCTGCGCTACCGCCTGCCGGAGCGCATGGTCCGGCGCCATCAACGCCCGGTCTGCATCGGCCAGAAACAGCGCTGGTTCCTGCTGCGCATGGTCGGAGACGAGAGCGACGTGGTGCTGGATGCGATGGAAACCCCGGAATTCGATGATTGGCGCTGGATCGACTACTGGCGTCCGGCACGCGAGGTCGTGCACTTCAAGCGCCAGGTCTATCGCCGTGCGCTGTGCGAGCTGGTGCCGCTGATGTTCCCGGAACTCGAACAGGCGCGCGCGCGACGTTCTGGCCGCCGTGGCCCGGCCCAGCCCCAGCCCCATTCGCCGGTGTCCTCGCGTTGACGGTCCCGAAGCAGCCCTCGATGCTCGAGGTCCTGCGCCGTGTGGTGCAGGAAGTGAACGGTGCCGCGGATTTCTTCGAAGCGCTGCATATCATCGTTACGCGGGTGAAGGCGGCGCTGGAGATCGATGTCTGTTCGATCTACCTGAAGTCGCCGCAGTCGGGGCGCCTGGTGCTGATGGCCTCGGAGGGTCTGCGCGAGGAGTCCATCGGGCAGGTCGAGATGGACCCGTCGGAGGGTCTGGTGGGTCTGGTCGCCTCGCGGGCCGAGCCGGTCAACCTTGACAGCGCTCAGGACCACCCGCGTTTTCGTTATTTCCCGGAGACCGGCGAGGAACACTTCCTCGCGTTTCTGGGGGTCCCGATCATCCACCAGCGCAGCCTGCTGGGCGTACTGGTCGTGCAGCAGCACCAGGCGCGCAAGTTCGATGACGAGCATGTCTCCTTCCTGATCACCCTGGCGGCGCAGCTGGCCGGGGCGATCGCCTATGCCGAGTTCAACGACGAGATCTCCTCCGAGACCCCGCTGATCGGGCATGTGAACGTCGAGGCCACCGGCATTGCCGGCTCGCCGGGCGTGGCCATTGGCCGGGCCGTGGTGGCCTACCGCCTGGCGGACATGGACTCCATCCCGGATCGCGAAGGCGCCGGGGTGGATCACGAACTGGAGCATTTCGGGCAGGCGGTGGCGGAGACCCGCACCGAGATCGAGGACCTGAAGCAGCGCATGGGCGAGGCCCTGGGGCCGGACGAGCAGGTGCTGTTCGATGCCTACCTGATGCTGCTGGGTTCCGACTCTCTGGTGCACAAGACCCAGACGCGCATCCGTAATGGGCAGTGGGCCCCGGCGGCTTTGCGCGACACGGTGCGTGAGAGCGTGCGGGTATTCGAGGACATGGAGGACCCGTACCTGCGCGAGCGGGCGGCGGATGTGCGCGATCTGGGTCGCCGCGTGCTGTCGCACCTGCTGCCGGCCGATCGCAGCCAGGACGAGTTTCCCGATGGCGGCATCCTGGTCGGGGATGACCTGACCGCCTCGCATCTTGCGGAGGTTCCGATTGAGCGGTTGGGGGCCATGGTCTCGGCCAAGGGCACGGGTTCTTCGCACATCGCGATCCTGGCGCGGGCGCTCAACATCCCTGCGGTGATGGGCGTGTCCGAGCTCCCGGTGGGGCGCCTGGAAGGGCGCGAGATCCTGGTTGATGGTTATCGCGGGCGGCTGTTCGTGAACCCCAACGCCGAGCTGCGCGTGGAGTTCGAGCGCCTGGTGCGCGAGGAGCGCGAGCTGGCGGAGGACCTGCGTGCGCTGGCCAAGGACCCGGCCGAGACCCGCGATGGCGTCGCGGTGCCGGTGCTCGCGAACTCGGGGTTGCTGGCGGATATCAAGCCGTCGCTGGAGTCCGGGGCCGAGGGGGTCGGGCTGTACCGCACCGAGGTGCCGTTCATGATCCGCGACCGCTTCCCCGGCGAGGAGGAGCAGGTCCAGCTCTACGAGCAGGTGCTGGCCTCCTTCGACCCCATGCCGGTGACCCTGCGCACCCTGGATATCGGTGGCGACAAGGCCCTGCCATATTTCCCGGTGAAGGAGGACAACCCGTTCCTCGGCTGGCGCGGGATCCGTATCTCGCTGGACCACCCGGAGATCTTCCTGACCCAGCTGCGGGCGATGCTCAAGGCGAGTCGCTCCCACGACAACCTGCAGATCCTGTTCCCGATGATCTCGGCGCTGGACGAGCTGAAGGGCGCGATGACCCTGCTCAACCGGGCGCGCGAGGAGTTGCTGGACGAGGGTTTCCGCATCCCGATGCCGCGCATCGGGGTGATGGTCGAGGTGCCGGCGGCGGTGTACATGTCGGAGATGCTTGCCCGGCGGGTGGACTTCCTGTCCGTGGGCACTAACGACCTGGTCCAGTACCTGCTGGCGGTGGACCGCAACAACGCCCGTGTGGCGCATCTCTACGACACCCTGCACCCGGCCTGCATCCACGCGCTGGAGACGATTACCGACGGTTCGCACCGGGCGGGCAAGCCGGTCAGCGTTTGCGGGGAAATGGCAGCCGACCCGGCCGCGGTGATCCTGCTGCTGGGGATGGGGATCGACAGCCTGAGCGTCAGCGTGTCCTCGATCCCGCGGGTTAAGTGGGTGATCCGCAGTTTCTCCACCGACCGCGCCGAGGCCTTGCTGGCGCAGTGCCGGCTGCTGGAGAACGCCGATCAGATCCGGTCGCTGCTGAACAATGCCCTGGTCCAGGCCGGACTGGGCGGGCTGGTGCGCGCCGGCAAGACCTGACCGCGGCGCTCACCCGTGGCCGGCAGGGGGGGGCAAGGGGCGCAGCTCAGGTGCGGCGTGCCCGCCACTGTGCGATCAGCGCACTCAGCAGGAAGATCCCCAGTACCACGCCGATGGCGATGAGCGCATCCACGATGGAGCGGTTGACCACCAGCACGACCACGCCCACCAGGATCGGGACCGGGATCTCGTTGAACCAGCGATACCAGGTGTGATCGCGTCGGTTCAGGTCATCGCGGAAGTCGCGCACGATCTTGCCGCACCAGACGTGATAGGCGACCAGGACGGCAATCAGCGTCAGCTTGAAGTGCATCCACGGCTCGGCCAGATAGAACGAGCGATCCACCAGCATGATCACGCCGAAAAGGATGGTGATCAGCGCGCCGGGGGTCATGATCCCGTAGAACAGCTTGCGCTCCATCACCTTGAAGCGCTCGTGACCGAGGGCGTCCTCGGTCATCGCGTGATAGACGAACAGGCGCGGTAGATAGAACAGCCCGGCGAACCAGGTGACCATGAAGATCACGTGCAGGCTGAGGAACCAGTTATAGGCTTGCATGGAGGTCCTTCTCGGAAACGGGTGCGATGTCCCTGCGCGGGGCGGCTCAGGAGAGCCAGCGTTCCAGGTGGCGTTCGATCTGTTCGAAGTCCGGGTCGCCCAGCTTCTGGTAGACGATGCGGCCATTCGGCGAGATCAGGAAGGTGGTCGGCGTCAGGCGCACGCCGCCATAGGCCTGTGAAAAGGCGTCGTCGCTGTCGTGGATGACCTTGTAGGGCATCCCGCGGTCTTCGCGCATGGCCTCCACGCGGTTGATCGGGTCGTAGGACAGCGCGACCGCCAGCAGCTCGAAGCCCTTGTCGGCGTAGGTGTCGTGCAGGTGGATCAGTTCCGGGATCTCGCGGATGCAGGACGGGCAGTTGGTTGCCCAGAAGGAGATCATCACCGGCCGGCCCTCGTAGTCTTCCAGGGCTACCGGCTCGCCGTCCAGGGTGGTGGCGGCGAAGGCGGGTGCCGGGCGCATGCCGTCGTCGGTCAACCAGATGGTCGCGGCGACGGCGACCAGCGCGATGATGAAGATGCCTCCGAAGATGGCCTTGCGGTCGATCCTGACTTTGCTCATAGGGGTGTGATCCGTTGATCGAATAGCCTGCATTTGTGGACTGGCCGAAACCGCATGCGTTCCGTGGTCCCGGCCAAGGCGGTATCATGCCGCAGCATGACGAACGCAACCAACAGCAAACCCATCCGCATCGGGGTTGTCGGGGCCACCGGCTACACCGGAGTGGAACTCCTGCGCCTGCTGGCGCGGCATCCCGCGGCCGATCTTCAGGTGGTGACCTCGCGCGGCGAGGCGGGCACGCCCGTGGCGGATTTGTTCCCCAGCCTGCGCGGCGCGGTGGATGCCGTCTTCCAGGCCCCGGACGAGGCGACCCTGGGCGAGTGCGACGTGGTCTTTTTCGCCACCCCGCATGGGGTGGCGCATGGACTGGCTGCGCCGCTGCTTGAGCGGGGCACGCGCATCATCGATCTGTCGGCGGATTTCCGTATCCGTGATCCCGAGTTGTGGGCGCAGTGGTACGGACAGGCGCATGGTGCGCCGCAGTATCTGGACGAGGCCGTGTACGGCCTGCCCGAACTGAACCGGGCGCAGATCCATGATGCGCGGCTGATCGCCGTGCCGGGTTGCTATCCCACGGCGGTGTCGCTGGCGGTTCTGCCTCTGCTGGAGGCCGGTCTGATCGATCCCGCGGACGTGATCGCGGATGCCAAGAGCGGTGTCAGCGGGGCCGGGCGCAAGGCGCAGATCGGCGGGCTTTTCGCCGAGGTGCAGGAAGATTTTCGCGCCTATGCCAGTGGCGGGCATCGGCATTGGCCGGAGATCCACCAGACGCTCAGTGGCGTGGCCGGGCAGTCGGTCGGGCTGATCTTCCAGCCGCATCTGGTGCCGATGACGCGCGGTATTCACGCGACGCTCTATCTGCGCCCGCAGGTGGCGGACGCGGACTGGCAGGCCTGTTTCGAGCAGCGCTATCGCGACGAGCCGTTCGTGGACGTGATGCCGCCGGGGGCCCATCCGCAAACGGCCAGCGTGCGCGGCACCAATCTTTGTCGTATTGCGCTGGCACAGCCGCCGCACTCCGGACGGCTGATGGTGCTGTCGGTGATCGACAACCTGGTGAAGGGCGCGGCCGGGCAGGCCGTGCAAAACATGAACCTGATGTTCGGCCAGGCCGAGACAGCCGGTCTGGACGGGCTGCCGGTTTTCCCCTGATGTCCTGGCCTGCCACATGACTACGGGTGTCCCGCGTCCACGTCTGCCCCGGATTCCGCGCATTCCCGCGCGGCGGCGCAGCGGGTCGGGACGCCGCGGCGGGTGGTGGCGCGCGGGGCTGCTGATGCTGATCCTGGTGTTGGTGGCGGGCGGAGCCTGGCTGGTCGAGAACTGGCGCGAGGACATACGGGACACGGTCGATGCGCAACGCGGTATCGAGGGCCTGCGGGATGACCTGGAGCAGGCGCTCGTCGCGCGCCAGGCTGCCGAGGAGGCGCGCCGCCACGCCGAGCAGCAGCTGGAAATGAAGACCGCGGAGCTCGCGGCCTTTTCCGGCGACATCGAGCGCCAGGAGGCCGAGTTGCTGGAGTTGCGCGAGGAGCTGGCGTTTTATCGGCGGCTTGCGGAGGGCGCGGGTGAAGATGCCCTGGGCATCCGGTCGCTGCAGTTGCAGCGCACGGGGCAGTCGGGCGTGTTTGATGTCGTGTTCCAGCTCTACCGCCCGGGGTTGAGTCGTTCGGTGGATTTGCGCTGGGCGCTGGAGGTCGAAGGCTATGCGACCGGGGAAGAGGCGCTGTCCACCCTGGAGACCGATGCGCTGGGGCTGGAGAACGATCGCCTGGTCGAGGGGTTTCGGTTGTTGCGCAATCAGCGCGCCCGGATCCATCTTCCGGAGGGCTTCGAGCCGGTCGGGTTGACGCTGAGGGCGAGCGCCGCGAACGACGAGGATCTTGAACCGGTTTCGGAATGGGCCGACTGGGATCGCCTGCTGGAGAGTACGCAATGATGGGACGCAAACGAGGCCGCCGCGCGCGGAAAGTGGATACCCTGGTGGGGCGCCATACAGTGGTCCACGGTGATATCGAGTTTGGAGGCGGGTTGCATATCGAAGGCCGCGTGATCGGGGATATCCGGGCCGCGACCGATTCGTCGGCCGTTCTGGTGGTCGCGGGTGGGGGCGTGGTCGAGGGCCATGTCGCGGTTCCGCACCTGCTGATGAACGGCGAGGTGCGTGGCGATGTCCATGTGGGAGAGCACGTGGAGCTTGGCGAGACGGCCCGTCTGGCCGGTAACCTCTACTACACCGTGCTGCAGATGGCAGAGGGCGCGCAGATCGACGGCTTGCTCAAACGGGTGGAGCATCCCCTCGAGGGCGAGCTGGACGGGACGAGCGAGACCCAGGCCCTGGCCAATCCCACGGAAGATGAGCATTCTTGACTCCGGGGCTCAGTCTTCCGTAGCGTGAATGAAAATGATTATTACAGGAGGCCCCGAATGTCCGAGCCCATGACGTCCGAAGCGGAACTGGACATCGAAATGCCCAGCCCATTGATCTTTACCGATGCCGCGGCCACCAAGGTGAAGGGGCTGATCGAGGAAGAGAACAACGACAACCTCAAGCTGCGCGTATTCGTCAGCGGGGGCGGTTGTTCCGGCTTTCAGTACGGCTTTACCTTCGACGAGACCGTCGGCGATGGCGACACCCTCGTGGAGAATGGTGGGGTGACCCTGCTGATCGACCCGATGAGCTTCCAGTATCTGGCGGGTGCCGAGATCGACTACTCCGAAGGTCTTGAGGGCGCGCAGTTCGTGATCCGCAATCCGAATGCCACCACGACCTGCGGCTGCGGTTCGAGCTTCTCGGTCTAGAGAGAAGCTGACAAGCGGTTAAGAAAGGGCCCGATCCGGGATTCCGGATCGGGCCCTTATTTGTTTCGGGTCGGGGCGAACGGCCCGCGCTAGTGGCCCCCGGGTGCCCGGGGGCCACCGGGGATGATGCACCCAAGTACGCGTGGGCCGCGCGCGCCGGTCACTTCCGGGAGGTTGCCGGGCTCGCCGGCAAGGGTTCGCGCGGCCAGCCAGGCAAAGGCGGCACCCTCCACCTGCTGTGGGGGGACCCCATGGCGTTCGGTGGTCTCCACCAGGGTCGCGGGCAGGGCCTTGGCGAGGCGCTTCATCAGGTGGCGGTTGTGCGCGCCGCCGCCGCACACCAGCAAGCGGGCGGGCGGCTGCATGTGCAGATGCTCCAGCGCGTGCCGCACGCCCTCCACGGTCAGTTCTGCCAGGGTGGCCTGAATGTCCTCGGGCCGGGCTCGGTCCAGGCGGTCGCCAGCCCCGGCACGGAGCCAGGCCGGCGAAAAGTATTCGGGCCCGGTACTCTTTGGCGGAGGGCGCTGGAAGAACGAATCCTGGAGCAGCCGGGTCAGCAGTTCGGGGTCGGGCGTGCCGCTGCGGGCCCATGCGCCGTCATGATCGAACGGCGTCTGATGGTGACGCCGATTCCAGTCGTCCATCAGCGTATTCGCCGGGCCGCAGTCGAAGCCGATCACGGGCTGACCCGGCTGCAGCCAGGTGATGTTGGCGATGCCGCCTAGATTGAGGACCGCGCGGGTCTCGTCCGTGGATCCGAACTGCGTAGCGTGAAATCCGCAGGCCAGTGGTGCCCCCTCGCCGCCGGCAGCAATATCGCGCGGCCGGAACTGCGCCACGGTGTCGATGCCGGTGGCCTCTGCGATGCGGAAGGGATCGCCGATCTGCCAGGTGAAGGGCGGATCGGCGTCGGGGGCGTGGTGTACGGTCTGGCCGTGACTGCCGATCGCCCGGATCGCGCTCGGCGCCAGACCGGTCTGGTCCAGCAGGGCTTGCACGGTACGGGCGAACAGCATGCCGAGCCGCGCATCCAGCGCGCCCAGGTGCCGGTAGCGCAGGGTTTCAGTGGTGGCCGCCGTCGCCAGCTCCTGGGCGAGGTCGTCGGGGTACCTCAGCTGGCAGTGATCCACCACGCGTACCGGCCCGGTCCCGTGGATCTCTGTCAGCACGGCGTCCACGCCGTCCCGGCTGGTGCCGGACATCAGCCCGATAAAGCGTTCCGTCATAGTGGTGATCCTCGCGCGCGCATTATGGGTCGGCGTCCATTCTGGACCACCGCGGCATTTCGCGTCCGTTCGGGGGTCGCGGTATCCTTGCGCGCGACCGGCCAGCCCGGCCGGTCTCTGATCTCGACCAAGGGGTGTCATGGAACTCGAAGACCAGCTGGCCGTTATTCGTCGCGGCACCGATGAAATCCTGCTCGAGGACGATCTTGTCGAGCGCCTCAAGAGTGGCCGCCCCCTCCGGGTGAAGGCGGGATTCGATCCCACCGCCCCGGACCTGCATCTGGGGCACACGGTGCTGATCAACAAGCTGCGCCAGCTCCAGGACCTGGGGCACCACATCCTGTTCCTGATTGGCGATTTCACCGGCCGTATTGGGGATCCCTCGGGCAAGAACGCCACGCGTCCGCCGCTGTCCGCCGAGGATATCGAGCGCAACGCCGCAACCTACCGCGAGCAGGTATTCCGCATTCTTGACCCTGAGCGGACCGAGGTCGTCTTCAATTCCACCTGGATGGAGCCGCTAGGGGCCGCAGGCATGGTCCAGCTCGCCTCGCGCCAGACCGTGGCGCGCATGCTCGAGCGCGACGACTTTCACAAGCGTTACACCCAGCATCAGCCGATCGCGATCCACGAATTCCTCTATCCACTCATCCAGGGCTACGACTCGGTGGCGCTGAAGGCCGACATCGAACTGGGCGGCACCGACCAGAAGTTCAACCTCCTGGTGGGCCGCGAGCTGCAGAAGCAGGAGGGGCAACCGCCTCAGGTCATCCTGACCATGCCGATCCTTGAAGGGCTCGACGGCGTCCAGAAGATGAGCAAGTCGCTGAACAACTACATTGGCGTCCAGGATTCCCCCGACGACATGTTCGGCAAGCTCATGTCCATCTCCGATGATCTGATGTGGCGGTACTTCGAGCTCCTCAGCCTGCGTCCCATGCAGGACGTTCGCGAGTCGCAGCGGGCAGCGGAGGCCGGCGAACGCAACCCGCGCGATATCAAGTTCGA
>NZ_KB905103.1:45705-75705 GCF_000377825.1 Thioalkalivibrio sp. AKL9 | reverse complement strand
GGCCTGTTATCCAGGTCGGGGACCGTGTGTGGTGGGTAGTTTGACTGGGGCGGTCTCCTCCCAAAGAGTAACGGAGGAGTGCGAAGGTACCCTCAGCGCGGTCGGAAATCGCGCGACGAGTGCAAAGGCATAAGGGTGCTTAACTGCGAGACAGACACGTCGAGCAGGTGCGAAAGCAGGTCTTAGTGATCCGGTGGTTCTGTATGGAAGGGCCATCGCTCAACGGATAAAAGGTACTCCGGGGATAACAGGCTGATACTGCCCAAGAGTCCATATCGACGGCAGTGTTTGGCACCTCGATGTCGGCTCATCACATCCTGGGGCTGAAGCAGGTCCCAAGGGTATGGCTGTTCGCCATTTAAAGTGGTACGCGAGCTGGGTTTAGAACGTCGTGAGACAGTTCGGTCCCTATCTGCCGTGGGCGTCGGAGATTTGACAGGATCTGTCCTTAGTACGAGAGGACCGGGATGGACGCACCTCTGGTGTTCCGGTTGTCACGCCAGTGGCATTGCCGGGTAGCTAAGTGCGGAAGGGATAACCGCTGAAAGCATCTAAGCGGGAAACCCACCTGAAGATGATATCTCCCTGGACCCTCGAGGTCCCTGTAGGGCCGTTGAAGACTACAACGTTGATAGGCTGGGTGTTGAAGCGCGGTAACGCGTGTAGCTAACCAGTACTAATTGCCCGTGAGGCTTGACCATATAACACCCAAAGTGTTGGTGGTCTCGTTTGACACATCGCTACGTACACAAGCCTAGAATGCATTCCGAATTTAGATGACGTGGAACACTCCGCGTGGTCTAGCCAGTTTGTCTGGCGGCAATAGCGAGTAGGAACCACCCGATCCCATCCCGAACTCGGAAGTGAAACTGCTCTGCGCCGATGGTAGTGTGGGGTCTCCCCATGTGAGAGTAGGTCACCGCCAGGCATTAATCCGAAGCCCGGTCCCCGTTTTGGGGGCCGGGCTTTTTTTATGCGTGTTAGTCAGGCACCGTGTGCGGACGGTGAAGTCTGCTGCTGCGGCCCTCGGCCGGTTTGAAAGGGACGCAGGTGCCGAGACGGAGGCTGGGATGAGACAGAAGCGGACGGACGGAGGGTTGGTCCTGGTAGGGCTGGTCCTGCTCGGAATTGGACTCTATGCGATTTTCGGCGGACAGTTGGCTTTCACGCCCATTGCGCCGCGGGAGGGTTCCGGGTTTGGCGGGCCGGTGGCAACAGTCATTGGCGTGGCCTTCGTGATCGGGGGCCTGTATTTCCTTCGGGAGTCGCGCCGCTGATCACACTGGGCTTGGGACCACGTTGGAGAGCCGGCCTTGGTTTCCGACCGCAGCGTCAGGTGGCCGGAGGGGGCTGCGCCATGTGGGTTGATTGGCGCAGCCCTTCGACATGCGGCCGCGGCCGGGCTGACGTGACCGGGGGCACGGCGTTGGACCGGTAGTTGGAGTCAGGCTTGAGCCGTGGTTCGCCACGTGAAGCCGTAGTCCTGGGTTGCGATCTCGGGATCGGATGGTGAGGAGCCAAGGCCCTCGGCGAGCGCCTGGCGTGCAAGCGTCTCGTGGTTGTTGTCACTCGACAAGTGCATACCGATCACATGGCGTAGCCTGGATCGATCGATGCGATGGAGAAGGTCGGTGGCCGCGTGATTCGGTAGGTGGCCGTACCCGCCCGCAATACGTCGCTTGAGCGACGCCGGGTACCGCCCGGCGGCGAGCATGGCAGGGTCGTGGTTGCACTCCAGTAGCAGGGCTTCGGCTGCATTGGCCACGTCGACCATGTGCGGGGAGATGTGGCCGGCATCCGTCATCAGGACCAGCCGGTGATCGCCGTCGGAAAACGCGAATTGGATGGGTTCGCGGGAGTCGTGCGGCACCGTGTACGGTTGCACCCAGGCGTCGTCGATCTCCAGCGGTGCATCCGCCTGGATCTCCTGGATGTGAGCAAAACCGGTGTCGCGGGCGGCCAATCGGGTGCCGGGGCTGGTAAATACGGTGAGGCCGTAACGCCGGGATAGCGGCGCGGTGGCGCCGATGTGGTCGGCGTGCTCATGGGTCACCAGGACGGCCGTCAGGTCCTGTGGGGTCAGGTCGACCCGGGACAGGCGGCGTTCCAGCTCCTGCATCGAGAATCCGCAATCCACCAGCAGGCGGGTGGCACCGATCTCGACCACCAGGGCGTTGCCGGAACTCCCGCTGCCCAGGGAGCAGAAGCGGATCATGGTGGCTGGGCTCGCCGCGTTCTAGCGAAGGATCTGCTGCTCGATCTGCTCCAGTACGAACTCGGCGTCACGGCGGCCAAGGGGCTCGCCATCGATGTCGCGCGCCTCGATTCGCAGATCGCCGTCGCCGATGTCGGTCAGGCGAATCTGATAACGCTCGTTCTCGCGACGATCACCGCCGCGTCCGAAGATCCGACTGAAGAAGCCGCCGCGTTCGCTCTCGCCGACCATGTCGGGGCGATAGGTCACCTCGAAGGTCCCCGTATTGCGGTCTTGCTCGTCCACCAGGAGGCCGGCGCGGTCCAGGTAGGTGCCCATCTGCGACCACATGCGGTTGAAGTCGCTGCCCGTCACCAGTACCGGGTGGCCTTCGTGTTCCGTTTGGTGCAGCTCGGTCGGACGGTCGCCAATGGTCTCGGCTACCCGGGTGCCGCCCTCGGGGGTCTCGCCCGTGGCGAGGTAGACACGCAGGCGATTAAGCATTTCGGCCTCGAGTTCGGGATCGGACGGGCGCATTGCCCAGCGCCAGGTCTCGCCCTCGGGTTCTTCGGTGGCCCTTCGGTGCGAGATGTAGATGGCTGAGCGGCCATTGTCGCGTTCGACGCGCAGGCGGTATTGGTCGCGCGTGTTGGCGTCGTACACGTTACCCAGCGCACGGGCGAAGATGTTCTGTGTGCCCCGCAGCGGAATCCCGGCGCGGTCTTCGGCCCATTCGGTCTCCATGACGCCGACCTGGGGTTCGTTGCGCTCCAGGCGCAGGTTCTGACTGTCCCAGAATGCGGTCAGGCGATCCCAGAGATCCTCCGGGGCCACCTCGACACTCAGCCAGCGGACGCTGCCTTCGCGCATCAGCTGGATCTCGGTCGATTCCGGAAGGACCCGGGCATCGCTGCGGACCGGCGCGGTTGCCCCGGTGGGCTGGCGCTGCTGCTGGCGGGCCGCGGAGTCTTGCTGCATCTCGCGGGCGCTGATCCGTTCGCCCGGGGCGTCCGGAATACGGTAGGCGCGTTCGCTGTCGGGCGCGATCAGGTCCGGTGGGACCTCGAGGTTGTCCATCTGCCGACTCATTTCGTACTCGGGGCCGGACTGGCGGTCGCCGGAGGTCGAGCACCCGGCGATGGCCAGGCCCGTAGCCAGGGCCAGGGCGGTGCGGGTCGCGTGACGGTGGAGCTTGGCAGACTGTTTCATGTCGGGGATCAGACCTCTATGCCGGCCTGGCGCATCGCGTCCAGGACCGGCGCATGGAAGGGTTCGGACAACGGAGTCAGAGGCAGGCGGATGCCTTCCTCCATGAGGCCCATGCGTTGCAGCGCCCATTTGACCGGAATCGGGTTGGCTTCGAGGAACAGGGCTGAATGCAGCCCGTCCAACTGGCGATTGATCTCGCGCGCCTCGTCGGGGCGGCCTTCGCGCACGGCGCGGCACATGGCGGCCATCAGTTGCGGTGCGACGTTGGCGGTGACAGAGATAACCCCGTGGCCGCCCGCGAGCAGAAAGGCCAGCCCGTTGCCGTCATCCCCACTGTAGAGGTCCAAGCGGTTGCCGACACGGGCGACCAGCTCGGCGGTGCGTTCGTTACTGGCCGAGGCTTCCTTGATCCCGATGATGTTCGGGATGTCGGCCAGACGCTCCACCGTCTCCGGCAACAGATCCACTGCGGTGCGGCCAGGCACGTTGTACAGGATCTGCGGGATGTCCACCGCTTCCGCAATGGCCTTGTGGTGCAGGTAAAGGCCTTCCTGGGTCGGCTTGTTGTAGTAGGGGGAGACCAGCAGGCAGGCATCCGCGCCGCCTTCCTTGGCGCAGCGGGTCAGGGCGATGGCCTCGCGCGTGGAGTTCGCCCCGGTACCCGCGATCACCGGCAGGCGCCCCGCGACGGTCTTCACCGTGTGGGCGATGGCCTCGCAGTGCTCGTCGAAATCGAGGGTCGCGGATTCGCCGGTGGTGCCGACGGCAACAATGGCATCGGTGCCGGCCTCGATGTGGAATTCCAGGAGCCGATCCAGGGCCGGCCAGTCCAGGCTGCCGTCCGCGTGCATCGGGGTCGCCAGTGCGACCATGCTGCCTTGAAACATCGACTCCTCCAACAACGGTAATGGTGCAGTCTAACGGGCGGGTGACAGGGCATTCAAGATTCCTTCGGCCGGGTGTTCGCCGCACCTCGTCTTTCGTGCACCCGGTCGCCTCCCCTGGCGGGGAGACACGCGGATCAAGTCGCCCGGCTGCGTTGGCGCCGCCGGGGCAAGGTGGTATGTTGCGAGCCATCATGCCTGTCGCCGCTTTCACGCAGAGAACCCCCGGGTGCTTGCCCGCCCCTTGCCTCGCGCGCAGCCGGCGGGTGTCGCATGGCTGAGGTGGTTGGCGCGGGCACCCACACCCACCTGATCCTCAACCTGATCGGGCCCGATCAGCCCGGTCTGGTGTCCAGCGTGACCCGCGTGATCGCTGATACCGGCTGCAATCTCGAATCCAGTCGCATCACGGTCGTGGGTGGCTACTGCTGCATGGCGCTTAGCGCCAGTGGCAACTGGAAGACCCTGGGTACCCTGGAGTCCCGTCTGCAGCGCCTGGAGGCGGAGATGGGGCTGGTCGTGGTGGCCCGTCGCGGCCCGCTGGAGGAGCGCCCCGAGGCGGCGATGCCCTATGCCGTGGACGCGGTAGCCCTGGACACCCCGGGCCTGCTGAATGCCCTGGCCGATTTCTTTACCAGCCGTGGGGTAAACCTGCGCGACGTCCAGACCCGGGTATACATCGCCCAGCAGACCGGGGCCCGCATGTTTGCGGCCAACATGGTCGTGGATATCCCCGCAGGGCAGCACCTGGCCAGCCTGCGCGGCGAGTTCATGGATTTCTGTGACGAACTGAACGTGGACGGCGTGCTGGACCCGATCAAGGCCTGAACCGGCCGGGCTCGCGTGGCGTCCGCGGTGGTCTTACGCTTTGAGACCCTCTACTCAAGGAGCAACGCCTGATGAGCATCGCAATCGACCAGCGGGTACCCGAGGACCTGCGTGTGCCGGCGACCGGCGACCAGACCCTGGGGCCGGCCGACTTCAAGGGCCGCATCGTGGTCCTGTATTTTTACCCCAAGGACAGTACGCCCGGCTGCACCAACGAGAGCCGCGACTTTGCTGCCAACCAGGCCGCCTTTGACGCCGTCGGTGCAGTGATCCTCGGTGTCTCGCGCGACAGCGTGAAGAGCCACGAGAACTTCCGCGCCAAGCAGGAGTTGCCCTTCGATCTGTTGAGCGATGGCGACGAGACCCTGTGCGACGCCTTCGATGTCATCAACATGAAGAACATGTACGGCAAGCAGGTGCGTGGTATCGAGCGCTCCACGTTCGTGATCGATGCCGATGGCGTGTTGCGCAAGGAGTGGCGCAAGGTGAAGGTGCCGGGCCATGTGGACGAGGTTCTCGCCGCGGTGCGCGAACTCGCAGGGAGCTGAGCCCCTCTTCCCCCACTTCGCCCCGGAGGTGTCATGAACGCGACCGCCCAGGATCCGAAACGCCTGCTCGTCCTGGACACCAATGTCCTGATGCACGACCCCACGGCGCTGTTCCGCTTCAAGGAACACGACATCTTCCTGCCCATGGTCGTGCTCGAGGAGCTCGACCGTGGCAAGAAGGGGGTTTCCGAAGTCGCGCGCAACGTACGCCAGGTCTCGCGCTTCATTGACGAGCTCACCACCGGCGCCCAGCACGAGCAGATCGCCGCCGGGTTGCCGCTGCAGGCGGATTCGCTCAGCGAGTCTACGTTCGCGCCCACCGGGCGCCTGTTCTTTCAGACCCGCAACCTGTCCTCCAGCCTGCCGGCCTCGCTGCCGGGCACCTCGGCCGACAATGACATCCTCGCCACTGCCCAGGCGCTGAAGACCGAGTATCCCGACACCCCGGTGACGCTGGTATCCAAGGACATCAACCTGCGCATCAAGGCCACGGTGATCGGCCTGCACGCGGAGGACTACTACAACGATCAGGTGCTGGACGACGTCAGCCTGCTGTTCTCCGGCATGACCGAACTGCCAGCGGACTTCTGGGAGACCCACGGTGCCAAGATGGACTCCTGGCAGGAGTCCGGCCGCACCTACTATCGCGTGACCGGCCCGCTGGTGGCCGAGTGGCAGCCCAACCAGTTCGTCTACCGCGAGGGCGAGAACCCGCTGTCCGCGATCGTGCTGGAGATCGACCAGCCGAACGAATCCGCGGTAATCGAGCTGGTCGACGACTACATGACCCCGCGCCACAGCGTCTGGGGCATCAACGCCCGCAATCGCGAGCAGAACTACGCCCTGAACCTGCTGATGGACCCGGAGGTGGACTTCGTCTCCCTGCTGGGGGCCGCCGGCACCGGCAAGACCCTGCTGACCCTGGCCGCAGGGCTCGCGCAGACGCTGGAGGACAACACCTACAAGGAGATCATCATGACCCGGGTCACGGTCCCGGTGGGCGAGGATATCGGCTTCCTGCCCGGGACCGAAGAGGAAAAGATGACCCCGTGGATGGGAGCGCTGATGGACAACCTCGAGGTGCTGGCCAAGTCCGAGGGCGCCGGGGACTGGGGGCGCATGGCCACCAACGACGTGCTGACCAGCCGCATCAAGATCCGCTCGCTGAACTTCATGCGCGGGCGTACCTTCCTCAACCGCTACATCATCCTTGACGAGGCGCAGAACCTGACCTCCAAGCAGATGAAGACCCTGATCACTCGTGCCGGACCGGGGACCAAGGTGGTCGCGCTGGGGAATATCGCGCAGATCGACACCCCGTACCTGACCGAGACTTCCAGCGGACTGACCTATGTGGTGGACCGGTTCCGCAACTGGACCCACAGCGGCCACATCACGCTGACACGCGGGGAGCGCTCACGGCTGGCGGACTACGCCTCGAATCACTTGTAGTCGGCGGGTAAGGCACGCGCAGGTCTAATAGCGGAGCGGGCGCCTGGCACCGTCATTGCGAGGTCCCACAGCGGCCGGACTTTGGTTATCGCGCGCAGCGTCATCGCGAGGAGCGAAGCGACGTGGCGACCTCCTGAAGCTGGCAACGAGCCGGGATCTGGTGGTTCCGGATGGAGGTTGCCGCGTCGCCTTCGGCTCCTCGCAATGACGGTGCGTGTGGCGGGGCGCGGGGGTTGCTGGAGCGAGTGGGGCGTCAGCCGTCTTCGCTGTAGCGCACGCAGGCGCGGTCGGTCTCCCACAGGGTCAGCGCGTGCATGCGCAGGCCCGGGCGGTTCAGGCGTCCGGCCATTTCCCGGTAGAACCACTGGGCAATGTTCTCGGCCGTGGGGTTGACCGTGTCGAACGGCGGGACGTCGTTCAGGTAGCGGTGATCCAGCTGCCCCGCGATCTCGCGCGCGGCGGTCTTGACCACCTTGAAGTCCACCGCCATGCCGGAATCGTCCAGGGTCTCGGCCTGGACCTCGGCCTCCACCTTCCAGTTGTGCCCGTGCATGTTCGCGCACTGCCCCGGGTAGTCGCGCAGGGTATGCGCGGAGGCAAAGTCGGTCAGGACGCGAAGGGTGTAACGGGCACTCATGATCGTTTTCCGGGCGAGCGGCCATGGCGGCCGGGTTTTGATTAGCCCGCGAAGCCTATCCGGCTGCCGTCGTCCGCGCAATTCTCCAGCCCGAAGGCGTGGCGAATCGCGGCCAGTACGCCGGCCGTGTCGAGGCCGCAATCGGCGAGGATCTGCTCGCGCGAGCCATGCTCGGTGAAGGCATCCGGGATGCCCAGTACCTGGCAGGGCCGGGTCAGCCCTTCGGCCGAGAGCCACTCCAGTACTGCGCTGCCGGCACCACCGGCGCGCGCATGATCCTCGATCGTCACGAAGCCCTGGTGGCTGGCGGCCAGTTGCGCCAGCAGATCCGTATCCAGGGGCTTGATGAAGCGCATGTTGACCACGGTGGCATCCAGCGCCTCGCCGGCCGCCAGGGCGGTCTCCAGCAGCGCGCCGAAGCTGAGGATGGCCAGACCCCGGCCCTCGCGCACGACCTCGGCGCGCCCGACCGGCAATGTTTCCAGATCCTCGCTGCCGCCCTCCGGCAGTTCGCCGGGCCCGCCACCGCGCGGATAGCGCACCGCCGCCGGGCCGTCGTGGGCGAAGCCGGTGGACAGCATCTGGCGACACTCGCGCTCGTTGGCGGGTGCCATCAGCAGCAGGTTGGGGACCGTGCGCAGCAGGGCCGTGTCGAAGGTGCCGGCATGGGTCGGGCCATCGGCGCCGACGATTCCGGCACGATCCACGGCGAACAGCACCGGCAGATTCTGGAGTGCGACGTCGTGGATCACCTGATCCATGGCGCGCTGCAGGAAGGTCGAGTAGATCGCAACCACGGGCTTCTGGCCCTCGCAGGCCATGCCCGCGGCCAGGGTGACGGCATGCTGCTCGGCGATCCCGACGTCGAAATAGCGCTGTGGAAATTGTTCGGAGAACGCGACCAGTCCGGAACCCTCGCGCATGGCCGGGGTGATACCCAGCAGGCGATTGTCGGCCGTGGCCTGGTCGCACAGCCACTGGCTGAAGATGTCGGTGTAGGTTGGGGGCTTCGGGGCGGACGGGGCGAGGCCGTTTTCCGGCTCGAACTTGGACACGCCATGGTAGCGGCAGGGGTCTTCCTCCGCCGGTGCATAGCCCTGGCCCTTGCGGGTAACCACGTGCAGCAGCTGCGGCCCGTGGGTGCCGCGCAGGTTCTTCAGGATCGAGACCAGCCCGTTCACGTCGTGGCCGTCCACCGGGCCGAAGTAGCGAAAGCCCAGTTCCTCGAACAGCGTGCCGGGCACGAACATGCCCTTCATGTGTTCCTCGGCGCGCTGGGCGAAGGCCTTCATCGGCGGGACGAACTCCAGCATGCGCTTGGAGCCCTCGCGCATCGAGCTGTATAGCGGGCCGGACAGCAGTCGGGTGAAGTACTGATTGAGTGCGCCGACGTTGGGCGAGATCGACATATCGTTGTCGTTCAGGATCACCAGCAGGTTGCAGTCGAGATCGCCGATGTGGTTCAGCGCCTCGAAGGCCATGCCCGCGGTCATCGCGCCGTCGCCGATTACGGCCACGTGGCGCCGGTCCAGCCCGGCGTGCTTCGCCGCCAGGGCCATGCCGGCGGCAGCGCTGATGGAGGTGCTGGAGTGCCCCGCCCCGAAGGCGTCGTATTCGCTCTCCGCGCGTTTGGGGAAGCCGGCCAGGCCCCCGTACTGGCGCAGATGGGCCATGTCGGCCCGGCGTCCGGTCAGGATCTTGTGGGCGTAGGCCTGATGGCCGACGTCCCAGACGATGCGGTCGTCGGGGGTGTTGAACGCGTAGTGCAGCGCGATCGCGAGTTCCACCGTGCCGAGGTTGGCAGCGAGATGGCCGCCGGTGCGCGAGACGCTCTCGATCAGGAATTGACGCAGTTCGTCGGCCACCCCGGTGAGGTCCGAGGCCGGGCGTTCCCGCAGGTCGGCGGGCCATTCGATTGCATCCAGCAGGGGTGTGGGGGTCATCTAGGCGGGCCGGTTCAATTCATGCGATCGACGATGTACCGCGCCAGGAAGCGAAGCAAGTCCGCCTCCTGACCGAAGGGTTGCAGCTCGGTCAGTGCCTCGTCGACCAGCGCCACCGCCCGCTCGCGCGAGGCCTCCAGGCCCTGCAGCGAGGGGAAGGTGGGCTTGTGCAGGCGGGCATCGGCGCCACAGGCCTTGCCCAGGATCTCGGGGTCGCCTTCCACGTCGAGGACGTCGTCACGGATCTGGAAGGCCAGGCCGATGCATTCGGCGTAGCGTGTCAGGCGTTCCAGGGCGTCGGGGTCGGGCGTGCCGGCCAGCGCCCCCAGCCGCACCGAGGCGCGGATCAGGGCGCCGGTCTTCAGCCGGTGCATGCGTTCCAGTTCCGGCAGGTCGATGGGCTGGCCGCAGGCCCCGAGGTCGATCGCCTGGCCGCCCGCCATGCCGTGCAGGCCGGCGGCGCGCGCGAGCTCGCGCACCGCGTTCAGCCCGGTCGGCGCGGGCAATTCCGCGACGCCATCGGTCAGGATGTCGAAGGCCAGGGCCTGCAAGGCATCCCCGGCGAGGATGGCGGTCGCCTCGTCGAAGGCCTTGTGGCAGGTCGGGCGGCCGCGACGCAGGTCATCATCGTCCATCGCCGGAAGGTCATCGTGGATCAGCGAATAGACGTGGATCATCTCCACCGCTGCGGCCATCGCATCCAGCGCCGGTTCCGGGGCGCCGGTCGTGCGCCCGGCCGCGTAGACCAGGACCGGGCGCAGGCGCTTGCCGCCGGACAGCGTGGCGTAGCGCATCGCCTCGATCAGGCGGGCGTCGGGGGCGCCGTCCGTGCCCAGGTGGCGGTCGAGGACGGCCTCGATGCGTTGCTGGTATTCGTTCAGGGCCTGCTCGGGGGCGGTGGCGGTCAATGGCGGCTCGCTAGAACGGGACATCGGGGTCCGTCGTATCGTGCGGCTCCGGTGTCCGGGGAACATGGGTGCTTGCGTGATGGTCATTCTGGGCAGCGGTGCCGGAAGGTGCTTCCTGGGCCAGTGCCTCGATCCGGCGCTGCGCATCGTCGAGCGCCAGCTGGCAGCGGTTGACCAGTTCCATGCCACGCTGGAATTCGCCCAGCGACTGCTCCAGGCCGAGCTCGCCGGACTCCATCCGGGCGACCAGGGCCTCCAGGGCCTCCAGGCTGGCTTCGAATTCCGCCGGGCTGTCGGCGCTGGGCGAGTCGGTCATGATGGATTACCGGGTCGAAAAGGTGAGAAAGTATCCGATCCGCTGCGGCGAGGAAAGGCGTGGCACACGGCAGCCCTTGTTTATGGCGCCACCGCCCCCATAATCCGGAGGGCTTCCGGTTGACACTGAACCGGGTGCCGACTAGAGTTTTCGTACGGTTTAGACCGAGTCTAAACGCCCGTCTGCACAGACATTCCTGTGGTTGTGTAGAACTTATCCAGAGAGAAGGAGAGCACCATGGACCTGAAAGGCAGCAAGACCGAAGAAGCCCTGAAAGAGGCCTTTGCCGGCGAATCGATGGCCAACCGCCGTTACCTGTACTTCGCTTCCAAGGCCGACGTGGAAGGCTACAACGACGTCGCTACCGTGTTCCGTTCCACCGCGGAAGGTGAAACCGGCCACGCCCACGGTCACCTCGAGTACCTCGAGAGCTGCGGCGATCCGGCCACCGGCCTGGAGTTCGGCCCCACCTCCGCCAACCTGAAGACCGCCGTCGCCGGCGAGACCCACGAGTACACCGACATGTACCCGGGCATGGCCAAGACCGCCCGCGACGAAGGCTTTGACGAAGTCGCCGACTGGTTCGAAACCCTCGCCAAGGCGGAGCGTTCCCACGCCAACCGCTTCCAGAAGGCGCTGGACCAGCTGGACGACTGATCGTCTCGCAGTGCTGGAAGTACACGGGGCCGGTCCGCCGGCCCCGTTTTCCGGGAGATACGGAACAGCCTGTGGCGTGGCTGAATGCAGTTCACCTCGCATGCTGTTCCGTGTTTCCCTCGAAGCATCGTACTGATACGGACACCGGAGGGATGCATGTCTGCGCCGACGCACCAACGTGAAGGAAGTCTCGAAGCCCCGACCCGTCATCCGCTGGACTGGAAGAACCCGGAGTTCTACAACGAGGAATCGCTGTTCAGCGAACTGGAACGGGTCTTTGATATCTGCCACGGCTGCCGTCGTTGCGTAAGCCTGTGCAACTCCTTCCCCACCCTGTTCGACCTGGTCGACGAATCCGAGACCCTGGAGGTCGACGGGGTCGACAAGAAGGATTACTGGCAGGTCGTCGATCACTGCTACCTGTGTGATCTGTGCTACCTGACCAAGTGCCCCTATGTGCCGCCGCACGAGTGGAACGTGGACTTCCCGCACCTGATGCTTCGGGCCAAGGCCTTCCGTTTCCAGAACGAGGGCGCCAAGACCTCGCACAAGCTGATGTCCAGCACGGACATGGTCGGCAAGCTGGCGGGCATCCCGGTGGTGGCCGGCGCGGTCAATGCCGCGAACAAGAACGGCGCGGTGCGCAAGATGCTGGACAAGACCATGGGCGTGCACCCGGACGCCCCGGTCCCCGAGTACCACTCCAGCAAGGGCCGCTCGCGCGTTGCCAAGACCGCGAAGGGTGTCAGCAACCCCGAGCCGGCCGGTGCCACCCAGGGCAAGGTCGCCCTCTACGCGACCTGCTACGGCAACTACAACGAGCCGCATCTGGTCGAGGACCTGGTCAAGGTCTTCGAGCACAACGGTATCGAGGTCACCCTGGTCGAGAAGGAACAGTGCTGCGGCATGCCCAAGCTGGAGCTGGGCGACCTGAAGTCGGTAGAGGCCTCCAAGGACGCCAACATCCCGGCAATGAAGCGCATGATCGACCAGGGCTATGACATCGTGGCCCCGGTGCCGTCCTGCGTGCTGATGTTCAAGCAGGAACTTCCGCTGATGTTCCCGGACGACGCCGACGTGATCGCAGTGCGCGACCGCATCTTCGACCCGTTCGAGTACCTGATGGAGCGGCACAAGGACGGCAAGCTGAATACCGATTTCCCCGAGAAGCTCGGCAAGATCGCTTACCACGCCGCCTGCCACCTGCGGGTGCAGAACATGGGTCTGAAGACCCGTGATCTGCTCAAACTGGTGCCGGAGACCGAGATCGACGTGATCGAGCGCTGCTCCGGACACGACGGCACCTACGGGGTGAAAAGCGAATTCTACGAGACGGCATCCAAGATCTGCCGTCCGGTAGTCAGCCGCGTGCAGAAGGCCGAGTCCGACCACTACTCGAGCGATTGCCCGATGGCCGGCCACATGATCGAGAACGGGCTGCAGGGCAAGGGCGAGGACAAGGCGCCCGAGCATCCGCTAACCCTTCTGCGCCAGGCGTATGGCCTGTAAGGCTGCCGGGCGGTATATCAGGATCAGCAAGGGCGTGAACGAACGCCCGCGAACGGAGAGAACCCATGGCGAGTGACAGCTACCACGAACCGGTGGAGGAACTGAGCGACGAGTCGCGCGAGATGCATCGCGCGATCGTCTCGTTGATGGAAGAACTCGAGGCGGTGGACTGGTACCAGCAGCGCATCGACGGCTGCAAGGACGAAGAGCTCAAGGCGATCCTCGCGCACAACCGCGACGAGGAGATCGAGCACGCCGCGATGGTGCTGGAGTGGATCCGTCGGCATAACCCGGTGTTCGATCACGAACTGAAAGACAACCTCTGGTCCGACAAGGACTACACGAAGACGGGGCATCACGATCACTGAGATGTGCTGATCCTGACGGACCCGTCCGGCGCGAAGGAGGTATCGAGATGAAGATGGAGGCAAGTGTGGACAAGCTGAGTCGTGAAGACCTGTATTCGCTGGAGAAGTACCACGAGATGCGGCCCCAGTTCCGCGCCGAGGTGATGCAGCACAAACGCAATCGCGTCGTGCAGGTGGGCCCGGCCGTGAGCCTGCACTTCGAGGATCGCAAGACGATGCAGTACCAGATCCAGGAGATGCTGCGGGTCGAGAAGATCTTCGACGCCGAGGGCATCCAGGAGGAGCTGGATTCCTACAACCCCTTGATCCCGGACGGCTCCAACTGGAAGGCGACCATGATGGTCGAGTATCCGGACGTGGACGAGCGCAAGGTGCAGCTGTCCAAACTGATCGGGATCGAGCGCAAGACTTATGTGCAGGTCGAAGGGCATGACAAGGTCTACCCGATCGCGAACGAGGACCTCGAGCGCGAGACGGACGACAAGACCTCGTCGGTGCACTTCCTGCGCTTCGAGTTGACGCCGGAGATGGTCGCGGCGGCGAAGTCGGGTGCGGCCATTGCCATGGGTGTGGAGCACGAGAACTACAACCACCGGCTGGACGCGGTCGCCGAAGGCACCCGCGAGTCGCTGGCCGCCGATCTCGACGCCATCAACTAACGCCGCGCGCTCCCGCGCATCGCAAAGGCGCCTCCGGGCGCCTTTTTTGTGCCTCCGTGTTGCCGGCGAACAGGCTGACCGTGGCCCGAAATCCGGTGTTTACATGCCTTCGCCCAGCCGCCTGCCCTGTTGTGGCTAGGCCGGGTTCGTCATCTGGTGTTTACGGTGCGTTCGTCTGGCCGCCTGCCACGCGCTCTCTCGCGAGCGCACCGCGAGGTCCTTTCTTGCTTGTCCAAGAAAGGACCCAAAGAAGGACACCCGGATTCCGCCCGGGAACCTTGCTCCAGGGCCCTCGGGCCGGCGGCGCTGAACTCGCTGCGCCTGCGGCTCCGCTCAGACATCCAGCGCCTTCTCCCGGCCCGAGAACCCTTCTGCAAGGGGCTCCATACGGGAGGCGAAGGTCAAAACCGACCGCATCCCGACGCTTCCGCCTAACCATAGGCATCGCCGCTCGAAAGCCCCCGGCGCCGGCCGCGCGGGCGCGGCACGCAACGGCCAAAGGCCGAGCGTGCCGAAGATGTCCGAAGACCTAGCCATCATCCACTGGCAACAACGTCGGGAAAGCTGTTGTTTTGACCTACCTCCCCGTTGTCGTCGCGCCGAGTGGAGAGGCTTTTCGCGGGAGAAAAGGCGCTGGATGTGTGTGGGGCGGGCGGCGTAGCGAGTTCAGCGCCGCCCGCGAAAAGCCTCGGAGCGAGGGAAACCCCGGCCCGCGCAGCGGGCTGGGGTCGCGGCAGTCGGGCGTGTTTCTTGGGTACTTCTTTGCACGAGCAAAGAAGTACCTCGCGGTGCGCTCGCGAGAGAGCGCCTGGCAGGCGGTGGACCGGAGCCACCGTAAACACCGGACGATGAACCATGGCCAGCCACAACAAGGCAGGCGGCCGGTCGAAAGTACGTAAACACCGAGCGATGAACCTGGCCCGACCTGGGCGCGCGGCAGGAGACGACGCTACAGGGCGTCGAGGACTTCGGAGAGGCGCGCGACGGGAATGACTTCCATCCCCTTGATCGGCTTGCGCGGGGCGTTGGCGGCCGGCGCGATGGCGCGGGTGTAGCCATGCTTGGCCGCTTCGCGCAGGCGTTCCTCGCCGTTCGGGACCGGGCGGATCTCGCCGGCCAGGCCGACCTCGCCGAACGCCAGCAGCTCCTGCGGCAGGGCGCGATCACGGAAGCTGGAGAGCGCGGCCGCCAGCATCGGCAGGTCGGCGGCAGTCTCGGTTACGCGCACGCCGCCTACCACGTTGATGAAGACGTCCTGGTCGAACAGGGCCACGCCGCCGTGGCGATGCAGTACGGCCAGGAGCATGGTCAGGCGGTTCTGCTCCAGCCCGACGGTGATCCGCCGCGGCTGCGAGGCATGGCTCTCGGCGACCAGCGCCTGCACCTCGACCAGCAACGGGCGCGTGCCCTCGCGGGTAACCATGACGACGCTGCCGGGCACCGGCCCCTGGTGACGTGACAGGAAGATCGCGGACGGGTTGGAGACGGCCTTCAAGCCGTTCTCCAGCATGGCGAACACGCCCAGCTCATTCACCGCGCCGAAGCGGTTCTTCACCGCGCGCAGCATGCGATAGCGCCCGTCCGGGTCGCCCTCGAAATAGAGCACCGTATCGACCATGTGTTCCAGCACGCGTGGCCCGGCGAGCTGGCCGTCCTTGGTCACGTGCCCGACCAGGATCACGGTGATGCCGCGCTGCTTGGCCATGCGCACCAGGGCCGCGGCGCTTTCGCGCACCTGGCCGACCGAGCCGGGGGCGGACTGCAGCGCAGCGGTGTAGAGCGTCTGGATGGAGTCGATTACCAGTACGCGCGGGCGCTCGCGTTCGCAGGTGGCGATCACGTTCTCGACCTGGGTCTCGGTCAGCAGGCGCAGCCCGTCGACCTCCAGGCCCAGGCGCCGGGCGCGCATGCCGATCTGCTGGGCCGATTCCTCGCCGGTCACGTAGAGCGTGTCGCCGATGGGCAGCATGTCCAGGGTCTGCAGCAGCAGGGTGGACTTGCCGATGCCCGGGTCGCCGCCCAGCAGCACCACCGACCCGTGGACCAGGCCGCCCCCCAGGGCGCGATCCAGCTCCGACAACCCGGTGCTGGTGCGCGGTACCTCGGCCAGCTCGACCTCGCCCAGGCGGGTAATGCCGGCGACCGCGCCGGCGTACCCGCCGCGCGGGCCGGCGCTGGCCGCCGGAGCGGCCTCCTCCAGGGTGTTCCAGGCGCCGCAGTCGCCGCACTGGCCGGCCCACTTGGGGCTGATCGCGCCGCAGGACTGGCATACGTACTGGGTCTTGCTCTTTGCCATCAGGGGGCCTTCTGCGGTGGGGCTTCCGGCAGGTCGGGCGCGACCACGCGCACGGTGCGGATGGTGTTGTTCTTGATCTGGGCGATGTCCATCACCACGCCGTTGATTTTCACGCTCACGGGCGCTTCGGGGATGCTCTCCAGGTGTTCGACGATCAGGCCGCTGAGGGTCTTCGGGCCGTCCTGTGGCAGGTCCAGGCCCAGGGCCCGGTTCAGTTCACGCAGATGAATGCCGCCGTCGACCATGACCGAGCCGTCGTCCTGACGCAGGAGGTCGTCGCTCATCGCCGGGGAGTCGGTGGTGAACTCGCCGACGATCTCCTCCAGCAGGTCCTCCAGCGTGATCAGCCCCTCGATATCACCGTACTCGTCCACCACCAGGCCGATCCGCTTCTTCTGTTGCTGGAAGTTGATCAGCTGGCGGTTGAGCGCCGTACCTTCGGGAATGAAGTAGGGCGGGGTCAGGACCTGACGCAGGTCGTCGGGGCCGAACGCGTCACGTTCGACCAGTGGCAGGACGTCGCGGCGATGGACGAAGCCGACGATGTGGTCCAGCTCGCCCTCCACCACCGGCAGGCGGGTGAAGCTGCCGTGGATCAGTTGGTCCTCGACCTCGTTCCAGGGTTCGTTCAGGTCGATCACCACAATCTCGTTGCGCGGGATCATGATGTCCTCGACCGTGGTGCGCTCCAGATCCAGCAGGTTCAGCAGCATGCGCTGGTGGTTGGCCGGGATCAGCGCGCCGGCCTCGGAGACCACGCTGCGGAGTTCATCGGTGTTCAGTGCGGCGCGCTGGTCGGCATTCATATGGACGCCGAACAGGCGCAGCACGCCGTTCGCCATCAGGTTGATCATCCAGACCACCGGCCACATCACCTTGATCAGTCCAGAGTAGACCCAGGCGGCGGGGTAGGCCACGCGTTCGCTGTGCAGCGCGGCGAGGGTCTTCGGTGCGGTCTCGGCGAAGATCAGCAGGGTCAGGGTCAGCACGCCGGTGGCGATGGCCACGCCGGTATCGCCGAACAGGCGCCACCCGATGAAGGTGGCGATCTGCGCGATCATGATGTTGACGAAATTATTGCCCAGCAGGATCAGTCCGATCAGTCGATCCGGTTTCTCCAGCAGCCGCGCGGCGCGCTGGGCGCCGCGATGGCCGGTCTGCGCGCGGTGGCGCATGCGATAGCGGTTCAACGCCATCAACGCCGTCTCCGAGCCGGAGAAGAACGCCGACAGCAGGAACAGCACCACCAGGGCGCCGAACAGGACGTACAGCGGGATCTCTTGCAAGGGTGCGGCCTGCGGTCAGGGGTGGGCGGACGGGCGGGGCTGCATGCTCGGGATCATTTCAGGCAAGGCCCGCGGGGGTGTCAAGCCGTGGTTACCGCGTTCAGATGCGTCCGAGGATGACTTCCAGTACCAGCTTGGAGCCGAAATAGGCCAGCACCAGCACGACAAAGCCGCCGGTGGTCCAGGCCAGCGCGCGGGTGCCGCGCCAGCCAAGACGCCAGCGGCCAATCAGCAGGGTGGAGAAGATCAGCCAGGCCAGGATCGACAGTGTGGTCTTGTGGACCAGGTGCTGGGCAAACAGGTTGTCCACGAACAGGAACCCGGACAGCAGGCTGAGCCCGAGGAACAGCCAGCCGATGAAGATCATCCGGAACAGCCACACCTCCATCGAGAACAACGGCGGCAGGGCACGCACGAAGCCCGAGGCGTGATGGTTGTGCAGGGCCCGGTGCTGGGCGGCCATCACCGCCGCCTGTGCGGTGGACAGCGCGAGGAACGCCCAGCCCAGTGCCGAGAACAGGATGTGCAGATCGATCCCGGCCGAGGTGGTATAGCGCGTATCGCCGTCACACAGCAGAGCGGTGAGGGCGGCCAGCGCGGTCAGCGGCAGGATCACGACCCCGAGGATGGCCAGGGGGTGGCGCCAGCTCGTGAGCCACAGCAGTGCGGCCACCAGCCACAGCGAGGCCGACAGCGCATTGCCCAGGCACAGGTTGAGTCCCGTATCGGTCAGCACCATCGGCAGCAGAGCGCCCAGGTGGGCGAGCAGCGCGAGCCCCCACAGGGCCAGGGGCGCCCGCGGCTGGCCCTGTGTCAGCGGCTGCCGGCGGGCGGTGACAACCAGGTAGCCCGCGGTGACGAGATACAGCGCGACGGCGAGGAGTCCGATGGCAATGATCATGACGCCGGATTATCGCCGCTCCGCGGGCGGATTGCACATCGTGACGGCTGTTCCGGCGCCAGTTCGGGTGCCCCGCTGTGATCTCTCGACCCGTTGCCCGGCGGTGGGCCTGCATCCCGGAGCGCGAGAGCGGTATACTGTGCGGCCCCGTGGTCGGTGGATGTGCGCCGACCACCGCTGATTCAGACGAGGACGCGTGATGTTCGACGGCCTTTCCAGCCGCCTGCAGGAGACCATGAAGCGCCTGAAGGGTCAGGCGCGGCTCACGGAGGATAATGTCCAGGAGGCCATGCGCGAGGTGCGCATGGCGCTGCTGGAGGCCGACGTGGCCCTGCCGGTGGTGCGCGAGTTCATCAAGGACGTCAAGGAAAAGGCGCTGGGCAAGGAGGTCATCGGCAGCCTGACCCCCGGCCAGGCCCTGATCAAGGTCGTCCATGACGAACTGATCGCGACCATGGGTGGCGAGAATGCCACGCTGAACCTGGCGCAGCAGCCGCCCGCCGTGGTGCTGGTGGCCGGCCTCCAGGGTGCCGGCAAGACCACGAGCATCGGCAAGCTCGCGCGCCTGTTGCGCGAGCGCGAGAAGAAAAAGGTCGCAGTGGTCAGCTGTGACGTCTATCGCCCGGCGGCAATCCAGCAGTTGGAGACCCTGGCCGGCCAGGTCGAAGTCACGTTCTATCCCAGTGACACCAGCCAGAAGCCCGAGGCGATCGCCAGGGATGCGGTCGCCCGCGCCCGCCGCGAGGGCATCGAGGTCCTGCTGGTGGATACCGCGGGCCGCCTGCATGTCGACGAGGACATGATGGCCGAGGTCCAGGCCCTGCATCAGGCGATCGACCCGATCGAGACCCTGTTCGTGGTCGATTCCATGACCGGGCAGGATGCGGCGAACACCGCACGCGCCTTCGGCGAGGCGCTGCCGCTGACCGGCGTGGTGCTGACCAAGGCGGACGGCGATGCCCGTGGGGGTGCGGCCCTCTCGGTGCGCCAGATCACCGGCGTGCCGATCAAGTTCATTGGCATGGGCGAACGCCCGGATGCCCTGGAGCCGTTCCACCCCGAGCGCATCGCCTCGCGCATCCTCGGCAAGGGCGACGTGCTGTCGCTGGTCGAGGAGGCCAGTCGCCAGGTCGACCAGGATCAGGCCGAGAAGCTGACCCGCAAGTTGAAGAAGGGGCGCGGCTTCGACCTGAACGACCTGCGTGATCAGCTGGGCCAGATGCAGAAGATGGGCGGCATGAGCTCCATGCTCGAGAAGCTCCCCGGCGGTGGCAAGCTGCCGGATGCGGTGAAGAATCAGGCCAACGACAAGGAGATCGGTCGCATGATGGCGGTAATCTCGTCGATGACCGAGCGCGAGCGCCGTCACCCGGAGGTGATCAAGGGCTCGCGCAAGCGCCGTATTGCCGCCGGTTCCGGCACCCAGATTCAGGATGTGAATCGTCTGCTCAAGCAACACACCCAAATGAGCAAGGCGATGAAGAAATTCTCCAAGGGCGGTGCATCGAAGATGATGCGGGCCCTGGGGAGCAAGATGGGGGGCATGGGGGGCATGGGTGGCCCCGGCGGCGGGATGCCGTTTCGCTAGCAGAAACTACCTAAAGCACGTGCGAGCGGCGGCCTGGCGCACAAGGGAGACCTGAGCTCTCCCTTGTGTTGTCGGTCGAATTCGTTATAATCGCGCGTTTTCTCGAGAAAACGGACTCACGGGGTTCAACACTACATGGTTACGATTCGCCTGCTACGCCGCGGCGCCAAGAAGCGCCCATTTTATTCGATCGTGGTTACCGATTCCCGCGCTCGTCGCGATAGCGGCTACAAGGAGCAGATCGGTTTCTTCAACCCGGTGGCCCGCGGTCAGGAAGAACCGCTGCGCATCGATCTGGAGCGCGTGGACCACTGGCTGGGTCACGGCGCCGGCATGTCCGAGCGTGTGAATCACCTGGTCAAGGGTTACCGCAAGCAGCAGCAGTCCGCGGCGGCCTGAGGGCGCCCGGCCGTTGTACTGACGCTTGGCTGCGGTCATGAGTGAGGCGGATGAGCGTATCCGCGTCGGGCGTGTGTCCGGGGTCTATGGCGTCAAGGGTTGGGTGCGGGTCTTTTCCGAGACCGCGCCGCGCGCCGCGATTACCGAATTCCCGCAGCTGTGGATGCAGCACGGGAGTGATTGGCGCCTGGTTGAAGTCGAGGGCGGCCGCGGCCATGGCCAGGGCGTCGTGATGAAGTTTCACGACGCCGCGGATCGCGATGGGGCGCACCGGTTGATTGGTGCCGAACTCGCGATCGAGCGCGCCTGGTTGCCACCGGCCGAGGATGGCGCCTACTACTGGGCCGATCTTCTGGGCATGGCGGTCGAGAACAACGACGGCGCGGTGTTGGGAACCATCTCGGGTTTTATCGAGACCGGTGCCAACGACGTGCTGGTAGTCCAGGGGGATCGGGAACGCCTGATCCCCTGGGTTCGCGACCAGTACGTGCTGGACGTGGATCTGGAGGCCCGCCGCGTGCGGGTCGACTGGGACCCGGAATTCTGAAGCGGCGCGGATGCGTTTCGACGTCATCTCGCTGTTTCCGGAGCTGGTCGCAGCGGTTGGCGAATCCGGAGTGACCGGGCGGGCCGTGGAGCGCGGTCAGCTGGAACTGAGATACTGGAATCCGCGCGCCTGGGGCGCCGGTGTTCACCAGGCAGTGGACGACCGGCCATATGGCGGGGGTCCCGGCATGGTGATGCAATACGCGCCGCTGGCGTCCGCGCTGAATGCGGCGCGGGCGGATGCCGAAGCCACGCCGTACGTGATCGCACTGACCCCGCAGGGGCAGCCGATCCGGCAGGCGATGCTGCGTGAACTGGCCGGGCGGCCGCGGGTCGCCTTGGTCTGCGGGCGCTACGAGGGTATCGACGAGCGCTTTATCGAGGCGCAGGTCGACGCGGAGTGGTCGCTGGGCGACTTCGTGCTCTCGGGCGGCGAACTTGCGGCGATGGCGGTGATCGATGGCTGTGCCCGCCTGCTACCGGGGGTTCTGGGGCACGCGGATTCGGCCGAGCAGGACTCGTTCAGTGCGGGGGTTTTGGATTGCCCGCACTACACGCGCCCGGAGACGGTCGCCGGACGTACCGTGCCGCCGGTCCTGAAGGGGGGCGATCATGGCGCGATCCGGCGCTGGCGCCGCCGCGAGGCACTGGGCAGGACCTGGACCCGGCGGCCGGACCTGCTGGCCCGGCTGGAACTCGGGGCCGAAGATGCGGCCCTGTTGGACGAATACCGTGCGAGTGGCCATACCGGCGGCTCGCGCACCGAAAGCGATGATTGAGGTCGAGCAATGAATAACGTCATTCAGGAACTGGAAGCCGAGCAGATGAAGTCGGATGTGCCCGCCTTCGGGCCCGGCGATACCTTGGTGGTGCAGGTCAAGGTCCGCGAAGGTGACCGCGAGCGTCTGCAGGCCTTCGAGGGCGCGGTGATCGCCGTGCGCAATCGCGGCCTCAACTCCGCCTTCACCCTGCGCAAGGTCTCCTACGGCAACGGTGTGGAGCGAACCTTCCAGACCCACAGCCCGCAGATCGCCGAGATCAAGGTGAAGCGCCGCGGCAAGGTGCGTCGCGCCAAGCTGTACTACCTGCGCGACCGGACCGGCAAGGCCGCCCGTATCAAGGAAGACGTCAAGGCCGCGAAATAACGCGACCGGACGGGGCACGGCGCATGGCCGGGCCCCTGTCACGCCTGGCATTTCGCTATTCGATGTCGGCAGGTCCGATGACCCGCAGCCAGCGCTGCTTCCTCCCCGGAGTCGCGCTGGCTTTTGTGTGGCTGGAATCTGCCGATGGCGAAATCCTGGCCTGCGACTGGCAGGATCCGGACGATCCTCAGGACCTGGCTCCGTTAGTGGATATCCCGAGCGCGGATCTCCAGGCGCCGCGCTTTGACCCGGAACAATACGGCCGTGATGCCACGGCCTGGCGCCCGACGTCGGCCGTACCGCCCGGCAGCGCCCATGCGCGTCGGGTGTGGGCCGCCTTGTCGGAGATCCCGGTAGGCGAGGTGCGCACCTACTCCGAGATCGCGACCCGCGTGGGTTCGGCGCCCCGTGCGGTGGGGCAGGCCTGTCGTGCCAACCCCTGGCCCTTGTTTATCCCCTGCCACCGCGTGGTGTCCTCGCGTTTTCGTACCTCCAGCGATGTCGGCGGTTACGCCGGCGATCAGGTTGGCGAGCTGGCCCAGGTGAAACGCCTGCTGCTGGTCCATGAGGGTGTTCTGGGTCGCGATTGACCCTCGGGCGGTTTGTTCGCAGCTCTCCGCTCCCTCCCCGTACTCGCACCTGCGTTGGGTGCTTTTCTCTTTCTAGCCCGCTATTCCGTGGAGGCTGCTTAGCCCGCCGTGCTCGGGCTGGCCATGGTTCTCGGATATTCGCACGCGACATCAGGGGTTTGTCGCTCAGGGCGCGCCTGAACTGCGCCCGAAAAAAATCTGGAAAGGGGGGAATAATAAAGGGAAAACCATCGTCTGCCCCTCGGTGTTGATCCCCAAGAACCGTTGCAAAACAGCCTTTTAGCAAACGCTAATATAGTCTTTTGTGTTGACAGCACGGACTCGGGTTCAGCACTCTGCTACACAGGTCCGGGCCAGATCAGTCCCGGGCTCAATCGAAAAAAAACCCGTGTGATGGAGGTTTCCATGTTCAAGAAAGCATTGCTTGCGTTGCCCGTAGCAATGGCTGTTGGGGCTGCGGCTCAGGCCGGCGAATGGCAAGACCCCAATGATGTCCTGCAGAACCTGCTGCAGAACAACCCCGATTCCGCCTACCTGCATCAGAGTGAAATGAACATCATGATGATGCCGGACAACCCGGCCCTGTGGCTGGTCGAGGAAGGCGAGGACCTGTTCTACGCCCAGCGCGGCCCGAACAACGTCTCCCTGGAAGGCTGCGACTTCGGCAAGGGGCCGGGCGAGCTGGACGGCGCCTATGTCGAGCTGCCGCGCTACTTCGAAGACACCGGCAAGGTGATGGACTTCGAAATGCGCCTGGTGCACTGCATGAAGGAGCTGCAGGGCTTTACCAGCGATGATGCCGCCGTTGGCCAGCGCCACGGCAGCGGCTCCGACATCATGAAGCTGACCACCTACATTGCCCACCAGTCCTCCGGTATGGCGTGGAATCCGCCGCTGGATCACCCGGAAGAGCAGGCCATGCGCGATGCGGGCGAAAAGCTGTTCTTCCGCCGCGGTGGCGCGATGGACTTCAACTGCGCCAGCTGCCATGGCGATTCCGGCAAGCAGATCCGTGCCTCCGTGCTGCCCGAGATGCGCAATGGGCAGGAATGGACCAAGGCTGTTTCCTGGCCCGCCCACCGCGCCGGTCACGACAACGTGCGTAGCCAGAACCACCGTATCCGTGGTTGCGTGTGGCAGATGCGCCACGCTGGTATCAAGCACGATACCCCGGTCAACACCGCCCTGATCTCGTTCTGGAACGATGCGGCGCGTGGCGAACCGGCCATCCTGCCCGACCTGAAGCGGTAATCTACGGACGCAATAGGAGACACCAAGTATGTTTAAAAAGAATGCTGTTGCGGCCGGCATGGCCGCGTTCGCATCCGTCGCCCTCGCCGCTGGTTGCGCCGTTGCCGATGGAAGCAAGGGTTCGGATGTCGACATCACCGCGATGAGCGCTGACGAGCTGGCCGAGCATCTCATCTTCGAAACGGACAGCTTCCGTGACCAGGAGATGCAGGAAGGCGGTTCCTGGCGTGATCGCATGACCCAGGACGAGCTGCAGAAGGCCTGCTCCATGGAAGGCGATCCGGATGGCGAAACCGCCGGCCGCGTCGTGGCCATGGCGCGTGCCGGCTACGAGCGTCCGGAAGGTGGCGTGGAGCTGGGTGACTGGCGCAAGGGTGCCGAACTGGCGAACTCCGGTTATGGCTACCGCCAGGGTCACAACACGGACAACCACAGTCAGCGTGAGGCGGGCGGCAACTGCTACAACTGCCACGTGTTCGACCCGCGGGTTTCCGAGCAGGGGAACATCGGCCCGAGCCTGCAGAACTACGGTGCCAACCGTGGTACCAGCGAAGCGGTGCTGAATTACGTGCACGAGGTGATTTCCAATCCTCACCAGTATTTCCCGTGCACCCACATGCCGCGGTTCAACTCCGACCGTCACCAGCTCCTGAGCGACGAGCAGATCAGCCATCTCATGGCTTACCTGCTGGATCCGGAGTCGCCGGTCAACAACCAGTAAGCCACACGCTGGTTCGAGGGCGGCCTCCCGGGGCTGCCCTTTTTTGAACCACCGTGGGATGGCCCGCGGTGGTTTTTCCTGACGGACCCGAGCATGGGTCTATTTATTTTGCGGCCATGGGCCGTTGATCCGGGACCTGTTCTCCATCGGGCCTGGAGGCAACCGGGCCTACGCCTGGAAGACGCCGGCACGATGATCGGCCAGAAGCGGCAATAGCCGACGCAAGAGGAGACATCAGGGATGCTTAGGAACAAGACAGTTGGGGCGGGCTTGGCCGTTCTGGCGTCCACGGTGCTGATCGCGGGTTGCGATGGCTGGATGGGCGAGACCAGTGGCGAAGTCGACATTACGGCGATGAGCGCCGATGAATTGGCAGATTACCTCGTGCTGGAAACGGACAGTTATCGTTTCGAGCAGGAGGCACAGGAAGGTGGGTCGGCCCGTGATCGCATGGTGCAGGATGGCATTCAGGCCGCCTGTTCGATCGAGGGCGATCCGAATTCCGGGACCGCGGGCGAGGTGATCGCCATGGCCCGCGAAAGCTACGAGGTGCCGCCGGGTGGTCCGCGCCTGGGCAACTGGCGCCGTGGCGCCGAGTTGGCGCGCTCCGGGTATGGCTACCGTATCGGTCATCGAAACGATGACCATGGTACCCGCGAGGCAGGCGGTAACTGCTACGCCTGCCATCAGATGGATCCGGCCGAGGAGCTTTACGGCACCCTGGGCCCGAGCCTGGCCGGGTATGGGGCCACCCGCGGTAATGACAGTTCGGTGGTGAATTACGTGCACCAGGTGGTGTCCAACCCCCACCAGTACTTCCCGTGCACCCAGATGCCGCGGTTCGGACGCAACAATTTCCTCAGCGAGGAACAGATTGCGCACGTCATGGCGTATCTTCTGGATCCGGACTCGCCGGTCAACCAGTAAGCCGTTCACACGGTCGAGGGCGGTCCTTCCGGGCTGCCCTTCTTGAGCCACCGCGGGTACCCTCGCGGTGGCTTTTTGTTTGAGGGACGCATGCTCAGCTACCAACATGACTACCACGCCGGCAATTTTGCCGACGTCCACAAGCACCTGGTCCTTTGGCAGGTTCTGGAATCGCTGCGCGGGCGCGAGAAACCCTTCGTGGCCGTGGACCTGCACGCCGGCGCCGGGGGCTACGACCTGACCAGCGCGCGGGCACGCAAGACCGACGAGGCCACCTCCGGTATCGCACGTCTGTGGTCTGCGGATCCGGTCTGGCCATCCGCGGGCCGCACGTTCCTGCAGACGCTGCGGGGGATGCAGCCGAAGCCCCCGCGCCTTACCGAATATCCGGGGTCCCCGTTGCTGATTCAGGCGCGGTTGCGCGAACGCGATCGCCTGATCGCGTGCGAACTCCATCCGGAGGCCTATGATCGGCTGCAGACGCGCCTCGCCGGCGATTCACGCTGCCATGTGCACAAGCGTGACGCGCGCGAGGCCGCGCGAGCGCTGTTTCCGCCGGAGCCACGCCGCGGTCTGGTCCTGCTGGACCCGTCCTACGAGCGCAAGTCGGAGTACCGCGAGGTGGCGGAGATGGTGACCACCATCCGTCGGCGCTGGAACACCGGGATCATCCTGGTCTGGTACCCCATTCTCGCAGGCCGGCCGGATCACCCGATGCGCGAACAGTTACGCGCCGAGCTGGACGATCCCTGGCTGGTCAGCGAGTTGCGTATCGCCGCCGACCCGGAGCGCCACCTCGGGTTGGCGGGCTCCGGGATGCTGGTGCTGCGTCCGCCGTGGCAGCTGGAGGAGCAGCTTCCGGAGCTGCTCGCGCCGGTCTGGGCACTGCTGGATCCGGAAGGAGCGGGCGGACTTTACCAGGCCGCGGTCCTTGAAAACGGGACAGGCGACCCTACCTTACGACGTGTCGAGAACAATCAAGGGACACGCACGCCATGACCGAAACCCAGACCGAACCCAGCACCGAGACTCGCCGTTTCGAGACCGAGGTCAGCCAGCTTCTGCAGCTGATGATCCACTCGCTTTATTCCAATCGCGAGATCTTCCTGCGTGAGTTGATCTCCAACGGCGCCGATGCCTGTGACAAGCTGCGTTTCGAGGCCCTGGCCCAGCCGGACGCGATCCCGCAGCCGGCGGAGCTGGTGATTGACGTCGAGGTGGATGCGGAGGCGCGGACCGTTACGGTGCGCGACAACGGCATCGGCATGTCGCGGGACGAGGTGGTCGAACATATCGGCACCATCGCACGCTCGGGTACCAAGGCGTTTCTCGAGAAGCTGACTGGCGACCAGAAAAAGGATTCCCAGCTGATTGGTCAGTTCGGCGTGGGTTTCTACTCGTCGTTCATCGTCGCCGACCACGTGCGCCTGGAGACGCGCCGCGCCGGCAGCGAACAGGATGCGGGTACCCGCTGGGAGTCGCGTGGCGATGGTGAATACACCATTACCCCATGCGAGCGCACCGAGGCCGGGACCGAGATCACCCTGACGCTGAAGGAAGACGCCGGCGAGTTTCTCGAGCCCGTGCGTCTGCGCCACATCATCGGGCGCTACTCGGACCATGTGGCGTTCCCGATCCGCATGCGCAAGCAGGACGAGGAGGGCAACCCTACCGACGACTGGGAGACCGTGAACCGTGCCAGCGCGCTGTGGACTCGCTCGAAGAGCGAGATCAGCGACGAGGAATACCGGGAGTTCTACAAGCACGTCGCGCACGACTTCGAGGATCCGGCCGCCTGGACCCACAATCACGTGGAGGGCCGGCAGGAATACACCACGCTGTTCTACATCCCGAAGCGCGCGCCGTTCGACCTTTGGGATCGCGATGCCCGCCACGGGGTGAAGCTCTACGTGAAGCGGGTGTTCATCATGGACGACGCGGACAAGCTGCTGCCCAACTACCTGCGCTTCGTGCGCGGGGTGGTGGACTCGGCGGACCTGCCGCTGAACGTCTCGCGCGAGATCCTGCAGGACAACCGCCTGGTGGACTCGATCCGCTCCGGTTCGGTGAAGAAGATCCTGGGGCTGCTGGAAAGCATCGCCAAAAACGAGCCCGAGGCGTACGCCGAGATCTGGCAGAACTTCGGGCGGGTGCTGAAGGAGGGCCCGGGCGAGGATTTCGCCAACCAGGAGGCGATCGCCAAGTTGCTGCGCTTTGCCAGCACCCATAACAGCGACGACACCCAGAACGTCGCGCTGGCGGATTACCTCGGGCGCATGAAGGAGGGCCAGGAGGCGATCTACCTGATCACTGCCGACAATGCCTCCGCAGCGCGGAATAGCCCGCACCTGGAGATCTTCCGCAAGCACGGGATCGAGGTCCTGTTGCTGTCGGACCGGGTCGACGAGTGGCTGCTGTCCCACCTGCGCGAGTTCGACGGCAAGCCCATCAAGAATGTCGCCAAGGGTGACCTGGACCTCGACAAGATCATCGGCGAGGACGTCGAGCAGAAGGACGAGACCGGCGAACAAGCCGCGGAGGGCGACCTGGGCGATCTGCCGGAACGTCTGCAGCAGGCCCTGGGCGACCGCGTGGAGAGCGTGCGGCCCTCGCGGCGGTTGGTGGAGTCCCCGGCCTGTATCGTGCTTGGCGAGCACGAGATGGCGCTGTATCTGCAGGAACTGCTGAAACAGGCGGGCCAGGAGACCTTCTCCGGCAAGCCGGTGCTGGAGGTCAACCCGGGCCATCCGCTGGTCGCACGCCTCAAGGCCGCGGAAGGCGACGACTTCAACGACCTGGCCTCCTTGCTGTTCGAGCAGTCCCTGCTGGCCGAGGGCGGGCAGCTGGAGGACCCGAGCGGCTTCGTCGCCCGGTTGAACCGACTGCTGTTGCAGAAGGCCGCCTGACCCGGCGGACACCCCACCCGCCGGAAACCGCGTGTCCGGCGGGTGGACCTGACGTGGAGCGATATTCCGCGTTACCCTTAAAAGTTCATGTATTAAGAGGGCAAAGCCCATGCAAGTCGCGCAGAACGCCGTGGTGGCCATCCACTACACCCTGACCAACGATGCTGGCGAGAAGATCGACAGCTCCGAAGGCCGCGAGCCGCTGGCCTACCTGCACGGACAAGGCCAGATTGTCCCGGGCCTGGAAAAGGAGCTGGAGGGCAAGGCCGCCGGTGACAAGGTCCAGGCGAAGGTCTCCCCGGAAGAAGGCTATGGCGAGAAGATCGACGCCATGGTTCAGGAGATCCCGATGGAGGCCTTCCAGGGCGTTGAATCCGTCGAGCCGGGGATGCAGTTCCAGGCGCAGACCGAGAACGGCCCGCTGACGGTCACCGTGACCAAGGTCGAGGGCGACACCGCCACGGTCGATGGCAACCATCCGCTGGCCGGCGAGACCCTGAACTTCGACGTCGAGATTGTCGAAGTCCGCGAGGCCTCGGCCGAAGAGCTGGAGCACGGCCACGCCCACGGCGAGGGCGGTCACCAGCACTGATCGCGCCTGGCCGGCGATACCGCCGGCCTAGCCGCCTTTTTCGACCCGCCCCGGTGCCGCCGGGGCGGGTTTTATCGTTTTGGACCCGAGGAAAGTTGACCCGGGCTGCCGCGTATCGATCCGGAGCGAATGGTGCCATATGCGACTGGGAGTGCAAACCATTCGCATTAAGGGTAGGGTGCGCTCTGTTCGTGGGCAGTGACTTGGCAATCCGCCGGCTAGCCGCGATAGTCGGATTCTGGGAGATGCGTGACCCATACGCGCCGATGTGCGAGCGGGTTAGCTTCTCTTCGGTCAAGGCGTCTATACATTCGTGTCCTGCGGCGAGCTAGCTCATCCATGACCCACCGTTCTTCCATATCCCCTTCCGGCAGTCGTCGTGCGTTGGCGCTGGGCGTGGCCGTGAGCTTCGCGCTGCATGGCGGGATACTGGGCTCGCTATGGGTGATGCGTGATGCCGCACCGGAGTTGGCTGGCACCCGGGGCGGGGGCATGGAGGCACACTGGGTCGAACTGGACGCAGTGTTGCCTGACCCGACCGGGCAAGAAACGGCGGTCGTTGAACCCGACGCCGTGACCGAGACACTTGAGGAACCGGAACCGGAACCGGAACCGGAACCGGAACCGGAACCGGAACCGGAACCGGAACCGGAACCGGAACCGGAACCGGAACCAGAGCCGGAACCAGAGCCGGAACCAGAGCCGGAACCAGAGCCGGAACCAGAGCCGGAACCAGAGCC
>NZ_KB905103.1:0-45605 GCF_000377825.1 Thioalkalivibrio sp. AKL9 | reverse complement strand
CCGGAACCAGAGCCGGAACCAGAGCCGGAACCAGAGCCGGAACCAGAGCCGGAACCAGAGCCGGAACCAGAGCCAGAGCCAGAGCCAGAGCCAGAGCCAGAGCCAGAGCCAGAACCGGAGCCAGAACCGGAGCCAGAACCGAGTCGTTCGGGCGCGTCCGGGCCGGCCGAAGACCAGGAGCCGGCGACGGAGGCGGCCCCCGGTGGTCCGGTGGGCCAAGAGGACGAGCCCTTCGAGGAGCCGGGGTTCGGGGCGGAGTACCTGAATAACCCGCCGCCGGACTATCCGCGAATCTCGTTGCGCCGAGGGGAGGAGGGTACCGTCCTGCTGCGAGTCCGGGTCTCCGCGCAGGGGCAGCCGCTGGACTGGTCGGTGGAGGAGAGCAGCGGCCACCGGCGCCTGGACGATGCCGCCGAGGCGGCGATCGAGCATTGGGAGTTCGAGCCTGCCCGCCGTGGGGGACGCGCGGTGGAGGGCGTGGTGCTCGTACCGATGGACTTTTCGATTCGATGACAAGGCCGGCGCATGAAGCGCTGCGCAGCCGGGGATGATTGCATGAACGAGTTCGATGTCTTCTACGTGTTTCGCCATGGTGACCCGGTGCTGGTCGCGGTCTTCGCGATCCTGCTGCTGATGTCCGTCGCGACCTGGGCGATTGCCGCGAGCAAGCTGCTGACGCTGATTGGCGTGCGTCGCGACAACCGCGCCGCGTTGGCGGCCTTCGATGCCAGCCAGACGGCGCCGGCCTTCCACGACGCGATCCACGACCAGCGCGGCCCGCTGGCGGTGATCGGTCAGGAGGCGTTTGCCGCGTTCGACGACTACCGCGGTGTGCGCGATGGCTCGGACAAGGCCGAGCAGCGCCTGGACGACCACGTGGTGCGCCGGATTCGCCAGGCGATGGACCGGCAGCTGCTGCGCATGCAGGCCGGCAATATCGTGTTCGCCTCGGTCGGGGCGCTGGCGCCCTTTGTCGGACTCCTCGGTACCGTCTGGGGTATCCATGGCGCCCTGATCGACATCTCACAGGAGTCGTCGGTGTCCATGGATCTGGTGGCGGGTCCGCTCGGCGAGGCCCTGGTGGCGACCGCCGCCGGCCTGGCCGCGGCGATCCCGGCGGTGGCCTTCTTCAACATCTTCAATCGCTCCCAGCGCCTGTTGCATCAGGACTTCGAGGCCTTTGCACACGATGTGCATGCGCTGCTGATGCACTCTGACCTGAAGCCCGGCAATGCTCGCGAGGCGCGTGACCGTCGCACCGATCCGCATGCACTGCCGGACGACGGCCTGCACCAGGAGGGCTAAGCCATGTCCTTCGGACGCATGGGCGACACCAGCGAACCAATGTCGGACATGAACGTGATCCCGCTGGTGGATGTGATGCTGGTGCTGCTGGTGATCTTCATCATCACTGCACCGGTGATTACCCACTCGGTGGACCTGGATCTTCCTCAGGCCACCAGCGAGCCGGTGGACGAGCTGCCGGACAGCGTGACGCTGTCCCTGGACGGAAGCGGCGACCTGTACTGGAACAACGAGTCGGTCTCGCTGGAGCGTCTCCCGGCGCGCCTGCGCGAGGCGCTGGAGACACAACCGGACATCGCGATCTATCTGCGCGCGGATCGTGACACGCGTTACGAACGCCTGGCCCGGGTAATGGCCGAGGTGCGCCAGTCCGGGGTGAGCCGCATGGCCTTCGTCTCCGAACCGGAGGGGGAACAATGAATTCCGGAACGTATCCACCCGGCAAGCCGGCTGTCCGCCAGGATCCGGGCCCGCGCGAGATTGCCAGCGAGCAACTGCTGGGCCCCGCGCGGCAGATCCGTATCTGCCACCGCGGCGAGTGGTACACCCTGCGCCGGACCGCCAACGACAAGCTGATCCTGACCAAGTAAATCTCGTGAAACACCGGCCGCGGTCCTCACCGCGGCACCTGCCAGCCAGGGGAGTCCCTCCCTCAGCCAGCCTCCAATCCGTCACCGATCTGCGGCGCCCCGGTGTCCGCAGCGGTGTTGATGCTGGCCAACTCAAGGGAGACAACAATGGCTCGAAACCATCTGGCAAGCCGCCGAATCGCACGACCCGCCGACCACTCGCGCAACTCCGGGGTATGGAGGCGACGTGCCGTCGTACTCGCAATTGCCGGGGCCGTGGGGATTCCCGCGCTGCATGCCGACGAGGCTGCCCCGACAGCCGAATCCGGAACCGAGGCCCGGCTGGCGCCGGTGCAAATCCTCGGAGACGTGACCGCGACGCAGCGGCTGCCCGGCTCGGCGGCCGTGGTGGGTCGCGAACAGCTGGAAACCGAAGGGACCACGGACATCCACCAGGCGCTCAAGACCGTGCCCGGCGTGTACGTGCAGGAGGAAGACGGGGCGGGTCTGCGCCCCAATATCGGGATCCGCGCGGCGCCTCCGGGACGCAGCAGCAAGGTGACCCTGATGGAAGACAACGTGCTGATTGCCCCGGCACCGTATTCCAATCCGGCGGCCTACTATTTCCCGACCACGATGCGGATCAACGAGATCGAAGTGCTCAAGGGCGCCCCGCTGTTGCGCCACGGGCCGCAGACCACCGGGGGCGTGATCAATCTGGTGTCCACGCCCATCCCCCGGGAACGCGGAGGCTCCATCGAGACGGTGGTGAACGATCGGGGCGGCACCGACGTGCACGCGATGTTCGGGGATCGCTCCGGTGACTGGAGCTACATGGTCGAGACCGTCCAGCGCAACGGGGCCGGCTTCAAGGATATCGATCGCAGCCACCGCGATACTGGCTACGACATCCAGGACTATGTCGGCAAGCTGCGCTGGGATGGCGAGCGCCAGAGCATCGAGGCCAAGGTCCAGTACTCGGAGGAAACGTCCAACGAGACCTATCTTGGCCTGACCGACGCGGATTTCGCGCGTGATCCCAACCGGCGCTATGGCCTGTCCGGGATCGATCAGATGGAGAACGATCACCTTGGTCTGAGTCTCACGCACGACATCGACTGGTCCGACCGCGTGCGCATGACCACCACGTTGTACCGCAACGAATTCGCCCGAAACTGGTTCAAGCTGGGCGGGGGTAGCGCGTTCATTGATGACGCCAATCGGGGCGATGCGACCGCGCAACGAATCCTCCGGGGCGAGGACGATGTGGCGGGACTGACTTACCGCAACAACAACCGCGAATATGTCTCCGAGGGCATCCAGACCGAACTGGGCATGGACTTCGGGGACCACTGGCTGCGCGTGGGTGCCCGCTACCACCAGGACGAGATGGATCGCTTCCAGCCGGACGACATCTACGATCAGGTGAACGGTTCCCTCGTCTATCAGGAGACCATCCAGCCGACGGGCAGCAACAACCGGTTCGAGGATGCGCAGGCCTGGAGCTTCTGGCTCGCCGACGAGTGGTACGTCAGTGACCGGCTGACCGCGAACCTGCTGCTGCGCTACGAGGATGTCGAGACCTCGCGGACCCAGTATGCCGATACGCAGCGTAACGTCGTGGATTCGCGGCGCTCCAACTCGAGCAGCGTCTGGCTGCCCGGGGCCTCGCTCACCTACGACTTCACGGACCGCTGGCAACTCCTGGCGGGGGTTCACCGTGGGTTTGCTCCCCTGGGGGGCGGTGCGACCGAAGACCAGGACCCGGAAACCAGCACGAACTGGGAACTGGGCGCCCGGTATCAGGGCGACCATGCGTTTGTCGAGGCGATTGGTTTCTACAGCGATTTCTCCGACTTCGTGCAGAACTGCTCGGTGGCGACGCCCTGCTCGGACGGCGCCACCTCCGGGACCTTCACGACCGGGGAGGCGGTCATCTCCGGACTGGAGTTGCGGGCCTCCACGGGGATGGATCTGGGATCCTTCCACGCGCCCCTGGAGGCCAGCTACACCTACACCAGCGCCAAGGCCAGCGCGGACAACCCGGCCTCGGGGCAGCAAGAGGGCGATCGCTTGCAGGGGGTCCCGCGCCACCAGTTCAGCCTTCGAGGGGGCCTCGAGCACGCGAGTGGCTGGAACCACTACGCGGTCGTGAAGTACATCGACGCGACCTGCAACAGCGATGGCTGTAACCGGAGCACGGGCGCATTCGACCGCACCGAGTCGCTGACCACGATCGACCTGGTGAGCCAGTATCCCCTGGGCAGGAACACCGACCTCTATGCCCGGGTGAGCAATGTGCTGGATGAGCAACAAATCATCTCCCGTTCCCCGGACGGTGCCCGGCCCAACGAACCGCGTACGTTCTCGGTCGGGTTGACGCACCGGTTCTGAGTCGGTGTCTCTTGCATCGAAGACCGCACCTTCCTCGGGTGCGGTCTTCTTGTATGGGAAACCGGAATCGGTAGCCCGTCACATTCTGGAGGGCGGGTTTCCGGCAAGACGGATCGTATGTTGGGCTTCCCGGTCGAATGCCCCGAGTGTCCCCGGTTCGACGGGTAACTGTCGGGTACTGGGGGCGAAGCGAGAAAGGACCCTTACGGTAAAGGAGAACACCATGTGGAAATCGCGACTGACGATCCTGATGCTTGCCCTGATGATGGCGCTGGGCAGTGCCACCCTCGCGGGGTGTGACAATCAGGGCCCGGCGGAAGAGGCCGGCGAGAACATCGATGACGCCATGGACGATGCGGGCGATTCGATGGAGGATGCCGGCGACGAGATGGAAGACACCTTCAGCAACTGATTTCCTGCCCTGCAGTACGTGAAAGCCCCGGCACGCGCAGCGTGTCGGGGCTTTTTTGTGGCGGACCAGCGCCAGCTGGTCGCCTGGGTGACGGATCCGGGGCAGGATCAGAGGCGGTCGTCACCCTCGGGTTCCAGGGAGCCGCCCTGCTCGTCCATGCCGTCATCCATCGGGGGCTGCTGCATGTCGCCTTCCCGCGGCTGCTGTTGCTGCATGCCGTCTTGGGTTGGTGGGGCGCTCTGCATGCCGCCTTCACCGGTCTCGGGCTGTTCCTGCATCTGTTGCTCTTCGAACTCGTCCATGCCCATGTCGCCGTCGGAGCAGCCCATCAGGAAGACGAGGGGTGCGATGGCCATGGCGGCCAGGATCTTGGTGGAATGTTTCATGGAAACTCCTGTGTATCCGGGGTGAATGTGAACGGACAAATGACGTTCAATCCGGTTGACCGGAATACCCCCTCATATGTTGCGAGAAGTTCATCACACTCCATCGTTTCGGTGAGGCGATCGTGGCGCTCATCACGTATCCCCGTGCGGTTTGTCGACGCATCACGAACCCACCGCTACAGTGATGCCCAGGCAATTCACGGACCGTAGTGATGGCGCAATCCTCCCAACCCGACCCCCTCCTCGATCAGGCCCGCTCGGCCTGGGCCCGGGGCGAACATGACGCTGCGATGACCCTTTGGCGCCAGGGTGCCGAGGCGGGGGATCCGCAGTGCGCGTTTAATCTTGGCGTGCTGCTGGACGAAGGGCAGTACCTGCCCCGGGATCCGCTCGAGGCCGCGCAGTGGTACCAGCGCTCAGCCGAGGCCGGCTTCCCGGATGCGGCCTTCAACCTGGCGGTGCTGTTCGAGCAGGGTGATGGGCCGGAGGCGAATCCCAACGAGGCCGCGCGCTGGTTCCATATTGCCGCCGAGCGCGGGAACGCCCAGGCCATGTTCAATCTGGGTCTCAAGTTCGACGAGGGCCGGGGCCTGCCGCAGGACCCGGAACAGGCGGCACAGTGGTACCTGCTGGCGGCCGAGGCCGGTGAGGGGCGTGGGGCGGCCAATCTCGCGCGTCTGTTCGCGATGGGCGAGGGCGTGGAGCGGTCCGACGTGTCGGCGTTCAAGTGGTATGCGATTGCGGCGGAGATGGGGGTTGCGAGCGCCGCGCGGCACCGCGAGCGGGTCGCTCGCGAGCTGAGCCCGGAGCAGCGCCTGCATGCCGGTGAGCGTGCGCAGGAGTGGTTGCAGGGCCATTCGTCGCCCCGTCTGCAATAGCGGGTCGGTCGGGCGCTTGCGCTGGGGTGCCCCTGAGACTGAGAAAGGGGCAAGGCGTTGCGGTTGGCGTTGGGCTAGATCACTACGTTCAGTTCGCGGCGCGGCTCTTCGGCCGGGCCGGCCAGGCTGACCGCGAGTTCCACGCGACGGCGCAGGGCCTCGACACCACCACCGCTCAGCGGGCCGCCGTCCGCCGGCATGGCCTCGGCGGAATCATTGCCGCTGCGGAACGCCTCGATCTGGGCCGCCACGCGGGCGCGGGAGGCCATCTCCTGGTCCGATCGCGGGAAGGCCAGTCCCTGATCCTGTTCGGCATCACCGCGCCGGTTGTCGTCCTGTTCCGGGCGGTCTTCGAGCGGCCGGCGGGCTGCGCCGGCCTCCGGATCGTTCAGCGGGCGTTCGAAATCCGCCGGGGTGGAGAGTTGGCCCAGGCCCAGCCGGTCGCTTCCGGTCGGGCGTGTGCCGATCGGTACTGCAGCTGAGGGGTTGGAGACTGGGACTTCCATCGTGTGACTCGTCGAGCCCCCTGATCGTTACGTGGTCTTGTCGCCTGGATTCAGGCGCGCACATCCAGCAGTGAGCCGATCATTCGATCTTCGGCCTGCAGGGTCTTCACCGAGGCCTCGATCTGATTCTGGCTGGCGATCATGCCGACCTGGGCGCCCATGCCCTCGCGACTGCCCGCATTCTCGGTGGCCACCGTATGTGCCTGCTGGCGCATGCTGGTCATGCCCTTCTGAATGCCCGCGAGGGAGGTGCTGCCGTCGATCATCGTTTCGAACTCGTTATGGTTTTCGGTTGCAACCCTACGACCGAATTATAGATCAATTAGTTGCACTTCACCGGAAGCCCATCCAGGAAGGCGTCAGGAGGTGCCGAGCAAGCCTTGCAGGCGGGCTTGAACAGCCTCGCGGGCGCCGGCCTGTCGCGCCTGCCATGCAGCCAGACGCTCGCGGCGAGCCTGCCGATCAATCCCTTCCGCCAGGCGGGCAAGCACCTCTTCGGCCACCTGTTCGGGGTCCTCGCCGCGGGCGACCAGGCCGGTGTGTTCGGCCGCGATGCGCAGCCGGGTGGCGGCGTCCGGATGGCGCTCGTGCTGCGCGGGGCCGCAGATCACCGCGCTGCCACAGGCCAGTGGCAGCCCCAGGTCCGGAGGGGTCTCGCTGGCGGCCAGGGTGCCACCCGGCAGGGTCACGTCGGCGCAGGTGTAGGCGGCGTGCAGGGTCTCCGGGTCCTCGATGTAGTAGACCCGGTTCTTGCGCGGCACGAAGGACGTCATGAAGCGGTTGTGGCGGATGATCGGCAGGGAGTACTTGATCGCGTCGCGATAGACCGGCTCGTGGCGTGCCGGGTCGGCCGGGGCCAGCAACAGGATGGCGGCGCTCTTGCGCAGGACCGCGAACAACACGGCGAAGGCGAAGGCCTCCTCGCCCGGGCCAGTATTGGGTGCCAGCAGGATCGGGTGACCCTTCTCGTGGTACTCGCGAAAACGCTCGCAGAACCCGTCATCCCCGGATGGCGCGGGCGGCAGTTCCACCGCGCCGGCGATCGGATCGCCGATCACCTCGACCGGGCCGGAGGGGGTAGCGGCCTCGCGTGCAGCGAAGACCGCATTCCATTCGACGCCTGCCGCGCCGTCACCCTCGGCATTGATCCAGATGCGTGGCACGTGGACCGCGCCGAGGGCGGGTCCCAGGTCCAGATCGCCAGCGTGCAGGGGGCCGATGACCAGGATGGCGCGCGGTTGCAGGCGCGCCAGACGTGTGGCGGCCAGTTCGGGGCGCATCGCCAGGGCCGGGAGGCCGTCGATCAGGCCCTCGACCTCGCGGTCCTGGCCACAGTCGGTGACGCCGAGGGCGATGGGGCCGACGGACCCGGCCAGCTCCTGCAGCCAGTCGGCGGCGGTCTCCAGAGTGGCCCGCGGGGCCAGGACCAGGATGCGCCCGCTGCTTTCGCCGGGGACGGAGCGGGCGGTGATCCAGGCAGACAAACGTGCGAACATGGTGGGCTGTTATCCGGTCGTCGGGCGAGCGCCGCATTATACGAGGCGCCGCACAGCGCCCGCCACGGGCGGGCTACACGTTGTCTCGAGGGGAATCGCGGAATGGGCATACGCTGGATCATCGGGCTGGTGGTGATGGGGGTCATCCTGGCCCTGGCCATGTGGGTCTATTCCAACCCCGGCGGGATGCGCAGCCAGCAGTTCTCCGATCTGCCCTGGCAGATCGAGGTGGGGGACCGCCAGCGCACCCGGGTGCTGGGGGTCGTGCTGGGCGAGACCACCATGGCGGATCTGATGCACCGCCTGCCGGTGCCGGATATCCGACTGTTCGTGGACGCGGACGGCTCGCGTTCGCTGGAGGCCTATTACGTGAACGCGCGCATCCCGCCGTTCGAGGCCAACCTGATCCTGCGCCCGGATCTGGACGAGGCCGCGCTGGACCGGATTCAGTCCGAAGTCACCTCCGAGCGCCCGATGCCCAGTGGCGCCCGGCGCTACGGGCTGAGCGACAATGCCCTGACCTCGCTGGGCAATGTGCCGATCGTCGAGATGAGCTATATCCCCCGCGCGCAATGGACCGAGGACCTGATCACCAAGCGCTTCGGCGAGCCCCGCGAGCGGATGCGCATCGCCTCCGATCACAGCTACTGGCTCTACCCCGAGGAGGGGCTGGTTATCCTGGTCCCGCGGCGCGGCCGCGTGCTGATGCATTACGTCACCCAGGACCGCTGGGGGCAGACGGTGGAGCGCCTGCGCGATGAGGGGCGGCGCCGTCTGGGCGAGGATCACGGGGATCATGAGTGAGTCGAACCCGACGGATGACCGCCCGTTCTGGGAGCGCCCGCTCGAGAGCCTGACCCATGCCGAGTGGGAGGCCCTGTGCGATGGCTGCGGGCGCTGTTGCCTGCACAAGCTGGAAGACGAGGACTCGGGCGAGCTGGCCTTTACCTGGCTGGCCTGCGATCTGCTCGACTGCGAGACCGGCTACTGCTCCGACTACACGAACCGCCGCGACTTCGTGCCGGACTGCATCCAGCTGACCCGGAAGGACCTGCCGCACTATCACTGGCTGCCACCGACCTGCGCCTACCGGCTGCGATTCGAGGGCCACCCTCTGCCAGCCTGGCATCCGCTGCTGAGCGGCGATCCGGAGACGGTCCGCCGCGCCCGCGTTTCAGTGGCCGGGCGCGTGATCCGCGAGCAGGACGCCCCGGACCTGCCACTGATCGACTACGTCGTGGACTGGCCCGGCGAGGTGCCCGAGTCCGCGCGCCTGTGGCGCCCGGTGGTCCGTCTGCCGCGGGAGTAGCCATGCCGGAGGTGGTGGACCTGTTCGTCTACGGGACGCTCAAGTGCGGTTTTGCCAACCACCGTGCATTCTGCGAGCGGGCCCTCCGGATCCGCCCCGCGTCGATCGAAGGCACGATCTTTGACCTGCCGGTGGGCTACCCGGCCGTACAGATCCCCGGTGACAGCATCCTGCTGGAGGCGGGCCCCGATCCCGTGCGCGATGCAGGCCGCCAGCGGCTCGTCCGGAACCCGGTGCCACCCGTGCGGGCCGGGGATGCCTGCGGCCGCGTCCTGGGCGAATGGATCCGTCTGCCCGACCCGGCCTGCACCCTCCCGCGAGTGGACGCCCTCGAAGGCCTCCGCCGCGACGGCCGCGGGGAATATCGCCGCGCGCTGGTTCCCGCCTGGACGGAGGAGGGACCCCGGGCCCTCTGGGTGTACTGGATGCCGCAATTGCCGCCCGATGCGCGCTACCTGCCGGATGGGGCCTGGCCGGCGCGGTCCTGATCCGGGCGGCGTGTTCATTGTGGTCCCGGGACGCCGGCGGCCCGGTCCGAAAGCGGTAGGATGCCGATGAGCGCAGCGAATCGCATCGGGTGGCCCATGGGGTGAGTGCCACGTCTTGAACGATGCGATTCGCTGCGCTCATTGCATCCTACGGTTTCCCTGGTATTCGTGGTTCCGGGGAGGCGCTAGCCGGCGGAGGCGAGGAGTTCGCGGGCGTGGGTGCGGGTGGTCTCGGTGAGCTGGGTGCCGCCGATCAGGCGGGCCAGGGCCTCCACGCGGCGTTCGTCGTCCAGCGGCTGGATCGCGGTGCGGGTGCCGTCCTTGGCGTGGCTCTTTTGTACCTCCAGCTGGTGGTGCGCCTGGGCGGCGACCTGGGCCAGGTGAGTCACGCACAGGACCTGATGGCGCTCGCCCAGGCTGCGCAGCTTGCGCCCGACCACCTCGGCGACCGCGCCACTGATGCCGCTGTCGACCTCGTCGAAGATCAGCGTGGGCACCGTCTGCTGCTCGCTGGCCAGTACCTGTAGCGCCAGCCCGATGCGCGAGAGCTCGCCGCCGGAAGCGACCTTGGCCATCGGCTGCGGCGCAGCACCGGGGTTCGCGGCCACGCGGAATTCAATGTGGTCCACTCCGTGGGCCTGCGGCTTGTCGGCGGGCTCGACCCCGATCTCGAAGTGGCCGCCAGCCATGCCCAGTTCCTGCATGGTCTCGGTGACCGACTGGCCGATGCGGCTGGCGGCCTTCCGGCGAGCCTGAGTGAGTTTCGTGGCAGCGGTATCGAAGGCCTCGCGGGTCTGCTGTTCGCGCGCCTCCAGGGCCTCAACGGTCTGATCGCCGTTTTCCAGGGCATCCAGTTCCGTTTGCAGTTCATCGAACAGGCCCGGCAGGGCCTCGGGGTCGATCCGGTGCTTGCGCGCCAGGCGCAGGTATTCGCTGACGCGAGTATCCAGCTCGGCGAGACGTTCCGGGTCCAGCTCGATGCCGTCGGCCAGGCGGCGCAGGTGGTCGCCGGCCTCGTCGATCTGGATGCGGGCGGATTCCAGCAGCTCGACCGCCGGACTGACCCGCTCGTCGTGTTGCGCGGCGTCCTGCAGGGCGTGCAGGACCTGGCCCAGCTGCGTGTCCAGCCCGCTGTCCTCCTCGATCTGCTGGCTGGCGGTCTGCAGGGCGGTGAGTACCTCGGTGCCGTGGGCGAGCTGGTTTTGTTCGGTCAGCAGTCGGGGGTATTCGTCCTGTACCGGGGCCAGCTCGGCCAGTTCTCCGCTCTGGAAGCGCAGCAGATCGAGGCGGTCGGAGGTGTCGGCCTGGGCCTCGCGTGCCTGGTCCAGGGCGCTCGCCGCAGCGCGCCAGGCGCGGTGGGCCTCGCGGACATCGCGCGTCGGGTTGCCGTCGAGGAAGCCGTCCAGCCAGTGGCGCTGGGTATCGCGCTGCAAGAGCTGCTGATGCGCGTGCTGGCCGTGGATGTCCACCAGCCATTCGCCCAGGGTGCGCAGCTGACCCACCGCGACCGGCCGCCCGTTGATCCAGGCGCGGCTCTTCCCCTGGCGGGTCAGCACGCGGCGCAGCAGGACGTTTTCGTCGTCCGCCTCGGCCAGGTCCTGTTCGGCCAGCCAGGCGCTGGCCGGGCCCTTGGCGGGCAGGGCGAACTCGGCCGACAGATCGGCCTGTTCGGCGCCCTCGCGCACCATGCCGGCGTCGGCGCGGTCGCCCAGCAGTTGGCCGATCACGTCGATCAGGATGGACTTGCCGGCCCCGGTCTCGCCGGTCAGGGCGCTCAGGCCGGTGTCCAGCTCCAGTTCCAGCCGGTCGATGATCGCGAAGTCGCGGATGCTGATCAGATGCAACATGGGATCAGGGCTGCTCGCCCCAGCGCAGCTTGGTGCGGAGCACGCGCAGGAAGTGGTGTTCGCGGGGGTGGATCAGGGTCAGGGCCTGTTCGCGGCGATGGATGCGCAGCAGGTCGCCGGGGGCGAAGTCCACGTTCTCCTGGCCATCCAGTGCGACCTGGGCCGGCGAGCGGCTGCCGCTGGACAGGCGGATCTCGATGGTGGAGCGGCCGCTGACGACCAGCGGGCGGTGATTCAGGCTGTGTGGGCAGACCGGCACGAGCACCATCGCGTCCAGCTGGGGGGTCAGGATCGGCCCGCCGGCGGACAGTGCGTAGGCGGTGGAACCGGTGGGGGTCGCGATTACGAGGCCGTCGGCCCGCAGGCGTCCGACATCCATGCCGTCGATCGCGGTGTCGAATTCGATAATGCGCACCACGCTCAGCACGTGGAGGACGACGTCATTCAGGGCGATCCCGCGGTGGATGGTGACGCCGTCGCGGATCAGCTCGGCCTCGAGCATGGCCCGGGGTTCGCGCTCGAAGGCGCCATCCAGGACCTCGCCCAGTTCCTCCGGGGCGGTGTCGGGGGAGACATCCACCAGGAAGCCGAGCCGGCCGAGGTTGATCCCCAGCAGCGGGGTGTCGGCATCCGCGGTGACGCGGGCCGTGGCCAGCAGTGTCCCGTCACCGCCGATCACGATCAGCAGGTCCACCGCGTGGGCCAGTTCGTCCAGCGGCAGGAGCCCGACGCTGTCCGGCCGCTCGAAGCCGTCGATCTCCTGTTCCATGAAGACCTGGCGGCCGCGCTCCTGCAGCAGACCCACCAGGGTCGCGACCAGGGGCGCGGTACGCGAGTCGCTGGACTTGCCGACCAGTCCGACCTTGTTGAAGTCTGGCATCATGCCGGCATTATCCGGAAAAGGGACCGCGACTGCACCCGGGGTTTCTTGACCTGATTCCTGCACGATCCAAGACTGAACCTTTAAGCACTCGACCGAGTGGAGCGCTGACGATCCATGGAAAACGCAACGATCAATCTGGACGCCAGGGCCCGCACCCTGTTGCGGACCCTGATCGAGAGCTATATCCGGGATGGCCAGCCCGTCGGTTCGCGCACCCTGGCCCGGACCTCTGGCCTCAGTGTGAGCGCCGCCACCGTGCGCAACGTGATGGCGGATCTCGAGGATATGGGGCTGATCCATTCGCCGCATACCTCGGCCGGGCGCATACCGACCCCGGCCGGCTACCGGCTGTTCGTCGACAGCCTGCTGGAGGTGCGCAATCCCTCGCCGGAGGATATCCGTGCGATCCAGTCGGGGTTCGATCCGACTGCCAGCACCCAGGACCTGATGGACGCCACCAGCAACCTGCTGTCGCGGGTCACGCGCATGGCCGGGATGGTGCGCCTGCCGCGGCATCGCAACGTGGCGCTCAGTCAGATCGAGTTCCTGCGCCTGGGCGAGGGCCGCATCCTTGCGATCCTGGTGATCGACGGCAAGGAGGTGCAGAACCGGGTACTGGAACTGGACCGTGACTTCAGCCAGGACGAACTGCAGCGCATGGCGAACTACCTGAATGCCCATCTGGCCGGCAAGAGCCTGCATGCGGTGCGCGCCGAGCTGTTACGCGAGATGCGTGACGTGCGTGACGACCTGGACGCAATGATGCTGGCGGCGATCGACCTGGGCGAGAAGGCGGTGGGCGACGAGGACCCGGACGATGTGGTCGTGGCCGGGCAGACCCACCTGCTGGGCTACGAGGAGCTGGCGGACATGGCTCGCCTGCGCCAGTTGCTGGAGGCCTTCAACGAGAAGCAGGAGATCCTCGGCATCCTCGACCAGTGCATCCGCGGCGACCGGGTGCAGATCTTCATCGGCCGCGAATCGGGGCTCGACTGGTTCGAGAACTGTTCGGTGGTGACTGCGCCCTACAGTGTCGACGGCGAGGTGGTGGGCGTGCTCGGGGTCATTGGTCCCACGCGGATGTCCTACGACCGGGTGATCCCGATTGTGGACGTGACGGCCCGCCTGCTGGGCTCGGCGCTGGGCGATCACCCGGTGGATGATTCGAAGTAGCGACCCCCTTGAAACCGGGGGGAATGCCCCCAGCATCCAGATAGACAACCCAATCCACCCTGTCCGCCGGTGATCGGCGCGGCGGGCGATTTTGTTTTTCATTGATTTGCGAGGCCAGCATGTCCGAACAGCGGGAATCCCAGGAACAGCCGGAAGAACTCGAGACCCGGAACGAGGAGGCCCCCGAGGCCGAGGGTGGCACGGATGATCGGCTGCAGGAGCTCGAGGCTCTGGCCGAAGAGCGCCGCGACCAGGCCCTGCGGGCCCAGGCCGAGCTGGAGAACCAGCGCCGCCGCTTCGAGCGCGAGCTGGAGAACGCGCACAAGTACGCAATGGAGAAGTTCGCTGCCGAAATGCTGGAGGTGGGCGACTCGCTGGAACTGGGGCTGCAGGCGGCGCGCGAGTCCAAGGATGTCGAGCGCATCATCGAGGGCGCCGAGCTGACCCTGAAGAACCTGACCCGGGTGTTCGAGAAGTTCGGCATCCAGTCCGAGGACCCGACCGGCCAGCGCTTCGATCCGGAGCGTCACCAGGCGATGTCCATGCAGGAAGACCCGGAGAACCCGCCGAACACCGTGGTGGCCACCATGCAGAAGGGGTACCGGTTGCAGGACCGCGTGCTGCGCCCGGCGATGGTGGTGGTCTCCAAGGCGCCGACCTCGCCGAACATCGACGAAAGCGCCTGACACCGTCTTTTCGGGCCGGTTTTCGGGGTATCGGACACGCTGCCCCTTGAAAACCCGGCCCGGGGCCCCAGATTCCCGTACAAGTTGGCAGAGAAACACGCTCTGCAGCGCAAAATTTTTCGCATCAGGAGATTTCAGTCATGGGCAAGATCATTGGTATTGACCTCGGGACCACCAACTCCTGCGTCGCCGTAATGGAAGGCGACCAGGCCAAGGTCATCGAGAACGCGGAAGGCACCCGCACCACCCCGTCCATCGTCGCGTTCAGTGACGACGGCGAGGTGCTGGTTGGCCAGTCCGCGAAGCGCCAGGCGGTCACCAACCCCCAGAACACCGTGTTCGCTTCCAAGCGCCTGATCGGTCGCAAGTTCCAGGAAGACGAGGTCCAGAAGGACATCAAGCTTGTTTCCTACAACATCGTGAAAGCCGACAACGGTGATGCCTGGATCGAGGTGCAGGGCAAGAAGATGGCCCCGCCGGAGATCTCCGCGCGCGTGCTGCAGAAGATGAAGAAGACCGCCGAGGACTATCTCGGCGAAGAGGTTACCGAGGCGGTCATCACCGTCCCGGCGTACTTCAACGACTCCCAGCGTCAGGCGACCAAGGACGCCGGCAAGATCGCCGGGCTCGAGGTCAAGCGCATCATCAACGAGCCGACCGCGGCCGCGCTCGCCTATGGCATGGACAAGCAGCGCGGGGATCGCAAGATCGCCGTGTACGACCTGGGTGGCGGTACCTTCGACGTCTCGATCATCGAGATCGCCGAGGTGGATGGCGAGCACCAGTTCGAGGTGCTGGCGACCAACGGCGACACCTTCCTCGGTGGCGAGGACTTCGACAACCGTCTGATCGACTACCTGGTCGACGAGTTCAAGAAGGACCAGGGCATCGATATCAAGGGCGATCCGCTGGCGATGCAGCGCGTGAAGGAGGCCGCCGAGAAGGCCAAGATCGAGCTGTCCTCCAGCCAGCAGACCGAGGTGAACCTGCCGTACATCACCGCCGACAACACCGGGCCCAAGCACCTGGCGCTGAAGATTACCCGCGCCAAGCTGGAGAGCCTGGTCGATGACCTGGTCAAGCGCTCCATCGAGCCGTGCAAGGTCGCGCTGAAGGATGCCGGCCTGTCCGCCTCCGAGGTGGACGACGTGATCCTGGTCGGTGGCCAGACCCGCATGCCCAAGGTGCAGGAAGCGGTGCAGGCGTTCTTCGGCAAGGAGCCGCGCAAGGACGTGAACCCGGACGAGGCCGTTGCGGTCGGTGCCGCGGTGCAGGCCGGCGTGCTGGGTGGCGACGTCAAGGACGTGCTGCTGCTGGACGTGACCCCGCTGTCGCTCGGGATCGAGACGATGGGTGGCGTGATGACCAAGCTGATCGAGAAGAACACCACGATCCCGACCCGGGCCAATCAGGTGTTCTCCACCGCCGAGGACAACCAGACGGCGGTGACCGTGCACGTGCTGCAGGGTGAGCGCGACATGGCCAGCGCCAACAAGTCGCTGGGTCGCTTCGACCTGCAGGACATCCCGGCCGCGCCGCGTGGTGTGCCGCAGATCGAGGTCACCTTCGACATCGACTCCAACGGCATCCTGAACGTCTCGGCCAAGGACAAGGCGACCGGCAAGGAGAACAAGATCGTCATCAAGGCCTCCTCCGGCCTGTCCGACGAGGAAGTCGAACAGATGGTCAAGGACGCCGAGGCCCACGCCGAGGACGACAAGAAGTTCCAGCAGCTGGTCCAGGCGCGCAACCAGGCTGATGGCCTGGTGCATTCGGCCGAGAAGTCCCTGAAGGATCTGGCAGACCAGGTTTCCGACGACGAGCGCACCGCGATCGAGTCGGCGGTGGCCGAGACCAAGACCGCGATGGAAGGCGACGACCCCGAGGCCATTGAGCAGGCCGCGCAGAAGCTGGCCGAGGTCTCCGGCAAGCTGGCCGAGAAGGCCTATGCCCAGGGCGCGGACGCCGCGGGCGAGGCCGGGGCCGAGCAGGCCGAGGGTGGCCAGCAGGGCGACGATGTCGTGGACGCCGAGTTCGAGGAAGTCGACGACGACCAGAAAAAGCAGGGCTGATGCCACAGCCGGCGGGACGCTATGGCGTCCCGCCGGAACTGTTTGAACGCCGCGCCCGGGGTACTCGTTACTCCGGGCGTTTGCGTGAAGGCATTCCGCGTTCGCGCGCACGAATCAGCAGGGAATGACCATGTCACAACGCGACTATTACGAGGTGCTGGGCGTCTCCAAGGACGCCTCGGCCGCCGATATCAAGAAGGCCTTTCGCCGCCTGGCGATGAAGCACCACCCCGACCGCAACCCCGGGGATGCGGAGGCCGAGGCCAAGTTCAAGGAGGCGCGCGCCGCCTATGACGTCCTCAGCGACGACCAGAAGCGCGCCGCCTACGACCGTTACGGCCATGCCGGCGTGGACGGCTCGGCCGGGGGCTTTGGCGGGGGCGCCGGGGCCTCCAACTTCAGTGACATCTTCGAGGACATCTTTGGCGATATCTTCGGAGGTGGCGGGGGCGGCCGCGGGCAGCGGGCCTATCGTGGCTCCGACCTGCAGTACAACCTGGACCTGACCCTGGAAGAGGCCGTGTTCGGCACCGAGGTGAAGGTCCGTATCCCGACCACCGTCAGCTGCGAGGCCTGTGATGGCTCGGGCGCCGAGCCGGGGACCTCGCCGGAGACCTGCCCGACCTGTAATGGGGTCGGCCAGGTGCGCATCCAGCAGGGTTTCTTCTCGGTGCAGCAGACCTGCCCGCGTTGCGAGGGCGCGGGCAAGGTCGTCTCCAGCCCCTGCAAGTCCTGCCACGGCAAGGGTCGAGTGCAGGAGCAGAACACCCTGGACGTGAAGATCCCGGCCGGGGTGGACAGCGGTGACCGCATCCGCCTGGGAGGCCAGGGCGAGGCCGGCATGAACGGCGGCCCGCCGGGTGATCTCTACGTGCAGGTGCGGGTCAAGCCGCACAAGTTGTTCCGGCGCGAGGGCTCGGATCTGCACTGCGAGGTGCCGGTGTCGTTCGCCACGGCCGCTCTGGGCGGCGATTTGGAAGTGCCGTCGCTGGATGGCCGGGTCAAGCTGAAGGTCCCCGCGGAGACCCAGACCGGCAAGCAGTTCCGGGTCGGTGGCAAGGGCGTGAAGTCCGTGCATGGCGGCGGGGTCGGTGACCTGATCTGCCGCGTGGTGGTAGAGACGCCGATCAACCTGACCAAGGAGCAGAAGCAGCTCCTGCGCCAGTTCGAGGAGTCCACCCAGGCTGGCGGTACCAAGCACAGCCCGCAGGCTCACTCCTGGCTGGACGGCGTTAAGGGGTTCTTCGAGGACCTGAACTTCTGGTCCAAGTAGTCCCGCAGGGCAAGGACGATGCTTCGCACAGGCCCCGGTTTTCACCGGGGCCTGTTGCGTTGGGGGCGTGCTCAGCCCTCCATGAAGCCCCTCGCTTTGCGGACTCGATTTTCGTGCCAGACGACAGACACGGGGTTCACGGAGGAAAACGCTGTGCAGGAAGACGGGATGGGCGGCCGCATGAGCGCCGCCGGGGCCGTGCCTCCCTGCGCGGCCGTCAGCCCGGTTCCTCACACCCCTGGGTCTGGCTGTGAGTCGCCCTTGACCTGCCCGGTGCCGTGTCCTCTGCGCGTTCTGTGGGAGAAGCCGGAGTCCGCGAGATGGGGGCTCAGGTCGAGGTGAAATCGAAGGTGGGGGCGGGCATCGGTGCCTGCAGGAAGTAGCCCTGAACGAGGTTCACGTTCAGGCTGTAGAGCACGGCGAGCACGCTGGCGTCCTCGACATAGGGCACGATGACCTGCTTGCCCTTGGCATGCGCGGCATCGGTATGTTCGCGGATCAACTGCTGGTTCTCCTCGCTCTCGGCCAGGTTCTTCACGTAGGACGGGTCCAGCTTGATGTGATCCGCCTCCAGATGCTGCAGGAGCTGGAACGGGTTCAGGCCGCTGCCGAAGTCGTCGATGCACAGATGGCCGTGCATTTCCTGCAGCCCGCGGGCGACGTGGATCGCCGGCTTCAGGTGGGTAACCACGGTGGGTTCCTTCAGCTCGACGACCACGTTGTCGGCGGGGATGCGCATGCCGTGCAGGTCGTCGTGCAGCCAGCTGACCACGGAGGGGTCGCCCAGGGAGCCGTTGGTCAGTTTGAGGAAGAACTGGGTGGTCGGGTCTTTCTTCAGCTGTTCCGCCAGCATCTGCAGCGCAGTCTTCAGGACCCAGCGGTCGATGGGTGCCGCCATCTCGGTGCGCTCGGCACTGGGCAGGAAGGCATCCGGCTCGTGGATATGCCCCTCGGCGTCACGCAGGCGCACGAAGACCGAGTAGCGCGGGCGATCGGCACCGTGCAGGTTCACGATCGGCTGATACAGCAGTTCCAGGCGGTCGTGTTCCAGGGCGTCCTGAATGCGCAGCTTCCACTGCTGGTCGTTCTGCGCCTGGGTCATCTCGCCCTCTGCGGGACGGAAGAAGCGGTGGTTTCCGCCCCCGGCCTCCACGGCCTCTTGCAGGGCGCGGTCGGCGTGGGTCAGCAGTTCTTCGGTATCCACCGCCGTCTCGTCGGCGATCACGATGCCGGCCGACAGGCTGCAGTTGGTCGAGGCGTTGCCGAGCTCGAAGACACGTCCGGTGACCGCTTCCATCAGACCGTGGATGCGGGCCTCCACCTCGTTGCGCCGGGTGTCGGGGACCACGATCCCGAAGTGCTCGGCCTCCAGGCGTGCGGCGATGGCCGGGTCGGGAAAGTGATCCTCGATCAGCTTGCCGATATCGGCAAGCAGCAGATCGCTCGCGGACATGCCGACGTTGGCCCGGATCTCGGGGAAACGGTCCACCGCAAGGGTGACCAGGGCGAAGGGCTTTTCCGATTGCGCGGCCTGGCTCTGCGCGGTCTCGATCATCCCGGAGAAGTGCTGGCGGTTGTAGAGCCCGGTGACCAGGTCACGCTGCGAGAGGTAGTCGATCTTCTCGGCCAGCTCCGGGTCCTCCTGGGCCGAGTCCAGCAGCACCTGGGTGCAGGCCTCCCCCTCGACGCTGGCGGTGGACAGACGCAGGTTGGCCTCGAACGGCGTGCCGTCAAACGCCTGCAGCTGGAAGGCCTGATGGGTCTGGTCACCTTCCTCGCCACTCTGGAAGCGGCGCAGCAGGCCTTTCAGTTCGTCGCGGCTCTCCGGGGCGATCAGGTCCATCAGCGGCAGGCCTTCCACTTCCTCCGGATCGGCAATCCCGAAGCGCTCGCGCCAGGACGCGTTGGCATAGATGTGCATGCCCTCGTGGACGTAGGCGATGGCGTCGCGCGAGTTGTCCAGCAACAGTTGGCAGCGGCGTTCGGACTCCTGCAGCGATGCGTCCATGCGCCCCATCCGCTGGCGCAGCTGGAACTGCTCGGCAGCGCGCACCGCAAGGATGCCGGCCAGTTCGTGCAGTTCGTGATCGACGACGGCATAGGCGCCAGCCTCGTAGTCGTCTATGCGCGCGGGTTCGGGGCGCTCGGTCATGATGACCAGCGGGGTGCGTCGACCGGATGCGTGCAGCGCCGCGTCGACGTGTTCCCGGGTCAGGGCCAGGCCGGGTTCGATCAGGACGATCACGTCGAAGCGCCGGCCCTCCAGCGCCTCGGCCAGGGCGTCGCTACCGGATACCTGCTCCGGTCGGATCGCGCTGCCGCGGGTCCGGATACTGCTGATGACCTCTTCAGCCCGGTTCGGGTTGCTGGTCACGAAGAGCGTGCGAATCGTTTCGTTCATGGGGCTAGTCGTCGCGGTTGCGGGTGGTGAATGGCGGTCCGTCGTCATCCGCGATGGCCGGTCCGTCGGCGGTGTCGGGCGTCTCGCCAGCCGGTTGGCGGACCTCCAGGGCCGTCATGCGGCACCCGACCTCGGTAAACAGCGTAGTGCCCGTGCGCTCGCTGTCCAGTTCCAGAACACGGGCGCGCCTGTTCAGCCAGCAGACGACACGTTGTTCATGATCGAACACCTGCGCCGGCAGGAACAGTACCGCCCCGTCGGCATCGGTGCGCTGCGGGGCGAACAGTCCTGATTGCGGGACCCCCGCCGCCATGCCATTGCGGAAATCCTGAATCTGCATGGGCAGGCAGCGATCGGCGAGAAACTCCACGCCGATGCTGATCAGGCTGCCGGCCTGGTCGTCGAAGCGAATCCAGCGCAGGACCCCGATGGTCCAGCGATGACCATCCACGGCACGCAAGCCGACGAGGTCCCCGATCAGCAAGGGCTGTTGGGGGCTGTCCAGGCGCAGACGCACGCCGCCGGCGCCGATGTCGTCCACCTGCCAGTGTTCCGGGGGGTGACGCTTGGTGATCGGTCCCGTGGATTCATCGCGGGCGGCGATCTCGAGCCCGCGCCCGACATCCTCCCAGGCGGTCGCGGCGGTATTCGGCGAGTCGTCCGCAAGTGGCTGCAGGTCACGCTCGCGGACGGAACGGTGCGGGCTGTCTACCAGGGCGAGATCCGAACCGCGCAGCGCGGCCTTCGACATTTCGAACACGCTGACGCCGCGGTCGCGTTCGTGCAGGGATTTCAGGCCGGTCTCCGGCGCTTCCGCTGCCCCGGTGGTCTCGGTCTCGGACCCACGCCGGCTGCCCATCTCCATCAGCAGGAAATCATGGATACGTTCCAGGCCCATCACGCAGATCCGCTGCAGATCGCTGGCGCTTTCGCGACTGTGACGGCGGGTCGGCAGGTTCGACCACAGGCGCAACAAGTGTTCGGCCAGCGGCTGTCCCTCGCCGCGGCCGCGCGGTTCCAGGTCGTCGGGGCGTTCACGAAGGGCGTCCAGCGCCGGCGTCAGCTCAATGAAGCAGGCGGGTTCGGTCGCCGGTGTCCCGCGCAGGGCCAGGCCCGGGGCGTGGTCGCGGTCGAGATCGCAGCGCAGCACGGGAAGGTCGGGGTGCTGTTCCGGGTCGGGGGCGGGGGTGCAGGCAAGGGGCAGGGTGTTGGCCCAGCGAGCCAGCAAGTCCATTTCGCCCATCTTCATCGCATTGGGGTCGGTGCTGCCCAGTATCATCAGCCGTGCGCTCATGGCTTCGATGCGGTCCACCTCCAGCGGGCCGAAGCGCTTGTCGGTGGCGGGCCGCTCGTCGGCGATTCCCTGCTCACGCGCCAGGCGCAGCACATCGAACAGCCGCTGCCAGTGGCCCGGCGGCACGGACTGGTACAGCCGCCAGTGGTGCATGCTCAGGGTCCCAAGCAGTGCGACTGCGGCCTGCAGGGGCGCCGTCAGGCGTTTCGCGTGGCGGTTGTCGTGCGCGTCCGCGCGTTCGCGGACCACCAGCAGCTCCGCGTTGAGGAGGGCGCGCACAGCGGCGCTGTAAACATCGGCACGCTTGCGGCTGCGGTTCCCCAGCGGCAGGGGCCGCTGGCGCAGCAGTCGCTCCATGGCCGGGAGTAGCGGCAGGAGATGATCTTCCAGTATTGCGACCAGCGTCGCTCGGGTTCCGGGGCGAAGTACGATCGCGTTCAGCCCGTCGAGGGCCTCGCGGATGCGCTGGATGCCGAGCTCCGGCTCGCTGCCGGGCAGCTCCGCACACCAGGCGTCCAGTGCTTGCGGGGTCTGGTGGGGGAAGCTGTCGGGACCGGCCGGTTGGGTGGGCAGCTCGGGCAGGGCTTGCAGCATGGGCGTGTCCAGTGGTTGCTGGGCCGGTTGCAGGGTTCTGGCGTTACTTTAGCAGCAAACCGCGGATTCGGTGTGGGTGCAGGCGTCGCTCATTTACGTGCGGGAAAGGGTGTCTGCAGGGTCTTTCCGGGTTCTCCGGCGATCTCGCGCGCCAGTCGCGGGACCAGGTAGCCCGGCAGGCGGGCGTGCAGGGCGCGGTAGAGTTCGCGCGCGCGGGCGTCCGGTACCTCGAAGTGGGCTGTGCCGCGGGTGCGGTCGAGCTGGTGCAGGTAGTAGGGCAGCACGCCCAGGCGGAAGCCGGCCTCCTGGAGTTCAATCAGGGTCTCGGTGTCGTCGTTGATGCCGGCCAGCAGTACCGCCTGGTTGAGGAGCGTGACCCCGGCGGCGCGCAGGCGATCGATCGCGGCATCGGCCGGTGCGGCGAACTCGCGCGGGTGATTCGCGTGCAGCACCAGGATGTGCTGCAGACGGCCCTTGCCGAGCCAGGCCAGCAGGCGGTCGTCGACCCGTTCCGGCAGCACCACCGGCAGGCGTGTGTGGATGCGCAGGCGCTCGAGGTGCGGGATGTTTCCGAGCCGGTCCGTTAGCCGTTCCAGGCGGGTATCCGACAGGCTCAGCGGGTCGCCGCCGCTGAGGATGACCTCGCGGATGTCCGGATGCGCGGCAATGTAGTTCAGCGCGGGTTCCCAATCGTCCCGGGCCGGATTGTGGTCGGCATAGTCGAACTCGCGGCGGAAGCAGTAGCGGCAATGGATGGCGCAGGCCCCGGTGGTCAGCAGCAGCACCCGGCCATGGTACTTGTGCACCAGGCCGGGGGCGGCCAGGGCCTCATGGTCGCCGACCGGGTCACTGACGAAGCCCGGGGACTCGATGGCCTCGCGCGCGTCCGGCAGGGCCTGCAACAGCAGGGGATCCCACGGGTCGCCGGGGCGGATGCGCGTCAGGTAGCTCTCCGGGATGCGGGTGCGGAACAGTTGATGCCCGGCGTGCATGCCCGGCAGCGCCCCCGGCGGAAGCCCCAGGCGTTCCACGAGGATCTCGGGATCGGCGATCGCGCGCGCCAGCGCCTGCTGCCAGGCCGGTGTGGATGCCGGTTCGGGTGGCTGGGTTCCGCGCGGCGCGCGCGTTATCATGACGGGCTTTGTGGGCATGAATCGTTTCCGGACGGGGCGGCATGTCCGCGCCACGCATCATCGAGGGACAGCGCGCAATGGCAACCTACAGTACCAACGAATTCAAGGCCGGTCTCAAGCTCCTGCTGGATGGTGACCCGCAGGCCATCGTGGAGAACGAGTTCGTCAAGCCGGGCAAGGGCCAGGCCTTCAGCCGGGTCAAGCTGCGCAATCTGCGTACCGGCCGGGTGCTGGAGAAGACCTTCAAGTCCGGCGAGTCGGTGGAGGCCGCCGACGTGATGGATACCGAGATGCAGTATCTCTACAACGATGGCGAGTTCTGGCACTTCATGGTGCCGGACACCTTCGAGCAGTATGCCGTCGGGGAGGCCGCACTGGGTGATTCCGGGCAGTGGCTGAAGGAACAGGATATTTGCACCGTGACCCTGTGGAACGGCGAGCCGCTGTCGGTGGTGCCGCCGTCCTTCACCGAGCTGAAGATCACCCAGTGCGATCCGGGCCTGCGCGGTGACACCGCGCAGGGCGGCACCAAGCCGGCCACGCTGGAGAGCGGCGCGGTGGTCAAGGTCCCGTTGTTCGTCGAAGAGGGCGAGACGGTGAAGGTGGATACCCGCAACGGCGAGTACGTCTCGCGCGTGTGAGCCGCACCCCGGCAGGCGCTGCGACATGACCGACTGGCGTCCGGGTGCGGCGCCGGCCCGCGCGGCGCGCGCCCGCCTCCTGGCCGGGTTGCGGGCGTTCTTCGCGGCCCGCGGGGTGCTCGAGGTCGAGACCCCGATCCTGAGCCGGGGCGCGCCGCAAGATCCAATGCTGGAGAGCTGGGAGGCGCAGGCCCCCGGCGGCGAGCGCGGCTACCTGCAGACCTCGCCGGAGTACCCGATGAAGCGCCTGCTGGCGGACGGCGCCCCGGATATCTACCAGATCGCACGGGTGTTCCGCGGGGGTGAATCCGGCCCGCGGCACAACCCCGAATTCACTCTGCTGGAGTGGTATCGCCTGGGCCTGGATCACCATGCACTGGCGCGCGAGGTGGTGGCCCTGATCGCGGATCAGGCCGCGCAGTCTCCCGACTGGCACGCGCCCCGGGGGTGCGAGGCGATCGCCTATGCCGATCTGTTTCGCTCGACTTTGGGGGTGGACCCGGCGGAGACGAATGCCGCGGAGCTGGAACGGGTCGCGGGGGACCACGGGCTGGTCATCCGCGGCGGGCTGGATCGGGATGGCTGGCTGGATGCCCTGATCAGCCTGGTGATCGCGCCGGGCTTCCCGCCGGACCGGCTGACAATCCTGTTCGACTACCCCGAGAGCCAGGCCGTCCTCGCGCGCCCCTGCGCGGACCGGCCGGGCTATGCCGCCCGTTTCGAGCTCTACTGGGGCGACCTGGAGCTGGCCAACGGCTATCACGAGCTGACCGACCCCGCAGTGTTTCGCCAGCGCCGCGAGCGGGACATCGCTCAGCGCCGCGCGCGCGGCCAGCCCCTTCCGCCCGTGGACGATCACCTGGAGGCGGCGCTGGAGTCGGGTCTGCCGGACTGCGCGGGCGTGGCCCTGGGCGTGGACCGGCTGCTGATGCGTCTGTTGGGGGTGTCGCGTATCGATCAGGTGATCGATTTCCCCTGGGCGTGACGAAGCCCATCCGGAGGGCTTGTCGCGGCCGGGATGGCGGCACACTATAGGGGCCGTTGCCGAAGGCTCTCATGCAGGATGGCTGGTCTCAATGTCCCCTTGTCGTTTTTCGCGTCGCCCCGGGCCCCGGTCCGGACCTTCCTGGTGTTTCGTATCCGTCGCTCTGATCCTCTTGTTGTGGCTGGCACCGCTGGCCGCACAGGCCCAGTTCGAGCATCTCCCGGGACCGCTGCAGCGGGCGATCGAGAACCAGCGTCTGCCGCCGGCAAATGTGGGCCTGTGGGTGCAGCGGATGTCCGATGGCGCGGTCCTCGCGCGCCTGAATGCCGATCAGCCGTACAACCCGGCCTCCACCATCAAGCTGGCCACCTCGCTGGCGGCCTTGCACGAGCTGGGGCCGGAGTACACCTGGACCACCGAGGTGTGGGCCACGCGTCCGGTGCGCGACGGTGTATTGCGCGGCGATCTGGTGATCCGCGGGACCGGGGACCCCGGCATGGTCAGCGAGGAGCACTGGCGCATGCTGGGGCAGTTGCGTCAGACCGGGCTGCGGCGCATCGAGGGCAACGTCATCCTCGACGCCTCGCATTTCGAACTGCCTCCGGGCCATCCGGCCGCATTCAATGACCAGCCGCTGCGGGCCTACAACCAGCTTCCCTATGCCCTGCACGTAAACGCCAACGCCCAGCGCTTCCGTGTGCGGCCGGAGCGGCATGGGAACGGGATTGACGTGACCGTGGATCCGCCGCTGCCGGGGCTGACGATCGAGAATCGCCTGCAGCCGTCGCGTGGCAGCTGCGGGGCCTGGCAACGGGGCATTCGCTTTGACGCCGATCCCGAGGCGCAACGCGTGACCTTGTCCGGCGAGTACCCGGTTAACTGCGGGGACTACGAACTGCTGAGGACGGTCCTGACGCCGGAGGCCAATCACGCCGAGATGTTCCGTCTGCACTGGGCGCAGTGGGGCGGTGAGCTGACCGGCGACATTCGCCCCGGCGTGCTGCCGGTGCTGTACGACGAACCGATCCTGCGTCATACCTCGCGGCCGCTGGCGGATCTGATCCGGGTCTCCAACAAGTGGAGCTCCAACGTGATGACCCGCCACCTGCTGCTGACCCTGGGGGCGCGTCACTTCACCCCGCCGGCCACGCTGGAGAAGGGGCAGCAGGCCCTGCTGGAGTCGCTGCGCGGGTTGGGGGTCGAGGTGGGTGGCATGGTGGTCGACAACGGGTCGGGGCTCAGCCGCGACACCCGCATGACCGCGCGCCAGCTGGGCCAGATCCTCGAGGGCGGATGGCAGCACTCTCACCGTCCGGAATTCCAGTCCTCCCTGGCCCTGGCCGGGCTGGACGGGACCCTGCGCAATCGCTTCCGCAACGGCAGCCAGCGCGACCTGCGCGGGCAGATGCACCTGAAGACGGGGCACCTCAACGAGGTCTCTGCGGTCGCCGGCTACGTGCGCACGCAAGGCGGGGACGACCTGGCCGTGGTAGTGCTGGTCAACGACCCCCGCGCGCATCAGGGCCTCGGTCGGAACCTGCAGGATGCCGTCCTGGAGTGGGCCCACCGCCTTTGACGCCCGGCGTTTATCCACCACGAAGCGCGCACGAAGGGTTAGGTTCGCACGCTTCGTGGTGAGGGGGCCCTGATTGACCTCAGGGTGAGTCGAGCTTCCAGTTGGACATGATCGGGAGGCGCGAGACATCGACCTCCAGGGCCGTCAGCCAGTGCGCGACCATGCGGTTGGAGTTGTTGCGCAGGGTGTAGGCCTCGGGGTGTTCGACAAAGGCCATGTCCCATTCTGTCGATACCTTGCGGTCATCGTGGCCCGCCTGCCAGATTTCCTCCAGCGCCTCGCGCAGTGCCGTAACCCTGGCCCCGGGGACCGTCAGCAGATGCAGTTCCTCCAGCGGCACGCGCAACTGGGTTGCCGTCGCGTCCTCCAGGTTGGAGCCGGTCAGGGATTGCCGGCCGAGGCCCGCCCGTGTGGGCAGGAACAGCCCGGCCAGCCCCTGCAGGGGGTTGATTCGCCGCTCGACGTAAAACGACCAGTCGCCGTAGGAATAGCGCAGCCAGGCGTCCGGGGTCGCGGTCGGCAGGACCAGACTGGAGTGATGGCCGTGGTCCAGGAGTGCCACGGTGACCGGGTCTTCCGGTTCGGCCGGCGGCTGCAGGGTGACTGCGGCGCAGCCTTGCAGGAGCCACAGGGCAATTACGGCCAGCATCAGATGCTCGAGGCGGAACGTGCCTCGGCCGCGCGGCCTGCAAATGCTGGAATGGCGCACGGGTTGGTCAGTGGTGCTCGAGCTTGCCCAGCTCCGAGAGGATCGAGAGCACCAGCGACTCGCCCTGGGCGTCCATGCCGCGGCACAGCACATCCGGGTCACGCTCGCCGTCCACCAGGCGCTTGGTGATGCCACCGAGGCGCGCCATGTCGCCCCCGGCCCGGCTCATCTGTTCGGCCATCTGCGACAGCCAGTGCAGCGACTGGGCGTCTCCGTGGGCCGCGCCGTGGATCATCTGGGCCAGCCCCGGTGCGGCCTGCGCCGGATCGCCGCTTTGCTCGGGGTCCGGCAGGGTGGAGGGATCCTGCAGGCCGGCCAGGATCGCCGTCAGGATCACCGTGTCCTCGTCGTCCAGCCCCTGCAGCAGGGACGTGTCGCGTTCGCCTTCGAGCACGCGGCGGATGCGCAGGATCAGCTCGCCCCAGCCGGCCTCGTGGGCCTGGTTCAGCACTGGCTCCAGTTCGCGGCGGGTCTCCGGGTTCTGGGTGGCCTGCACCACCAGGTTGATCAGGCCGGCCTGGGCCTGGCGGATCTGCTGGGCATGTTGCGGTTCGATCATGGTGGGTCTGGCTCTTGGTTGTACGGCGGATTGAAACGGCTTCCGGGGGCCTTCCTGCGTGGTTCCGGTGTCCCTGTTGTGGCGAGGTTAGCATGCCCGGCAGTGCGTTCGGCGAGGGCCTGCGGCACAATGGCGGCTCCATTTTCAGAGGATGTCGTGGTGGAAGAACAGACAGCAGTGGGGCTGTGGGTGGCCCTCGGGATTCTGGCCATCGTGGTTGCCGCCCTCGTGGGTTTCTGGGTGGGCCGCGTCACCAGTGATGAGCGCAAGCTGATCCGCGAGCTGGAAGAGGAACTCGACCGGCGCATGCAGGAACTGACCCGCTACCGCAGCCAGGTCAACGACCATTTCGATCGCACGGCCACGCTGTTCGCGACCATGGCGGGTTCCTACCGCGACCTCTACCACCACCTGGCGCAGAGCGCGGAGGAACTGGCAGACAAGCCGACCCGTGATCGCCTCGAGGACCGGGCCGGGCAGTTGCTGTCGCACATGACGCGCCGTGACTACGGCGCCGGTCCCGGCGAGGCGGCCGGCGGCGCCAACGAATCGGACGCCCAGGACGACGAGCCGACCCCCAAGAGTTCCGAGGGCGAGGCACGCAAGCCGGACGAACGCCCGCGCCCCGACTGACCCGTGACCGCGGAGTCGGTTTGGGATCACCGCGACGCACAGGAAGGGACGAAGAAAACCTGAAAAGCATCACCCGGTCGGTGTAAAACTGGATGGTGGGCAAGACCGCAACGGAGGCGCAAGACGCTTCCGTCACCGCATTCCTTCCGATCTCCCCGCCTTCATGCGCTTCGTGATGAAAGGCCCTTTGCCCTGGAGCGTGCGCACCGCGCCGGGGTGTGCCCGACGCGCTGCGGGGTGGGATCAGAGGGCGGAGATCTGCGCCCGGATCTGGTTGTCCAGATTCTGGATCCAGTTGTTGTAGTTCGGGTGGATATTGCCGTCCGCGTAGTTCAGGTTGGTGCTGTCCTTGTAGCGAATGCTGTATTCACCCGCCGCATAGGGGATCTCCACTTCGGCGACGTGGTCGCGTAGCGCAAGTCGCCCTTCGAGCAGCCCCGGTTCCACTTCTTCCATGCGCCAGCCCAGCGCCGTTCCGGCGGTGCGGATGGCGCGTTCCATCTGTTCGGCGCTGGGGCGTTCACCCGCAACATCGGTGACCGTGGTATCGCTGACGTTGTGCACGGGGACCGTGCCGCGGCAGCCGGCCAGCGCGATCAGGCTGGCAAACAGGATGACCAGCAACGTCCTGGTATTCATGGCGTTTTCCTTCTGGGATGGGTGCGTCGAGAGTGTAGACACGCGTGCCGGTGGTTTCCAAGGGCGCGGCCCGGAGCGGCACGCCGGGGCCTTCAGCGCACCAGGCCCCGCGAGCGCAACAGCCCCAGCGGGCGCATCCCGCGGCGCAGCAGGTGGCCGGCGACCATGGCGATGATGCGCAGGGTGTCCGCGGTCGCGCGGTAATGGCTGGGGCGGTGGTTCTCCGGGTAGATACAGCGTACCGGGACCACTCGCACCGGGAATCCCAGCCGCTCGGCGACGATCAGGGCCTCGCTTTCGAACACGAAGCCGCGCGCCCGGTGATGACGCAGCTCGAGGCGTCGCAATAGCGCCGCGGGATACAGGCGGAACCCCGACTGCGAATCCTGCAGCGGTTGCCCCGAGGCCCAGGCAATCCAGAAGTCCGCCATGCGGTTGCCGAACAGGCGCAGCGGCGGGGTATGTTCGCGGCCCTTGAGTCGGGCCCCCAGGATCAGCCGCTCGGGGGTCTCGCGCCAGGCGGCGATGAGGGCCGGGATCTCCGTGGTGTCGTGCTGGCCGTCGGCGTCCAGGGTCACCACGGCATCGGCCCCGGTGGCCAGGGCATGCTGCATCCCGGCCCACAACGCGGCCGCCTTGCCGCCATTCTCGGACAGGCGCAGGACCTCCGCCTGGTCCTCGATCAGGCTTGCGGTCGCATCCTCGGAGCCGTCGTCCACCACGATCACCCGGTCCACGTGGGCGCGGGCGCCGGCGACGACGTCTTCGATGGTGGCGGCCTCGTTGTGGGCCGGGATCAGGGCAACGACGTGGCTCATGGCGGGGTCAGGCGAGGGCGCCGTTGACGCCGATCACCTGACCGGACACGTAGCTGGCGCCCTCGCTGGCGAGGAAGCCGACCACACTCGCGACCTCCGCGGGCTGGCCGGCGCGGCGCATGGGTACGACGCTGCGGATGCGGTCGGCATCGAAGCTCGAATCGCTCATCGGGCTTTCGATGATGCCGGGGGCGACCGCGTTGGCGGTAATCCCGCGGGAGGCGACCTCCTGGGCCAGCGAGCGAATGGCACCATGGAGCCCGGCCTTGGCCGCTGCATAGTTGGTCTGGCCGCGGTTGCCGATCTGCCCGGCGACGGAGGAGATCGCCACGACCCGGCCCCAGCGGGTGGTGATCATCGGCAGCAGCAGTGGCTGGGTGACGTTGTAGAAGCCGTTCAGTCCGACGTCGATCGGTCGGTCCCACTGTTCGCGGCGCATTCCGGCCAGCGGCGCATCGTCATGGATGCCTGCGTTATGCACCAGGATCTGCACCGGTTGTTCGGCCGCCAGGGGCTCCAGGGCCTCGCGGCAGGCCCCCTCGTCGGTGATGTCGAACACCAGCACGCGGGCCTGGCCGCCGTCGGCGCGGATGGCCGCGGCTGTTGCTTCGGCCGCGTCGGCATTGCGATGGGCGTGCAGGACCACCTCATGGCCAGCCGCGGCCAGGGCTTGGGCAATGGCGGCGCCGATGGCGCCGCTGGCTCCGGTAATCAGGGCGCGTGCAGTCACGGGGTCTTTTCCTCGTCGGCGGGTTGCAGGATCACCGTCGCGCGGGCGCTCAGCACCGGCCGGTCACCGGCGGTGACCCGCAGGTCGTAGATCGAGCTGTGGGTATCCGACAGGATGCGTTCGGCGTGGATCTCGAGCGGGTCGTCGAGGCCGTCGAGACGTTGGACCCGCAGTTGCAGGTTGCGCACGGCCGCCAGGTAGCCGGCCCGGGGCGGGCCGCCATCCGCCAGCAGCGCCCCGTGCACGGCCATGCCCTGGGCGCCGTATTCCAGTGCCCCCAGGGCATGCAGGCCGCCTTCCCCGCGCAGCGGGTTGGCCGGATCCCGGTGGCTGTCGGCACGACAGTGGATGGCGTCGTCGGACCAGGCCTCTACCGAATCCAGCAGGCACATCGCCCCGGCGTGCGGCAGCAGCCGGCAGATAGCGTCGTGATCCAGGGTTTCGGGTCGCGATGGCATGCGCGGGATCTTCCTGATCCGGGCGATTGTTCAGGGCTCGATGCGGATGCTCAGCGACCGGCCCAACGGCGCGTCAAGCGTAACATGGCCGGCCGTGCCCCGGGCCAGTTGCTCCAGCAGCGGCAGGGCGCGTGCCGCTGGGTTGCTCTCGCGCAGGGCCTCCAGTTCGTCTGCCACGCAGCGATCGGCGGTGGCGGGTCCCTTGAGGTCCATCTGCAGCCGCCAGGTGGCGCCCTCCACCGGCCCCAGGCGCAGGGCGACCGCGAACGCATGGTGGATCGGGCGCACGCGGATGAATGTCTCCATCGACGGTACGTCGTAGCAGGTGAGCAGCACCTCGCCACCCTCGCACTGTTGCAGCGTCGCGGCCTCCAGCAAGCCGGCGGCCACCGTGGCGTTGTAGCCGGATACGGCGGTCGCCGGGGCGGGGTTGCGGGTGGCGATCGACCAGTTACCGGCCGGGGCGTTGTGCACCGAATTGTGGAACTGGACCGGCGAAACCACCGGCTCCGGCTGGGTGAGCGCGTCGCAGATGCGATCGATGATGTCCATGTCGCCGGAGGACGAGGCGAACACGCTGCGCAGTTGGCTGCGATCGCTGTCGGTTGTGGCCTCTTCCGCCACCTTCAGGGCCAGGCGGATCGTGGTCGTGGTGCGTCGACGCTCGTTGGCGGGGAGCAGCCGCACGGGTGGGATATTGATCGCGTCGCCCGCCAGAGGCGCCGTGCCGGCGAGGATGGCGCGGGCGGTCTCGAAGTCGTCCAGTCCCGGGCCCAGCAGTCCGACCGCATGCAGACCAATGGTGTTCATTGCGGTGCCTCCAGCAGCAGGCTGCAGTTGTTTCCGCCGAACCCGAAGGCGTTGACCAGGACCCGCCGAACCGGGCGTTCCTCGGTCTCTGCCCGTGCATCCAGGCCCAGTTCCGGGTCCGGGTGCCGCAGCCCGGCGGTCGCCGGCACGAAGCCGCCGGCCAGGCTGGCCAGTGCCTGCGCGACCCCCACCGCGCCGGCGGCCCCGAGGGTATGCCCGGTCAGGCCCTTGCTGCCCACCGCGCGCGGGGTCGGGCCCAGGCGGTGGATCAGGGCGCGGGCCTCGGAACGGTCGTTGGCCGGGGTCGCCGTGGCATGCATCAGCACATAGTCGATCTCGTCGCCTTGCCGCCCTGCACGGTCCAGGGCTTGCTGTAGTGCCGTCGCGGCCCCCAGGCCTTCCGGGTGCGGGGCGGACATGTGGTGGGCATCGCTGGATTCGCCGTAACCGGTCAGCCGTGCGCCGTGGGCATTCGCGGAGGGGCGCTCCAGCAGGAAGAAGCCGGCGGCCTCGCCGATGGAGATCCCGGCCCGGTCGCGATCCAGCGGGGTGCAGGGCTGCGCGGCGACCAGCTGCAGGGCGTTGAAGCCGTACAGCGTCATGCCGCACAGGCTGTCGACGCCGCCGACCACGGCGGCGTCGCACAGTCCCGCCGTGATGTAGCGCCGGGCATCGGCAAAGACCTTGGCGCTGGACGAGCAGGCAGTGGAGACCACCATGGCGGGGCCGGACAGGCCGAGGCGGGTGGCAACAAAGTCGGCCAGCGAGAACATGTTCTGGGTGTGCTGGTAGTCGTAGTCCGGTGGCAGGGCCCCGGTCTGCGGGTCACGCCGGTGGTACGCGGCCTCGGTGGCGGCGATCCCGGAGGTGCTGGTGCCCAGCAAAACGGCTACCCGATCGGCCCCGTGGCGCTCCACTGCAGCCGCCACCGCAGCGATGAAGCCGTCCTGGCGCAGCCCCAGTTCGGCCAGCTGGTTGTTGCGACACTGGAACGGGGCCAGGGCACCCTCGAGGGCGATGGCTTCCACACCCGGCACGCGGCCGACGTAGGTGTCCAGGTTGACGCGCTCCAGGTCGCAGGCACGCAGTCCGCTGGTGCCGCTGCGCAGGGCCTCGGCGTTGGCGGCGATCCCGGTGCCGGCGGCACTCGTCAGGGTGTGGGCAGTGATGACCAGGGGGTCCATGGACGGGCGTATCTGCGGGTTGTGGCCGGAGGGGTTTCCGGGTGGATTGGGCCAGTTCGGCGTTGCTTCAGGCAGTTTGCCGGCGGCTGGCCTCGGGGGCCAGCAGGGCCGCTGCGAGGAAGGAAAATACCACGCCCAGCACCACCGTGAGGCCCATGGCCTGCAAGACCGGAAGACTGGACAGGGCCAACAGACCGAACACCACCAGCGTGGACAGTGCGCATACGCTGACCGAGCGCAGGTTGCGCAGGCGCGCCGCGGCATCCCGCAGTGGGCGGCTGAAGAACACGGCGTAATCCAGGCACAGCCCGGTGATCAGCAGCATCGCGATCAGGTGGAACAGCGACAGCTGGATGCCCAGCAGGATCAGTGTGGCCAGGGTCAGCAGCAACCCGGTGCCCACCGCGGTCAGGATACGCAGGCTGCGTCCCGGCGCCCGGGTGACGACCAGCAGCAGGAGGGCCACCGCGACCATTCCCAGCGCGAGCCGTTGCAGGGCCTCGACGCGAAAGCCGATCACCAGTTCTTCGGAGGCGCGGAAGAAGTCGATGTGGCGGATGCCCACCCCGTCCAGTTCCGGCACGCTGGCCAGAGGTGCGTCTTCGGCCCAGCGGGTCAGGGCATCGGGGTCATGGACGCCCTGCAAGCGCACCCAGGCGATCCAGCCAGTGCCGTCATCGCGAGGCTGGAGCAGGGGTTCCAGGGCATTGCGCAGCGGCCCGTCGGGAAGGCCCTCGGGTTCCAGCAGGTCTTGCTGGCGGGCCGTCTGGATGTCGTTCACGAAGGGCTCGAAGGCCCCGTCGCGAAACCCCAGCCCTGCGCTCGCCACATCCAGGCGTTCGCGCAGGGTATCGGGTTCCGGCAACGCGGCTTGACGCTCGCGCTGCAGTGCGCGGCTGGGCAGGACGTTTGCGGCATGGCCGAAGCCGTCCAGGGCCTCGGTCTCGCGCAAGGTCTCCAGGCCCGGTGTCAGGGCCTCGCTGGCGTGCAGGGCCTGTTCCGGCGTGTCGCCGCTGACCAGCAGGGCATGGCGGACGTCCGGCAGCCCCAAGGCGCTGCGCAGGTCCTGGTCGAGCGCAATCTGGTCCTCCGGTACCGGGTGCAGGGCGGACAGACGATCCTCCCACGGGAAGGGGTCGGCACTCGCGACCACGGCGATCGCGGCCAGGGCCAGCAGGGCGAGGCCCCAGCGCGCGATGGCGGGGGGCTGGGCGAGACCCGTGGGCAGGGGCAGGCGCAGCGGCGGCAGGCCTTCGCGCTGCAAGCGGGTGGGGACCAGCGTGGGCAGGATCCAGCGGGTGACCACGGCGGCCACGGCCACGCCAGTCAATACGAACAGCCCGAGCTGCGCCATGCCGGAGAACCCGGTCATTGCCATCAGGGCATACACCAGTACCGTGCTGCCGGCTCCCAGGGCAATGGCGGGCCACAGCTCGCGCGCGACCTGCGGGAGGCGCCCGCCGTCGGCCCGTTCGCCGCCGGACGGTTCACCATCGCCTCGTTGTGCATGGGCGAACAGGTGCAGCGGGTAGTCGAGGGCAATGCCCAGCACGGTGATGCCGAAGGCCAGCGCGATCCCGTGCAGGTGTCCGAAGACCAGCGTAACCACGGCCGCGGCGATCAGGATGCCGCTCGCCAGGGGCACGGCCGCCAGCCAGACCGGGTGCGGATGGCGGAACACCGCCAGCAGCAGGAGGGCCAGCGCGACGCTGGCGCCTGCGGTGATCCAGGTCACCTCGCCGCGGATGGTGGCGCGGGAGTCCACCGCGATCACCGCCGGGCCGGCAATCTGCAGCTGCAGATTCGGTTCGTCGATGGCGCTGAAGGCCGCGTGCGTGCGTTCGATCAGGGCGGCCTGGGCATCCAGGTCCATGCCGTCGGCCGCGCTCCGCAGCACCAGCAGGGCCCGTCCCCGGTCGGGGGTGACCCAGACGCCTTCGGCGCCGGTCGTCGCCTGGCCACCGCTGGCGGCGAGCTGCTCCAGGACGACCCGGGCCTCCGCGGTGGGGTCACGCGGGATCAGTTCCCGCGGCAGTTCCGGGACGGCGCTGGCGAGGTCGTCGCGGCGGGCCTCCAGGTGTTCGCTCAGGCGGTCCTGGCTGAAGTGTTCGGCATCGACCCGGGGGCTTAGCAGGTAGCGATGCTCGATCAGGAAATCCAGCGCCGGGTCGTCGGGGTCGAGGCGGCCGTTGTGGATGCCGGCAACATCGGGGGCATCCTCCAGGGCCGCGACCAGTGCATCGCTGGCTGCCGCCCGCTCGCGGGCCTCGCCACCGGCGATGGCCAGCAGCAGCATGCGTCCGGCGGGGCCGGCCCCGGGGTCCAGGGCGATCCCGTCCGCGCTGACCGGGTCAGGGGCAAAGCCCTGGAGGTCGGTGACCAGTTCGCCGCGCAGGGTCAGCGTCAGCGTGGCCAGGAGCAGGGCGGCCAGCCAGAGCGTCAGGGCAACGCGGGAGGGGTGGCGGCGCAGCAAGGGCTAGTGGTCCTTCAATGGGATCATTGCGGGTTCAGCGCTCCTGTGGCGTTTCGCTGCAAGGCGCGGTGCGCAGGCAATGGCCGTAGCCCTTGGCAAGCGCCGCAACGCCGCAGCGGAGCACCACAGGAACGCCCGAAGGGTTGGTCTGTCAACGGCCCATGGCCGCGTTCCGGCTCTTGTAAAGGGCTACGGCCATTGCCTGCGCACCGCGCCTTGCCCTGAACGTTGACAGACCAACTGAACCCGTAATGATCCCATTGAAGGACCACTAGGGAAACACTGATTAATGTGCACGCTCGCGCTCGAGTCGCTTTTGCGTGCGAACAAGGCGCGGTGACTGCCGTGCAGTCATTCTGCACAAGGGAGCCGCAACGCCGTTCCCGTGCAAAAGCGGCCGAGCCCCTTCGGGGTTGGCACCCCAGGTTCCCCGATCCTGCGTTGCGCCGCTTGCTGGTAGAACCACTACCCGCTGCACAGCGCGCCTTGTCTCGGAAAACCTGGGGTGCCAACGCGAGCGTGCACATTGATCAGTGTTTCCCTAGTCCGCGTACTGCGGCGGTTCGAAACGCATGCGGCTGTGGTGGCCGCCAGCCTCGATGGTGACCAGTTCGTGCAGTTCGCCGTCGGCGCCTTTCAGGGTCAGTTCGGGGACCATGCGGCGCAGGGTGCGATCCTGCGGGACCAGCTCCAGGGTCCAGGCGTCGATGTCCCCCGTGACGTCGATCTCGAAGTCGGCCTCCAGCGTCTCGCGGTCGCCGGTCAGCAGGGCGCGGAACAGTCCGGCCAGGGTGGCCAGGGCAGGCTGTTCGTTCAGGTCGATCTCGCGGCTGGTGCCGCGGCGTTCCAGGGTTAGGGTGTCGCCCCCGATGTGCACGGTCTCGCCACGCGGGCCGTCGACCTGCCGGATGAGGGTGTCGGGGGGATCGAAGGCCAGGGAGCCCGAGCGGGTCTCCGGGAATTCCAGCATCGGGTCGTCGCGGCGTTCTTCGAACGCGAGGGTCGCCGCGCGCTCGGTGGTCAGGGCTTCGAGCAAGGCGCCGAGGGTGTCGTTGGCCAGGGCCGAAACAGGGACGAGCAGGCCCAAGGCCAGGATCAGCGTGATGCCGGACTGGCGGATACGCGGGCCAAAGCCGTGGCCTCGCCTATTTGGATGGATCGTCCCAGAAGTCATAGAAATTGAACCAGTTGTAAGGGGCCTCGCGCACCCGCGCCTCGAGGCGATCGGCGTAGCGCTGTACCCAGTGTGCCAGGGCTGCATCGCGCTGCCCGCGCGGGGCCTCGATGGTCTCGGCGAAAGGTTCAAAGAAGATATCGTAGCGGTTGCCCCCGCGATAGAGCCCGAAGCACAGGATCACCGGGACCTTGAGCACCGCGGCCAGCAGCAGCGGGCCTTGCGGGAACAGCGCAGTGTCGCCGAGGAAGTTGCAGGCGACCATCTTGTCGCTCTCGGCGACGCGGTCGCCCAGCGTCGCGATCAGCTCGCCGCGATCCAGGCACTCGCGGGCCTGGATCAGGGTCTCGGTACGCCCCAGCGGGATCACCGAGGCGGCGACCTCGGGGTTCAGGGCCTCCAGGACCTGGGTGATGCTCTGGTTATGGTCGTTGTACATCAGGACCTTGACCGGAAAGTCGTACTTGCCCACCGCCAGCGCCCGCAGGGCCTCGAAGCTGCCCAGGTGCGCGCCCAGCAGGATCGCGCCGCGGCCACTGTCCACGTGTTCCAGGAAGGTCTCGCGGTTGTGTACCTGGATGTCCAGACAGGCGTCCTTGCCGGCGAGCAGTAAGACGCGGTCGAGGATGACCGCCGCAAAGCAGTGCAGGTGCCGGGCCAAATCGCCCAGGCGCGGTTCGCGCCCCAGGACGCGGCGCAGGTAGTTGCGACTGTGGCGGCGCGACTGCGGTGCGAACAGCAGGAAGTAGGCCGTGATCGGGTAGAGCAGGGTGCGGCTGGCGCGGCGCCCGAGATTCAGGGCCACCCAGAGGATGATGCGCAGGGCCAGGGGCGAGCCCCGTTCCGCCTGCTGAAACCAGCCGCGGCTCATGCGTCCGCGGTGTCGTGAGTCGTGATCAGTTGGCCGGCACAGAAGGTGACGGGGGCCTCGCCATCCGCCGCGAGTACGCGGAAGGCCTGACGGCCGCCGTGCCCGGGCGGATCGATCTCGACCCGGAATGCCGTCTCGGGTCCCAGGGGTGCGAGGAACTTGACCTGGGGGAGGGCCTCGACCGGCCCGAGACCGTGGGCGTGGGCCACCGCCGCGACCTGGTCGAGGATGACCACGCCGGGCACCACCGGGTGACCGGGGAAGTGTCCGGGAAGGGATGGGTGACCGGCCCCGATGCGGCGAATGGTGGACTGGATGAGGGTCTGCATCAGGGCGAGCGGCTCAGGCGCACTGGCCGTGGTGGGCGAGCAGGTCCAGCAGGATCTGGCGCGGCAGCTTGCCGGTGGCCGAACGCGGCAGGTGCTCCACGCGGACCAGCGGGCGCGGCAGGAACAGCGGGTCCATGCACTCGGCCAGTGCGGCCTGGATTTCGGCCGCGCTGCGATCCGGTGCCACCACCAGGGCGGCCAGCCGGGTCACGCCGTGCGCTTCCTGATCGGTGCCCGGCGGAATGAACACCCCGTCGAGTACCCCGGGGATTGCGTTGAGCCGGCGGTTGAGATCGGCCAGGGAGGCGCGTTTGCCGGCGATGTTCAGTTGATCGGCGAGGCGCCCCTCCATGCGGAAGTGGCCGACGTCCCGGACCTCGATGTGGTCCGGAAGCGGGACCGCTTCGGGGTGCTGGGGTCCCTGGACACGCGCGAGGCCGTCGTCATTGCGGCGCAGTTGCACCCCGGGGTAGGCCGTCCAGTCGGATTCGCGGGTGGTGCGGCGGGTCGCAATGGCGCCGGCCTCGGTGCAACCGTAGATCTCGTCCAGCCGGCAGCCGAACACCCGTTCGGCCTGGCCGGCCGTTTCCGGGTCCAGGGGCGCGGTTGCGCAGAGGATGCGTTCCGGGGTCGGCCACTCCAGCCCCGCACGCAGGCAGGCGCTCAGATGAAAAGGTGTGGTGACCAGAACGGCCGGGGTGCAGTCCGCCAGTGCGGCACGGATGTCCTCGGGGTAGAACGGGCGCCCGGCGAGCAGGGTGGCGTGCCCCAGCAGGGCGTACAGGAGCGTGGACTCCAGACCGTACATGTGCTGCGGCGGGACCGTGCCGATCAGGGTCGGTCCGGAGCCATCCACCAGATCGAAGCATTCCAGCGCCTGCCAGGTGACAGCATGCAGGGCCTTCCAGGTCCGCGCATGGGCCGTGGGGGTGCCGGTGCTGCCGGAGGAGAAGGTCAGAACAGCGGTCTGGTCGGCGGGGATCTCGGGGATCGCCCCGGTGGCCTCGCCCGCTTCGCCGCGGGCGGATACCCGCAGGATCGGGATTGCGATCTCGGCATCCGGGCCGTCGACCAGGGCGGGCGCGTCCGGGTATTGGCTGGCGATCTCGGCCAGGGTGGTGCTCCCGCGGTTCGGGGGCAGCAGATTGACCTGGCCGCGCAGCAGAATGGCGGCAAAGGCGACCGCGAAGTGGTAGCGGTCCTGGCACAGGTTGAAGGCCGCCTGCGCCTGCGGCAGGCGTGCGGCCAGCGCCTGTGCGTCGGCGAGGAAGGCGGCACGCGAGATCGCCCGGTCGCCGATGCGCGCCAGCGGGGCGGGCGTGTCGGCGATCAGTGGTCGAGTGACCTGCGGGGTATCTGTCACGGGTGCCTCAGCATCCGGTGGTGATCGACCCGCGCCAGCTCCATCAGATAGGCCAGGAAGCCGTTGTGCGGCTCGTCGCGCAGGAGCCAGCGGCGCAGCGGATACTCCAGCAGGAACAGGCCGGCCAGCAAAAGGTAGTTGATCCCGTTGGCAAACAGGGCCCAGGTGGTGGCGGTGGCGAACAGCGCCAGCCAGGCGGACACGATCGCCAGTCCGGCACACAGCAGGGCCCAGGTAATGGTGAGGTTGCGCGTGTAGCGGTGCACCGCGGGGGTGTCGGAGGCCCCCATGGCCAGGGCATAGCGCGTGATCAGCGGGGTGGAGTCGCTGCGTAGCGAACGCGCGAACAGAAGCGACAAGAGCCCCATGATGAGTACCGGCAATGCGTACAGCAGCCAGGTGGCCATCCCGCCGAGGAGCAACAGGCTTATGCCCACGGCCAGGCTCGCGGCCAGCACGCCACGTCCGGTGGCGGCCAGCGAGGCCCATGCAGCCACCAGGATCAGGCTGGCCAGGACCGCCAGCGGCACCAGCGGGATCTCGAAGGTCACGCCGAGGACGACCGCGACCGGATAACTCAGGGCCACGCAGGCGGCGAGTGGGGTGTTCACGACGTGGCTCGGTTGGCCTCGATATGGGCGCTCAGCGCACGCAAGGACGCGAAGATCTCGCGGTTGTTTTCGTCATCCGACCGGATCTGGACGCCGTAGGCGCGGGAGATGGCCAGGGCCAGCTCCAGGGCATCGATGGAATCCAGCCCCAGTCCTTCACGGAACAGCGCATCTTCCGGCTCGATTTCCTCCGGCGCGACCTCCTCCAGATTAAGGCTGTCCACGATCAGTTGGGCGACTTCCTGTTCGAACGCTGTTTGTGATGGCACGTGTTCCCCCGGTGCAGTGATGTGCGCATTTTGTGATCGCCTCCGAACTTGCCGTTCGCGCGAGGGTCACCCTGCTGTGGGCGCCGATGATACCCACACCCGAGGGGCCGTGGTACCCTCGCGACCAGACCGGGTCGCCTTATCTGGGGTTGCGGGCGGGCAAGCGGAGACGTGATTTGAGACAACCGGGACAGGAAGCCGTAACCGACGGGCGCTGCCAGGTGGTGGTGATCGGAGGAGGCCCCGCCGGCTCCACGGTGGCCTCCCGACTGGCGCAGAAGGGGCGCGACGTGGTGCTGCTGGAAAAGGCCCGGCATCCACGCTTCCACATCGGCGAATCCCTGCTGCCGATGAATATGCCGTTGTTCGAGGAACTGGGCGTGGCCGAGGCCATCGCGGCAATCGGCATCCCCAAGCACGGGGCCGAGTTCACCATCCCCGAGGCGCCCGACGCGCCGCGAACCTATTACTTCGAGCGTGCCCTGAACGACGACACACCCGCGTCGGCATGCGAGGTGCGGCGTTCGGAGTTCGACCACCTGTTGCTGGAAAACAGCGCCCGCCTGGGTGTGCGGGTGCTGGAAGAGGTCACTGTATTCGATGTCGCCCTGGCCGATCCCGCCAAGGGCGGGACCCAGCAGGTCACCGCGCGCGATGCTTCCGGCAACACGCTGGAGTTCGAGGCCGATTTCGTGGTCGACGCCTCCGGTCGCGATACCTTCCTGGCGCGCCGTCTTGACCTGAAGGCGCGCAACCCGGAACACAACAGCGCCGCGATCTTCGGGCACTTCAACAACGTGCCGCGGCGTGCCGGGCGCGATGCCGGCAACATCAGTATCTACTGGTTCCAGCACGGCTGGATCTGGATGATCCCGTTGCGCGACGGGGCGATGAGCGTGGGCGCGGTCTGTTTTCCCGAATACCTGAAGACGCGCAAGACCAAGCCCGAGACGTTCCTGTGGGACACGCTGAAGCTCTGCCCGCCGGCCTTCGAACGCATGCAGGGCGCGGAGCTGGCCGGCCCGGTCAACGCCACTGGCAATTTCTCCTACCGCTCCAGTCAGGCCCACGGCCCGGGTTATCTGCTGGTCGGCGATGCGTTCACCTTTGTCGACCCGGTGTTCTCCAGCGGGGTCTATATCGCGATGTCGGGGGGCTTCCGCGCCGCCGATGCGGTGGATCGCTGCCTGGAGCATCCGGCGCGCTCCGCACGCTATCTGCGTGCCTTTGAGCGCGACGTGCGCCGTGGCGTCCGCCGTTTCTCCTGGTTGATCTATCGTTTCAACAGCCCGGTGATGCGCAAGCTGTTCATGGGTCCGCGCAATACCTTCGGGATGGAGCAGGCGGTGATCTCGCTGCTGGCCGGGGATGTCTACCGCAATACCCGTGTGCAGTGGTCCCTGCGCGCCTTCAAGACGGTGTACTACGTGCAGATGGCGCTGAACCTGCCGCGGGCCCTGGCCTTCTGGGCGCGGCGCCGGCGCAACGCGCGGCTGCACTTCACCGGCGGCACCACGCCCGAAGACGAGGCCTGAGAAGGCTCCCGTGGGCGAGGTGCGCGTCGGACTGGGTCGCATCGGGCCGGACGGCCTGGCGACCTTTGCGCTGTCGAATCTGATCATCCTGGCCACCGGCGGCTTGTCCTGGCTGGCGCTGTGGCTCTACACCGTGCACTGGTCGCGGCGGCGGCGCTGCCCCGGGCGCGGGGACTGCATCCTGGTGCTGGGGCAGCAGCTGGAGTCGGGCGCGCCCGGTCCGGGCTACCGCCTGCGCCTGCTGCGTGCCGTGCGTCTGGCGCGCCGGAACCCCGATGCCCGGATCCTGGTGCTGGGTGGGCAGACCTCCGTCGGGGCTCCCAGCGAGGCCGCCGCGGGCGCGGCCTTTCTGCAACACCACGGGATCGCGGCGACGCGCATCCGTACCGAAGACGCCTCGCGGCATACGCTGGAGAATCTGCGCAATGCGCGCGATCTGCTGACGGCGACGGCGGAGGCCGGTGATGCGCCCCTGGTGCTGGTGACCAGTCGCTTCCATCTCGCCCGGGCGGTTGCCATCGCGCGCGGCATGGGATTGCGCGTCTGCCCCTGTCCGGCGGAGCCGGGCTCCACCGTATCGGCGGCGCGACTGGCGCGCGAATGCTGGATGCTGCACTGGTACCACACCGGCCGCACCCTGGCGCGCCTGATCCGCCACCGGGGCATGCTCGAACGGATCAGCTGATGTTCTTCAAGCGCGAAGCGCACGAAGACACGAAGGCGGGCAAGAGCGATCAACAGGGATTCAAGGGGTATGGGCCCGAGGCTACTACCGCCTTGGGTGCAGCCGGTCCTCAGTACGGCCCGTCAGCCTGGATCCTTCCCGTCTCCCGTACATGCTTTTCCGGTCTTTTGCGTGTGCCTCGTGGTGAACAGCGCCCTCACATCGCGCGGATGCGTTCGCGCTGGGCGGCCAGCTGGTCGCGGGTGGCGTGCATCTCGGCGACGCGGTCGCGTTCCTTCTGCACCACGTCGGCCGGGGCGCGGTCGACGAAGCTCGCGTTGGAAAGCCGCTGCTCGCTCTGTTCGAGGTTCTTGTCGAGCTTGCCGATTTCCTTGTCCAGGCGCGCGAGCTCGGCGTCCTTGTCGATCAGCCCGGCCAGCGGAATCAGCAGCTGCATGTCGTCGACCAGGGCCATCGCCGATTCCGGGGCCTCGTCGGCGGCGTCCAGCCAGGTGACGCTCTCGGGCTTGGCGAGGAACTCCAGCAGGCCACGGTGGCGGGTGTAGCGCTCCTGGTCGGCGTCGGTCCAGTTCTTTACCAGCACCGGCAGCGGTTTGGCGGGAGCGATGTCCATCTCCGCGCGGATGCGGCGCAGCCCGGTGATGAAGTCCTTCACCCAGTCGAGCTCGGCCGTGGCGGTCGCGTCACGCGGGAAGCCGTCGCGGCCGGGCCAGGGGCGCTGCACCAGGAATTCGATGTCATCCGTGATGCCGGCATGCGGTTTCACGTTGGTCCAGATGGCCTCGGTGATGAACGGGGTCACCGGGTGCAGCAGGCGCAGCAGGGCCTCGAGCACGGTGACCAGGGTATTGCGCGTGGCGCGCTTGACCGCCTCCGGCGTGGCGTCGTCGTTCAGCACCGGCTTGGTCAGCTCCAGGTACCAGTCGCAGTAGTCGTGCCAGGTGAACTCGTAGAGTGTCTGCGCGGCGAGGTCGAAGCGGTAGGCATCGAGCTGCTGCGTGGCGGTCGCGGCGGTGGCGGCCAGGCGGTCAAGGATCCAGCGATCGGCCAGCGTGCGGTGCTCCGCGGTATCGGCCGCGGCGGAGCAGTCGTGGCCCTCGACGTTCATCAGCACGAAGCGCGAGGCGTTCCACAGCTTGTTGCAGAAGTTGCGGTAGCCCTCGATGCGGCCGAGGTCGAACTTGATGTCGCGCCCGGTGGTGGCGAGTGCCGCCAGGGTGAAGCGCAGGGCATCGGTGCCAAAGGCGGGGAAGCCGTCGGGGAAGGCCTTGCGCGTGGCCTTCTCGATCTTCTGCGCCATCTGCGGCTGCATCAGGCCGCGGGTGCGTTTGGCGACCAGGTCGTCGGCGCTGATGCCGTCGATGAGATCGATCGGGTCGATCACGTTGCCCTTGGACTTGGACATCTTCTGGCCTTCCGAGTCGCGGATCAGGCCGGTGACGTAGACCTCGCGGAAGGGGACATCGCCCATGAAGTGTTCGCCCATCATGATCATGCGGGCGACCCAGAAGAAGATGATGTCGAAGCCGGTGACCAGCACGCTGGTCGGGTAGAAGTCCTGGAGCTCCTGCGTATTCTCCGGCCAGCCGAGGGTGGAGAACGGCCACAGCGCCGAGCTGAACCAGGTGTCGAGGACGTCCTCGTCCTGCTCCAGGGTTACGTCCGCGCCCAGGCCGTGCTTCTCGCGCACCTCGGCCTCGTCGCGGCCCACGTACACGTTGCCGTCCGCGTCGTACCAGGCTGGGATGCGGTGGCCCCACCAGATCTGGCGTGAGATGCACCAGTCCTCGATGTTGCGCATCCATTCGAAGTAGGTCTTCGACCAGTTTTCCGGCACGAAGCGGATGCGGCCGTCCTCCACTGCCTTGATCGCCGGTTCGGCCAGCGGGCCGGCCTTCACGTACCACTGGTCGGTCAGATAAGGCTCGACCACGGTGCCGGAGCGGTCGCCGCGCGGGACCATCAGCTTGTGGTCGTCGATCTTTTCGAGCAGTCCTTCTGTATCCAGGTCGTCGAGGACCTTCTGCCGGGCCTGGTAGCGGTCCAGCCCGCGATAGGCGGCCGGCACGTTGTCGTTCATGCAGGCGTCGATGGTCAGGATGTTGATCACCGGCAGGTCGTGGCGCTGCCCCATGGCGTAGTCGTTAAAGTCGTGCGCCGGGGTGATCTTCACGCAGCCAGAGCCGAACTCGGCCTCGACATAGTCGTCGGCAATGATCGGGATTTCGCGCCCGACCAGCGGCAGCCGGATCGTCTTGCCGATCAGGTGCTGGTAGCGCTCGTCCTCCGGATGCACCGCGACGGCGGTGTCGCCCAGCATGGTCTCCGGGCGGGTGGTCGCGACGGTCAGATGGCCAGAGCCGTCGGCCAGCGGATAGCGGAAGTGCCACAGGTGGCCGACCTCTTCCTCGGACAGGACCTCGAGATCGGAGAGCGCGGTGTGCAGCACCGGGTCCCAGTTGACCAGGCGCTTGCCGCGGTAGATCAGGCCCTCCTCGTGCAGCCGCACGAAGACCTCGCGCACCGCGTCGGACAGCCCGTCGTCCATGGTGAAGCGCTCGCGCGACCAGTCCATGGAATCGCCCAGGCGGCGCATCTGGCGGGTGATGGTGCCGCCGGATTCGGCCTTCCAGTCCCAGACGGCCTCGAGGAACTTCTCGCGCCCGAGGTCGTGGCGGCCCTTGCCGTCGGCGGCCAGCTGGCGTTCGACGACCATCTGCGTGGCGATCCCGGCGTGGTCGGTGCCGCCCTGCCACAGGGTGCGGTCGCCGTGCATCCGCCGGTAGCGGATCAGGGTGTCCATCAGCGTGTGCTGGAAGGCATGCCCCATGTGCAGGGTGCCGGTCACGTTCGGTGGCGGCAGCAGGATGCAGTAGTTGGCCTCGCCCGTCGCCGGCGGCGCGAAGATATTCGCGGCCTCCCAGCGGTCGTACTGGGTCTGTTCGATGCTTTTCGGGTCGAAGCTCTTGTCCATGATCGCGGGCGCGCTCGGGTCGGAGTGTAGGGAAAGCCGCGCATTATAACGGCGCGGCGCGCTGGCCGCCCGGGGGATATGCCCTTGGCGGTTGTCTGCCGTGTAGGCTGGCTCTGGTTCGTCCTCCGGTGTTTACGGTGGCTCCAGGCTGCCGCCTGCCTTGTTGTGGCTGGTCCCGGTTCGTCGTTGGGTGTTTACAGTGCCTCCGGTCCGCATACTGCCAGGCGCTGACTCGCCAGCGCGCCGCGAGGTACTTCTTTGCTCGTGCAAAGAAGTACCCAAGAAACACGCCCGACTGCCGCGACCCCGGCCCGCTGCGCGGGCCGGGGTTTCCCTCGCTCCGAGGCTTTTCGCGGGCGGCGCTGAACTCGCTGCGCTTTCGGCTCCGCTCAGACATCCAGCGCCCCGTGTCTATTTAGAATCGTCCCGCGAAAAGCCTCTCCACTCGGCGCGACGACAACGGGGAGGCAGGTCAAAACA